>JACQGQ010000067.1 GCA_016199495.1 Chloroflexota bacterium
ATGATACTCGGTGAGGGACAGCAGAAGCTGGATGGTAAAATATTCCGCATCGGGCACCTGGGCTGGGTAACCGTGAGTGACATTAAAGCCGTAATCTCAGCCCTGAAGACGGCACTGCCACAAGCTGGATTTACGGGTGGTTGATTTGGATTTATGAAGGTACTAATTGCGGAACCGGTTGGAGAGGAAGGAATCGACCTTCTCCGTCGCCAGGCTGAGGTTGATATCAGACCAGACCTGAAGCCTGAGGAGTTGCTATCCCTTATCGGTGACTACGAAGCCCTGGTAGTGCGCAGCCAGACCCAGGTCTCAGCCAGGGTGATAGAAGCCGGGAAGAAACTACAGGTCATCGCCCGAGCTGGTGTGGGCGTGGATAATATCGATGTTGAAGAAGCGACACGGCGGGGCATCGTGGTGGTCAATGCCGCTACGAGCAATACCACCTCAGCCGCTGAGCACACCATTGCCCTTATGTTTGCCCTGGCTCGCCATATTCCTCAGGCTAATGCCGTCCTCAAGTCCGGGGTATGGCGGCGAGCTGACTTCATGGGCACCGAGCTCAGAAACAAAACATTAGGTATCATTGGCTTGGGTAATGTCGGTTCAGAGGTAGCCAGACGTGCCCGCGGCCTGGAGATGAAACTGATTGCTTATGACCCCTTTATCTCGGCTGACTACGCGCGCAACCTTCAGGTTGAGCTTACTTCTCTAAAACAGCTACTTAAGGAAGCGGACTTTATCACTCTCCATATACCGCTAACAAAATCAACCAGGGGATTAATCGGCGCCAAAGAGCTGGCTCTGGTCAAGCCAACGGCTCGCTTCATCAATACCGCCCGGGGCGGGTTGATTGACGAAGAGGCGCTGGTTAAAGCGATCAAGGAGAAAAGAGTAGCTGGTGCCGCCTTTGATGTCTTTAACACAGAACCGCTGGAAGATAGTGTCCTCTTTGAAGATGACTCTATTATTATTACCCCTCATTTAGGGGCTTCTACCACCGAAGCTCAAGCTATGGTCGCCCAGGATATAGCCGAGCAGATTATTGCTGTCTTTAAGGGAGAGCCAGCCCGATACGCGGTTAATGCCCCCTTTATCTCAGCCGAAACTCTATTGGCGCTGGCGCCCTTTATTAAGGCGGCTTCCGTAGCCGGCCGGCTGGTCAGCCAGTTAGTCGAAGGCCAGATGAGTTCTATCCAGATTAAATATGATGGTGAGGTTTCTAATTATGATACTAATGCTCTCAAGGCAACTGTCCTCGGGGGGTTACTGGAAGGCGTAAGTGAGGAACGGATTAATCTGGTTAATGCTAACATCGTGGCTGCCCGGCGTGGTCTAACCGTGGTGGAACAAAAGGAGGCTACCTGTGAAAACTATGCCAGCCTTATTACTATCGAAGTTACCACCAGCAGCGGCACCACGGCTGTGGCCACCACCGTACTGCGTGGTGAGACACATGTTGTCCGTGTTAATGACTACTGGATTGATATTGTCCCTACCGGAGGTTACTTCCTGTTCAGCGACCATCTCGACCGTCCCGGTCTTATCGGGGCTGTCGGCAAGATAACCGGCGATGCCAATATAAACATTAGTTCTATGCACCTCGGCCGTCTCAAGCAGAGGGGGCAAGCGCTAATGATACTCGCCCTGGATGAACCCCTGCCCGAGAAGCAACGGCAACAAATCCTATCCGTCCCTGGTATCGATACCGTTAAGCTGATAAAGCTGTAGTTATCAGCTTTTAAAAAAGTTACCGAATATCCTGTTGACCCTGACTCTGTTCGGGGCAACAATGGCCTCACTACAGAAAGGAGATTGTTAGGCAATGGAATACGAGTGGGTTATCTACGAAAAGGAAGATGGGATTGCCATCCTCACCTTAAATCGGCAGGATAGACTTAACTCCTGGATACCGCCGATGCGAGTGGAAGCAAGAAAGTGCATCGAAGATGCCGGCGCGGACAGCGCTGTCAGGGTACTGATTGTGACGGGAGCCGGTCGTGGCTTTTGCGCCGGGGCTGACGTGGGCACCGTCGTCGCCGGAACAGAGGAGGCTGACGATGAGCCACCACGGCAGCGCCTGATGCTGCCGGTATCGACAGTGCGGCTGATGGATGCTCTCCATAGCTTGAACAAACCGACCATCGCTGCCATAAATGGCATTACCGCCGGGTCAGGCATCGGCTTTGCCCTGGCCTGCGATGTCATAATTGCCTCCGAGCAGGCCAGATTCCGTATTGCCTTCACCAGGATAGGTGTCGTCCCGGGAGATGGAATAACCTGGCTGATGACGCGAGCGATTGGAACACACCGTGCCCTGGAGCTTGCCTATACCAATGACATCATTGATGCCAAAGAGATGGAGCGAGTCGGCCTGGCAAACAGGGTTGTGCCCCACGACGAGCTGATGAAGGCAGCTAAAGAGATGGCAAAAAAGATGATGCAAATACCCCCGCTTACCCTTGCCATGACTAAGAAAGCCATATATCACAGCCTTGGGGCGTCCAGTCTGGAAGACCAGATAGTCTTTGAGCATGCGGCGGGCAGCGCCATCAGGGGCACGCAGGACTCCAAAGAGGCATCTAGCTCCTTTATGGAGAAGCGGCCGCCAGTATATAAAGGCAAGTAAACCTGGAGTGTCTAACATACTCTGGACACCGCACGACAAAAACTTGACAAGAAGCTTTATTAGTTCTAAAGTTATCTAGAACAAGTGTTCGCAATAGCCAGGAGCTAACCCGGTAAGGTGATAGATGAAGACACTCTCAGCCAGGTCGCAGCAAATTATTGATTTTACCCACCATTTTTGGGCAGAGAGGGGCTATCCACCCACTGTGCGGGATATAGTCAGCGGGTGTCGAATTAGCTCCACATCGGTGGTCGATTATAACCTTGATATATTAGAGAGGGCGGGGTATATTCGCCGCCACTCCGGGATTTCGCGGGGTATTGAGCTACTTACCCGGTCTCCCCTTGCGGGGAACAGCTCTCAAGTGCCCGTTATTGGCCAGATAGCGGCTGGTGAGCCGATACCGGTACCCACTCCTGATACCTGGGATGTTACTGCTGCCGCAGAGATTCTGGATATCAGCGAAGACTTAACCCGAGGCCGGGAAGGGATTTACGCTCTCAAGGTAAAGGGTTCATCGATGGTGGATGCCCTGATTAACGATGGTGATATTGTCTTGATGCAGTATGTCAACGTGGTGGAAAATGGGGAGATGGCCGCGATATGGCTTAAGGCTGAAAAGGAAGCTACCCTGAAAAAAGTTTATCGGGAGCCGGGCCGCATCCGACTCCAGCCAGCCAACCGGCGGATGAAACCCATCTATGCCGAGCCGGACAATGTTGAAATTCAAGGCAGGGTTATCGCCGTCATCAGGCAATTAGCCTAGCCACCTGAATTACCTTTTATTACCAATAGGCGTAAATCAACCACATTTTAACCAGATATTCTCATCGGAATTGGCCAGACCTGAGAGATAAGCAGTGATTACAGCCATGGACTCATTACCTGTCATTCAGACCTCTGTTACCGGGGTCTTTTTATCGGCCGGTGTGCACCAGCTCAGGTATTTCGGGTTATTGCCCCGTATTACATTGAAGTAGATTTGTTGTAATCTCTTGGTTACCTCACCGATTTCACCGTTACCTATCCGGCGCCGGTCTATCTCGGCGACCGGTGTTATATGAGCCGCGGTACCGGTAAGGAAGCACTCATCAGCCGTGTAAAGTTCGATGCGGTCGACATGTCTTTCCGTAGTCTTGATACCCAGCTCAGCTTCCGCCAGTGCCATTACCTTATCGCGAGTAATACCCATCAGAATACCATCGTAACTGGCTGGAGTTACCAGTTGGCTATCTTTGACGAGAAAGAGGTTCTCCCCACTCCCTTCAGCGACATAACCATCCGTGGTCAGCATAATTGCCTCATCAAAGCCATTATCAGCGGCTTCTGTCTTGGCCAGGGCATTGGTGACATAGAGCCCGGTAAGCTTCTCCCGTGGTACTTCACCGGGGAACCGCCATGAAGAGATGCAACACCTCGCTTTTTCCGGCAAATATGGTCCCCAGGGAAAGGCAAATGCCAGAAAATCAGATTCAAGGTCATGGAGACGAACCCCCAGGGTCTCGGAGCTTTTATAAGCTAAAGGACGGATATAGATGTCCTCCTTAAAACCACACTTGGTTACCAGTTCCACCGTTATGCGGCATAACTCATCAATATTATAGGGCAGGTCAATTTTCAATATCCGGCAGCCCCGCTGCAGGCGTTGATAGTGTTCTTTGAGACAGAAGAGGTAAATCCGCTGCTTCTCACCATTCCAGTTACCCCGGATGCCTTCAAAGACCCCGGTGCCGTAGTGAAAGAAGTTGGTCATCACTCCCAGGTTAGCTTCTTCCAGAGGAACAAATTCATTATGAAAAAAGGCATACGATGGCATTTTGGCAATCTCCTTTCTTAGATGGGCTTTATTATAATCATTGCCGCAGTATGAGACAAGTAGATTTATTGAGAGGGGTAATTATTCCTCTTTTGCCTCCTCTTCGGCTGATGGGATTGCTTCAGGCGCTTTAACGGCGGCGGCCTCCCTCTCCTTCTCTACCACCTCTACCGGCCGTGAGCTAATTCTTACCACCACCACTTCAGGGTCCCTGAGAGCAGTGACCTCCTTGTCCAGTTCAAGGTCCTTGACGCGCACGACTTGCTCTGGCTCGGTGAGGGAACTGAGGTTCACGGCTACACTGGCAGGAATTTTAGCCGGGAGGCACTCGACAGTCAAAATGCTGAGCTCCTGTACCAGCATATTCTCTTTTAACTTTAAGACTGGCGCTTCCCCAAGTAAAATAACAGGAATCTCCACCTTTACCTTTTCTGCCATTCTTACTTGATAAAAATCGACATGAAGCAACCCTCCAGTTAGTGGCTCTATCTGAACTTCACGCACCATAACGTTCCTCGGTATTTTTTCATTATTAAGCTTGAGACTGACAATCCTCGTCTTCCCGGCTTCAGCTAACACCCGCCGCAGGTTGGCGGTCTCACTTTGTAATGCCACTGACTCGATGCCGTGACCAAAAAGATGCAACGGAGTAATCCCCTGGCGCCGTAAAAACCTGACTTTTTTACCCAGAATCTCCCGGTTAGCCGTCTTTAACTCTATTTGCTCCATCCAACCTCTCCTTTGATATTAACATCTTATGTATTAAAACATATTTTAACGAGATTGTATATACTATCACAAGATAGCTAACCTCACCCCCTTAATCCCCCTCTCCTTTTAAGGAGAGGGGGAAGATTGTTTTTGAAGGGGCTTTGCCCCTTCAAACTACCCATTATTGGTTGGATAGATTTCTAGCTTGCTACCTCGATAAGCTCGGCGTGTGGATGGTGTAGCCATCATCGTCTGAGGGGAAGAGGTCTTTGAGCCGCAGGGTTTGTCCGCTCTGGATGGCGGTGAAGCCATACTTATTGCGGATGCGGTCAATGGCTTTATTTAGCTGCTCCAGCCTGGGGGCTGATGCCTCCAGCAGAGCCAACTGCCGGCCCGGTTCAACCAGGCTTGAGACCCCGATGCCAATAAGACGAACCGGCTGTTTCTCCCCAGAGAGCGCCCTATCCAGCAACTCTACCCCGGTCTGAAAAATCGTCTGGTCGCTATCGGTGGTTTGCCGCAGGGTGTAACTGCGGGTAATGGTGGTGAAATCAGCGTACCTCAGCTTCAGGGTCAGGCACCCGGCTTGCTTGCCTCGCCCTCGTAAATCAGCCCCAACCCTTTCGCCAAGATAGCGCAGTGTCGCCCTGAGCAGTACCCGGTCTTTGGTGTCTTGAGCAAAGGTAGTCTCCCGGCTGATGGACTTAGCCGCCGCCGGTGGCTCCACCTTTCTATCGTCAATACCGTTGGCAGAGCGATGCAGAACTTCACCAGACACACCAAAATGGCTTTTCAGGAGGCTTAACGGCGTAACAGCTAATTCACCAATTGTATGTATGCCCAGGCTCTCTAATATCCGCCCGGTCTTTTTGCCTATTCCCGGTAATTTAGCTACCAGCAGGGGTGCCAGGAAGGCACGTTCCTCCCCTCTGCCTACCTCCACCAACCCGTCTGGCTTGGATAAATCAGAGGCAACCTTGGCGACGACCTGGCAACTGGCAATACCGACTGACGCGCCGAGACCCAGTTCGCCTTTAACCCGCTGTTTGATAGCTATCGCCATCTGGGGAATAGAGCCGTAGATAGATTCAAAGCCGGTTACATCCAGATAGGCTTCATCAAGGCCAAGCGGCTCAATAAAAGGCGAAAAGTCAGCCAGGATAGCCATAAATCTTTGCGAAGCAGCCCGGTACCTGGGAAAGCTACCTTCGATAAAGATGGCTTGCGGACAGAGACGGCTGGCGGTCTTCAATGGCATGGCGGAGTGCACGCCAAAAGCTCGAGCCTCATAAGAAGCGGCGGCAACTACTCCCCTTCCTCCCGGCCGGCCGCCAACAACTACCGCTTTACCCTGAAGCTCAGGATTGAGCACTTGCTCTACCGAGACAAAGAAAGCATCAAGGTCGACATGCATAATGATGCGGCTTGTCGTATTTTTAAGTGTTCTCACTGGCAGTAAAAACCTCCGACTCATTGCCCGGGAGCATTAACGCTGGGAAAAACCGGCTGCCTGACACTCTACCGTAGCTTCTAGGGTTTGACGGATATAACCAGAGATGCGCCCATCGACTGGGGAATAGGGATGACTCTGGGTCCGATAAAACCCACCGCTTCCATCAGGCTCATAACCTCCGTCCCGGAGTAGGACTGGCCCTCACCGGTGTTCACCAGCATGTTCAGCGAGAACAGCACCGCTCGCAGGGGGGAGGTGCCCTCGTCGCTGATAAGATTTTCATGGACGACTACCAGCCCGCCGGAGATGAGGGAATCATAGGCTTTCAGCAGCAGGCTCTGGCTCCGCTCCGGTCCCATGGAGTGCAAGATAGCCGAGAGCAATACCACGTCATTACCCTGGCCAAAGTCGTCCTTAAAGTAGTCGCCGCTACGGGTGGTAACCAGGTCAGCAACGCCGAAGTCGGCGATGATTTCTTTGGTAATCTCGATGGTCTGGGGCAGGTCGAAGACGATGGCCCGTAGGCCAGGATAGCGCCTTACCAGGAATATGGAATAGGTGCCGGGGCCACCGCCGGCATCGAAGAACTGCCGCCGGCCGCTGAGGTCTAAACTCTCAGCGAGCAGGGATGCTCCCCGCATCGCCCGGTTGTGCATCGCCAGAATGAAGTTGCGGTGTGCCTCAGACTGCTCGATCGCAGTGTAATCCCTAACCACCGGGCGGTTGGTGCGTACTGCCTCGTGCAGCTTGCCCCAGCGCTGCCACATGTCATCCTGATGAGCAATGGCATCACCGATGTAACCAGGCTTACCCCGGAGCAGAGATTCCCGAGCCTCGGCTGAGTTACGGTAGAGGTCGCCCTCTTTCTCCAGGATACCCAGGGCAACGCAGGCGTTAAGCAACGTCCGGGTGGAACGGGGGTGAGTGCCACAGCGTGAGGCAACATCCCCGGCGGTGAGAGCCTCATCCCCGAGGACGGTGAAGAAATCGAGGTGGTTAGCCGCCATTAGCACTCTGGCTGGCTGCCAGCCGCCTAGAGCACGGTCGATAGGATTAGGCCGCTGCTTCCCCCGGCTGGATTCGGTTGTCATTTCAACCTCCCTTTGTCTACCAGTATATTACCATGACCGCAGAGTTCGGCAAAATCATCCCGGCAACTCCACTATGACAGAAACAATAATTACTATCGCAGTCACAGACATTAAAGACGGGACAATTTTCCTGAAAAGAGTCATATTTATCCTGGGTAACAATTTGACACCCACATAGGAGCCGACAAACAAGGCCGGTAGCAGGATAGCTACCTTAGTCAAGAGGTCGGTGGTAATCATCCCCAGGGACGAAAAAGCAGCGATAGACATCAGACCAACTAAAAGAAAATAGGCGGCCAGAGTAGCCACAAACCTTTGCGGGGCCAAGCCCTGGTTGAGTAAAAGGAGCACCACCGGTGGGCCACCCAGACTGGTACTGGCGGTAAGCAGCCCACTGACAACACCAGCCAGACCACAAACAAGGCTGTCCTGCTTAAACTGGTGCGAGCGCCCCAGCAGCAATAGCACTGAGAAGGGAATAACCAGCACGGCTATGGTTAGTTTTATTATTGAGGGGTCGAGCCAGGACAACAGATAGGCACCCAGAGGGACACCAAAGATACCGCCCAGGCTAATAAATGCCAGTCTTTTGAAATCAATATGCCGCCTCGTTTGCCACAACACCAGTATATTGCTGGTAATACCCAGGATAATGTTCATCACCACCACCGATTTGGCATCAAAAACAAATATCAGCAGGGGAGTAGCCAGCAGCGCGTAGCCAAATCCAGAAACAGAGCGAACGAAGGCAGCCAGCAAAACAATAAGCGTAGCCCAAAGCAAAGCCTGCGCCTCCTATTTTTGTGCCTACTTCAGGAAGTTCTTACTGGCTAAACACTGTTTGCTAAGACTCGGAGCTTGCCAGTAAAGGACAGCTTAGCCGTGTTTAGACAACAGACTGGTTAAGGCTTCCAAGAAAGGGGTTACGTTTGGGTTCGCCTGTCCGTCGCCACTCCGCCAGAGCCCGGTCGATAGACTTCAGCAACTTCTCTTTATCCTCCGGAAACTTACCATCGACTCCTCCCATAAAGAAATTAGAGGCAAAATCGCTGGTTATCAGCTCAGAAGTTACCTCCAAATCTTCGATAAATCTGCGAATCTCTAGCAGAACCCCTTCAACTGAGTTAACATGAAATTCACCCTGTTTAGCCTTCTCGTATAGTGGTGTCCCCTGGCTAAGGCGCAGGCTTCTCAGCCTGATGAAGTGAGGGTTTATTGCATTTAAGACTCGAGCCGTATTCTCAGCGTGCTGCCGCCACCCCTCCCTTCCCCCCAATCCCGGCATTACATATTCAGAAAGCTCAAAACCAGCTTCAATGGCTTTCCTGCCAGCCTGCACCATCTCATCAGCCGTGGTTCCCTTCTGGACACGGGCTAACAACTCATCATCCCCCGTCTCCAGGCCGATATGCAGACGCGAAAGTCCGGCTGCTCTCAGGCGTCTCAATTCCTCGGGCTTCTTCCTGAAGACGGTTTTTCCCCTGGCATAGGAGCATACCCTCTCCAGGGTGGGAAATGTTTCACACAGAAATGCCACTATCTCACTAAGCGGCTCTGTTTTCATTATCAGGCTATCCGCGTCTTGCAGAAAGGCACTTTTTACCCCATCATTCTCCAGCCAGGGAATACCGTTATAGCGGGCGATATCACCGAGTCTATCACCAAGCCCGGCCTGTTCGGCCCATCTCCGGATGGCATCCACCTGCTCCCTGGCAGCCAGGATATCATCTTTTACCTCAGCCACAGTCCTTAGTTGAAACCTTTTCCCCTTGAAGACAGAACAAAACTCGCACCTGTTCCAGGGACAGTTTACCGTTACCCTTATCAATAAAGAGTGAGCTTCGGAAGGGGGTCTAATCGGGCCGACTGTACGCTCCGTGACCATTCTGGCTACCTCGAACCTGTCACCACATTGTACCTGAACCTATCATACATCACGGGGCGGGGCGAGGCAACAATGACAGCCATAAAAGTACTCCGCGGTGGATTGAAGAGGCACAGCCCTGTGGGAGTATTTAATGTAATTCTATCTCTGAACCCCCTCGGTTGTTATCGCCGATATCAAGAAGAAGGGGTTATTCTTCACAAGTGAAGGACTAATCACAGGGACCGGTATAATAGCTTGATTTTCCACGGCTGCCTTGTTTATAATAGAGACCACTAGGGGGCCATTAGCTCAGTTGGTTAGAGCACAGTCCTGATAAGACTGGGGTCTCTGGTTCGAATCCAGAATGGCCCACCATCGTGGACGATAGGCAGAGCTTTTCGAGACTAGAAGAATCAAGTAATGCCAGAGTAACACTGCTTCTTCTTCACCTGAAGCTGCTCTGACGATTTATCAACTCGCAGTGTGGTGGCACCAGTTTCAAGGGCTAATATCTCAGATGAAACAGCCGTTTGAGGAAGGCCGGATATATTCTTTTCCAGGATTTTCGTAGCATCCCTCTTTGCCAGTGGTCCAATTCTTTTCTGCGGCTAAACTGTCTCTCGACATAAGTTTGGACAATACATTCAAGGGCTTCAACCTGCCTGGGAAAAACTGAAGCTAGTCTGGCATAATACTCTAAGGGTGTCTGCTGAGATTTGGGTTCCAGTCTGAGCAGCGAAGCCAGGAAGTACATCTTACGGTATACCTCAGAGGCATAATCTGACCTGACGAGACGCTGGCGTCGATGAGAAAAGGCTGACCACAAAATATAAACCAGCAAAATAGTAACGATAACAGGAAAAAAGAGAATTATTCCTGACTGGTTCCGGGAGGTTGCCACGGCATCGCTCACATTACTACCTTTCGCCACGATATCAGACTGCAGTTGCTCCTGCTGCTCCAGCCACTCCAACCACTCATCCAACTCTTCCTGTCTCCACCCCACTGACTCCAGCCACTCACGCCTCTCCGGCTGCTCCAGCCCCCTCAGCCACCGCAGCAATGCCAACCAGTTGTCCAACTCCTCCTCATCCTCCAACGCCGGCCGTAACCCCAAACTCTCAAGTCTCCCACCTGCTACTGGTATTGCTTCTTGTTCACCGCCGGCTCTGGGTGTCGCTTCAAATCCCACCCAGCCGTAACCAGAGAAATAAACCTCTGGCCAGGCATGACGCTCCTTAGATGTCAATATAGAGCTTCCTGTCGCCGCATCCCATTCACCAGGAGCATAGCCTCGGCTGACTCTCGATGGTACGCCGATAGCGCGCAGCATGACGGCCATCGCCGAGGAAAATTGGACACAATTGCCCGATTTCTGGGTAAACAGAAAATAGTCCACACCATCAACCCCTTGAGGTGGAGCTTCCACTTCTATACGATACTCAAACTGGGAAAGATAGCGCTCAATCGCCAGCGCTTTAGCGTAAGGCGTCTTCGCTTCTCTGGTTACGCTCTCGCTCAATTGCCTCAGGCGCTCAGGCAAAGCCAGTGGTAGTTGCAGATAATAATCTTTAACCCAGTGTGGATAGTCATCACCAGCTTCAGATAAGTCCTCGGGAGTAGCTGAGCTGATGCTGGCCGTAACCGTATAGCGCCGGTCAGGCCGGAGAGGGTGAAAACTGGTAACCGCCACTATATTACTGCTGGCTGGCTGTAGGCGAGTTATGTCGATAGTGCTCAACTGGGCACTATCCAATACTGGCTCTGGAGCATAGTCAGCCTCATCCGAACTATAATAGGTTGTCCCGGCATTAGTTAGCGTCAGGTCTTCAGGCAGGAGTTGCCAGAGCTCATTCAGCCTGATTTTCTTGTTTTCGACTTGCATATCTCGAAAAGAGTCAGCCAGAGATGCCACATCCGGAGGCAAAGAACGGTCATCGTCGGGGCGAAGCAGGTCGATATCGAAACTCAGTGGCGTGAGTGTCTGCACTGAAGTGGCAATATCCGAAGATATAAACTCTCCGGTAATAAGCAAGGCATCTGTTCTCAACTTGGTTATCACGGTGTAAGTTAGTTCTCTACGTTTGGCAATTCCATCAGCTTCAGTCTGAAGGGTTCTTTGCCGGAGCATTTGTTCCGTAGCGTGACTGCTTGTCCAGCCAGAAGATGTGTAAATGTCATGCATTCGTGTTCGCAAATAGAGGGGGCCTTCGGAGATGACGACACCCTGTAACCAGTCACCTTGGTCAAAGGAGGAATCTCCAAAAAGTAAGGCTCCCTGTTCATTGCTCCTAAGGAAAGGCTGCTTCGCCGGGATAGAAGCCAATAAATTATTAAAATGTCTCTCGATATCCTTTCGCCACAGCGTTTCTGTACTTACCCAAGTCTCCAATCGCTCCACTCGTACCTCAGGTGTGAGCCAGGCAGTAGCAACGGCTAAAATACTGAAACAAAGTAGAGGTGCCATGAAGTAGAATAGGCCGCGATTAGGATAACTGATGCCGCCTTTTTTGAACCAGTGATTGTAGAGCGCTAGATTCGTCATGCCAATCAGCACCAGTGCCAGGAAAAGGTAAAGGAAGAAAAAAGTGTAATGCTGCTGCGGGAGGTTACCCAGATTTACCAGGATAATGATTGCGCCCAGAGATACAGCCACCCAGGCATTTTGTCTTCGCAGAATAAACCATGTTGAGATATAGCCTGTTATCCAGGTAACAAAGATGAGAAATACGGCAAAATGTATGGTACCTTGGCTGGGTTCAGCCGCACTTGTCGTCTGCCACCAGGATTGTAAAGCAAGCAGTAACTGGTAAACCCTTGAGGTTGTTGCTACCGAGGGCAAAAGGTTTGACGCCTGCCAGAGCGTTACCGCAGCCCCGAGAACTACGGCCAGTGGATGAATTACTATAGTGGGTAATCGGCTTTTGCCCAGTAACCAACCGGTCAGCACAGCCAGGACAAGGACAAGCGTCAACGATGGATGAGGTGTAATCCATCGAGCCTGCTCGATTGAACCGACTGCAATCTCAAGGGCGAGAAAAAGGGGAATGATAATTCCCCATTCCTGCCAGCCGCCCAACCATGACTTAAAACTTACTCGTAACATTGGCCTTTTTCTGTTATTTCTCGATTTCAATAAACCAGGGGTTCCCGGTTACTAGTGTTCAGTCTCATAAATAGCTTCCATCAACAGCTCAAACTATTTACTCACCTCACCCCAAGTGTCCCCCTCTCCTTTCAAGGAGAGGGGGGAAGAGATTTTAGAGAGGGGGCTTCGCCTCCCCTTCCTTTTACTCCCCCTTCCCTTCATATCTATCTCACCTGTGGGATGAGCCTGCGGCTATCAAGTGCTCTGTTTAGCTCCTCTCCATGTCTGATAACATAGACCTGGAAGCTCCCGGAGACAAGACTACCAGTAGCCCTTCCCCCGAAGCTGGCGGAATCAAGTGACACAATTATGACCGGGGCGCCACGGCTTCTTACCTGGCGGAGAGATGCCACCAGTTGTTCATTAGCCGCCGGGGTGATAACAATAACGACAGAGTTAATACTAAAGCGGCCAATCTCTCGTGAAAGCAAGTGCTCAACCGGCACTTCACCAGTTGCTTTTATTAATGCCAGAGCTTCTAACATATCCGATAAGTGTTGACTCCCCGTTTCCAGTGGGAAAAGGTAAGGCTGCCCGCCTGATGCAATTAATCCTACTCGCCGGCCGCTATCTACATATTTTTTTAACAAAGAGGCCGCTATGGTTACACCATACTCCTCTGTACTATCATCGCCAGCCCCGGCTTGAACTGCCTGATACATATCGAGCACAACCCAAACATTCTTAGAAGCAGCATTAGAACGGTCAGCATCAAACTCCTTGACCATCAGTTTCCCGGTGTGAGATGTACTGCGCCAGTGGATACGGTTGAGAGTATCGCCGCTAGCGTACTCACGCACACGAGCCGCGTCGGTGCCAATCTCACTTAATAACCAGCGGCTAAGACCGGGACCAGGTTCATTACGGGATAGTGGCTGGAAAAAAGGCAATTCTAAGGTCGCCGGGTAGACAATGATATTCTGAGACTGCCGCAGGTCACGTTGCCGCGAGAAAAAGCCAAAGGGGTCGGCGACCGTAACCATGAGACTACCTAAACGATAATGCCCACGACGCTGACAATAGTATTCGGTCTGCCAGCAATAGGAACCTTTTGGAGACAAATTAAAAATGGCAACATTATGGTATCCAGGCAAATTGGTATTTTCCTCCGCCTTAATCAGAAGCTTGGGTATTCGGCTACTACTGAAGACTGTAATCTCCTCACCAAACCGGTCACCAACCTGGCAGCGTTCGGCTGATTTCTTGACCTGGCTGCTAATGCCACGGACACCCAGCCGCACCCACAAATAACTCAGCAACAGCACTAATACCGCGAGAGAAAAGAGGCGTAGCATCAGAACCGAGCCGGTAGCTAAAGCTACCGCCAGGATAACAAGGGGGACAATAATAAGAGCCGGTCGACTCTTCATAGCTTCATACCCCGAAAACCCTGTGCTAGAAAAACCATAAGCCTGGTCCTGGCTTATCGACCGGGTATTGCTCCAGGGACAGGCACCTTTTCCAGTATCTCGGCTATACTAGCCCGGGCACTTCTGTCTTGTGCGCCATCGGTCGAGGGTAGTATTAACCTGTGGGCAAGGACAGGTTCGGCAAGAGCTTTAACATCATCAGGCATAACATAGTCGCGCCCCTGTACTAAAGCTCGTGCCTGAGCAGTACGAAAAAGAGCTAAGGAGCCGCGCGGAGAGGCGCCAAGATATATCGAATGGTGATGGCGCGTCGCTTCGACTATCGCGGCTATGTACTGTTTGACCAGGTCGTCGACATAAATATTCTTCACCCTTTCTTGCAACGTGACAATGTCAGCCGCGTCAGCTATCGGGCTAAGTTGCTCAATAGGGTGGATATATTGTTGCCTCTCCATAATGACTATTTCCTCAGATACAGAAGGATAGCCGAGGCTTATCTTTAACAGAAACCTGTCTAATTGTGCCTCGGGAAGAGGGAAGAGACCCTCGTATTCAATCGGGTCCTGTGTGGCTAAAACGTGGAAGGGAACCGGCATCTGGTAGGTGATACCATCGACAGTAACCTGCCTTTCTTCCATCGGTTCTAACAGGGCTGACTGTACCTTAGGGGTGGCTCGATTGATTTCATCTGCCAGAACTATCTGGGACACGATTGGCCCAGGACGAAACTCAAACTCATTAGTTTTTTGATTATAGACTGAGACTCCGGTAATATCCCCGGGCAGCATGTCCGGGGTAAACTGGATTCTCTTGAAGGTACAGTTTATTGATTTAGCCAAACTGCGCGCCAGTATAGTCTTACCGACCCCCGGTGCATCCTCAATAAGCAGATGCCCCTGGCTGATGACAGCTATGACCGCTAGTTCTATCGCCTTTCGCTTACCGACAACTACCTTCTCGATATTACCGATTATCTCCGCCACCAACTGGTGAGCACTTACTATTTCACTAGCCAACATTCCCCTCCGTGACACCTGGTTCTATTCAATCAAGGCGCCAATAATTAAGATAAGTAAGCTAACTACTTCTAATTATAACAAAAGGCGAAGAGAAAGGAAAAAGGTAACGCCCTGTTACCCGTCCTGCCGTTTGTCCAGTTTTTCATCGCCAGATTCTACTAACCCTACCACTGGCTTTACTAGCTCGCTCCTGATATAGTATGCTAGCAGAGTGATGTTGACCCCCGGGAGCCCCAATCCTTGGTCTGGTTAAAGTTTCTCCTTGCCGCTATTATTATCCTGTTTGCCGGGACAAAGCTAGCCCGCTATGGTGATGCTATTGCCGAGAAGACAGGTTTGGGCAGGTTGTGGATAGGCCTGGTACTTTTGGCTGCCGTTACCTCCAGCCCTGAATCAGTTACCGCAGTGAGTTCGGCCGCTCTGATTAAACTTCCCGACCTGGCTCTGGGCACTCTCCTCGGCAGTTGTCTCTATAATCTCACTATCCTGGCTTTACTGGATGTGCTCTATCGCGGTGCTCCGATTCTGAGTAAAGTAAGCCGGGGACACATGGCATCGGCGGGGATGGGGGCATTACTTATGGCTCTGGCCGGCGGAAGTATCCTTGCCGGGGAAAGGTTTTCTGAATTAAGCCTGGGGTGGGTAGGCATCCCAAGTATTGTCATCATCATATCGTATCTGGTCTATGCCAGGCAGACATTTTACTTTGAGCGAAAGCGGAACTCGGTGCCATCACCAACCGAGTCGCTCATGCATAGCCAGATTCCGACAGGGACTGCCTATCTCAGATTTAGCATGGCAGCGGTAGCTGTTATTGCTGCCGGAATCTGGCTATCATTCATTGGCGATGAGATTGCCCGGACTACCGGCTGGGGTATCAGCTTTGTCGGCAGTCTGTTTCTGGCGATTTCTACCTCAATGCCTGAGCTGGTGGTTACGGTGGCGGCTGTCCGTTTGGGGGCAGCCGATATGGCGGTAGCCAATCTATTAGGCGCCAATATGCTAGATGTTGTCGCTATTCTCTGGGCTGACCTCTTCTATACTCAAGGACCTCTGCTGGCAGTAGTATCAAAGACTCATCTCATCACTGCTGGAGTGACGATAATAGCGAACCTGCTGGTTATCGCGGGGCTTGGGTTCCGGCAGAAGCGTAAGACCTTTATCGTCACCAGTTGGTATGGGCCGCTCTTAATCGGGCTCTATCTCTTTGCCGCCTATGCCTTGTTCGTTTCGGATATAAGCCCGGGATGAGTTTGGTCTCAACGCTTACAGCCTCCCTTTCCACTCCGCCAGACTAATGCTATAATGACGGTGAATGAATATGCTGGCTGGGCTTAATCGACAAAAGGAGACTCGTCTAACGAGATAGATTTACTACTCAGCAACAGGCCGGTGATAAAGCGATTGGAGGTATTTAATGCGGGCGATTATCAGTGTTTTTGATAAGACGGGTGTGGTCGATTTGGCTAAAGGCTTAGCCCGGTTGGGCTTTGAGCTCTTTTCCACCGGTGGCACGCAGAAGGCGCTGGCAGAAGCGAAAGTAGCGGTGAAAAGTGTCTCCGGGCTTACCGGTTTTCCCGAGATTCTCGATGGCCGGGTAAAGACCCTGCACCCGATTATCTACGGCGGTATCCTGGCGCGGCGTGACCAGCCAGAGCACCTGGCACAGCTCGCCGAGCACAAGATTGAGAGCATTGACCTGGTGGCGGTCAATCTCTACCCCTTCGTGCAGACGGTAGCTAAGGAGGGCGTTAGCCTGGATGAGGCGCTGGAGAATATCGATATCGGCGGACCGAGCATGATTCGGGCTTCAGCCAAGAATTTCCCCAGCGTCATTGTGGTCGTAGACCCGGCTGACTATCAGTCGGTTCTGGAAAATTTAGGGGCAGGAGGCCTGGCACTGGATGAGCGTCAACGGCTGGCGCAGAAGGCGTTTCAGCATGTCGCTACCTATGATACCGCCATATCACAGTACTTGAGACAGGATAGCGACAGCTTCCCTGATGAGATGACGGTGGCTCTCAAAAAACGTTACAGCCTGCGCTACGGCGAAAACCCTCACCAGCCGGCGGCCTTTTATGCCGAGCAGGTGGTGGGGGGAGGCAAGAATACTGGCATCACCTGGGCAAAACAGCTCGGGGGCAAGGAGCTTTCCTTCAATAACATCCTGGATGCCGATGCCGCCTGGGGTGCCGTCATTGACTTTGCCGCACCCACGGTGGCTGTTATCAAACATACCAACCCCTGTGGCCTGGCCAGCCATGAAGATATTGCCCAGGCCTATCGGCGGGCTTTTAGCGGTGATGAAGTAGCCGCTTTTGGCGGCATTGTCGCTGCCAACAGGGTGGTTACCTTGGCTATGGCTGAGGCAATGAAGTCGGTCTTCTACGAGATAGTTATCGCCCCTGAATACGAGGCGGAAGCCCTCAAGCGATTAAAGCGTAAGAAGGACCTGCGTATCCTCGTTGCCGGGTTACCGCCAGACTATGGTCAGGCAGAAGCGGGCTACCTTGATTTCCGCCGGGTGAAGGGCGGATTCCTTGTCCAGGTTGCTGACTCGTTACCCGAAGGTAGCGTCAATGTAAAAACGGTGACCAGGCGTGAGCCGACCGGGGTAGAAATAGCAGACCTGCTTTTCGCCTGGCGCGCCGTGAAGCATGTTAAGTCCAACGCTATCGTGCTGGCTAAAGATAAAACACTTGTGGGCATGGGTGCCGGCCAGCCCAGCCGTATTGTCAGTGCCCAGATTGCTCAAGAAAAGGCTGGGGAGAAAAGCCGGGGGAGTGTCCTGGCTTCGGATGCAATGTTCCCGTTTTCTGATGTGGTCGAGGCGGCGGCCGCTGGCGGGGTAACGGCTATTATCCAGCCCGGCGGCTCGATAAGGGATGAAGACTCAATCAAGATGGCTGATGAGCACAATATCGCCATGGTTTTTACCGGGACGAGGCACTTCCGACACTAAACCTGCCGTCGCCGCAGCTTCCCGGTGCTGATAATTACTAGAATAGTCTTTTCGCGAGAAGGATGATTCCAGCTAAATCCTCCTAACCTGAAGTGTCCAGTCTCAAGGGTTCACGACGGACTTGACAAAAGAAGAGGTGGCTGGCTAAACTGTTCATTACTAATTGGCGCCGCTATTACCGCTGATAGACACCATCATTGTCACGCTTATAATCAGCCATTAAAATTCATTAAGGTAATATCGGTAAAAAGGAGAGTAACATGCAGAGATTGTTAAGTTTACTCGGATTTGTCGTGATGACACTGGCGCTACTGGTATCAGGCTGCACTGGTGGTGGTAGCCAGGGTGAGGTTACCAAGGGACCCATTACCATCGGCTCAAAGATTGATACCGAGGGGGCGTTATTATCACAAATGATTATCTTAATGCTCCGAGATAACGGCTTTGAAGTAATCGATAAGTCGCAGTTCGGGCCCACTTCAATCGTGCGCAAAGCACTGGAAAGCGGTGAGCTTGACATCTACCCGGAGTACACGGGAAACGGCGCCTACTTTTTTGATGAGGCTGATTCAGATGTCTGGAAAGACGCCCGGAAGGGCTACGATAGAGTAAAGCAGCTTGATATGGAAACCTATAACATCGTCTGGCTCAAGCCGGCGCCAGCTAACAACACCTGGGCAATAGCCATGCCCCGGGAGCTTGTCGAAGAGAAAAATTTACAGACCCTGGACGACTTCGCCGCTTATGTCAACGGGGGCGGTTACGTCAAACTAATCGGCTCCGAAGAATTCGTCAATAGCCCGGCCGCCCTGCCGGCATTCCAGGAGGCCTATGGCTTCACTCTGACTAAAGAGCAGTTGCTCACGGTATCCAGTGGTGATACGGCACAGACGGAGAAGGCGGCATCGGAAGGCACCGATGGAGTTAACGCCGCCATGGCCTACGGCACCGACGGCTCACTCAGCGCCTTCGACCTGGTTGTCCTCGGTGACCCACGGGGTGTACAACCAGTTTATCAGCCGGCACCCAGGGTGCGCCGTGAAATAGCCGACAAATACCCTGAGATTGCCACCATTCTTGACCCGGTCTTCGCCTCCCTCGACCTGGAAACTCTGCAAACGCTCAATGCTAAGATTGCTGTTGCCGGCCAGAATGCGGCCGATGTCGCCAGGGAATACCTGACGACAAAGGGTTTCTTGCCGTAGATTTATTAGCGCCAAAGGGAAGAGATGATTCGGCGATTTATCAGCCGTGACAGTGTTGCCCTGGTCGGCTCCATCATCGGTCTCTCCTCGGTGCTGCCTGGTTGGTTGACACTAAAGCCCAGTCGCATTGTTGCCGGGACGAGCCTGCGCCTGTGGCAGAGCAGCGACTGGGAAGGAAGCACCGTCATACTGGGACTATGGCTGCTTTGTTTTGTCCTTAGTTTACTGAGAGGGAGCAAGTTATCGGCGCTAATGCTGGGCACGGCCGCCAATCTTATCATCATCGTTACTTTCCTGCTCGCCGGGCTGGTTGCCAGTAATCTCCTCGAGGGCGCAGCCCCCTCCGCCCGCGTATCACTTGGTGCCGGCATCTGGATGACCCTGGGCGGCGCCTACGTGGTCATATTTGCCGCTCGTCAGAGACTGCCTGATTCGCCCCTGTGGCGAAACCTGGTCTCATGGGCCGGGCTGGCAGCTCTCGGGGTTCTGCTGACTATCGGTTGGCTTGGCAACCTATCGATACTACAGGAGTTTAGCGGACGTGAAGAGCGTTTCGTGCAGGAGCTGCTGCAGCATCTTTTTCTCTTTGGCAGCAGTGTCGCCGCCGGCACCGTCCTCGGTATTCTGCTGGGTATCCGGGCAGCACGGAGTACTGGCGCCGCCGGGCCGATATTCTTCATTAGCAACATTACCCAGACGATACCCAGCCTGGCACTCTTTGGCTTGCTTATTGCCCCGCTTTCCGCATTGTCTTTCGCCTTCCCTGTCCTGCGTGAATTCGGTATCCGCGGCGTCGGTGTTGCCCCGGCCATCATGGCTCTAATCGTCTATTCGCTGCTGCCCGTCGTGCGCAATACCTATGTCGGCTTTCATCAATTAGACCCGGGCGTCATCGATGCCGGGCGGGGAATGGGGATGAGTCGCGGTAATATCTTCCGCAAACTGGAGGTTCCTTTAGCAGCACCGCTTATCTTAGAAGGTGTGCGCACCGCCGCTGTGCAGTCGGTCGGTCTGACGGCGGTGACGGCACTTATTGGTGCTGGCGGACTTGGCTGGTTTATCTTCCAGGGTCTGGGGCAAGCCGCCGCCGACCTTATTCTGCTTGGTGCCATTCCCATCATTGTCCTGGCTCTGCTGGTGGACGCCGTGATGCGGGCTATCATCACCTTAGCCACACCTAAGGGACTGGGGGTAGGCAAGCAATGATACGTCTGGAGCAGGTAACCAGGTATTATGGAAACACCATCGCCGTCAATGAACTTTCGCTTGAGGTCAGCCAGGGCGAAGTCTGTGTCCTTATCGGTCCCTCGGGCTGCGGCAAGACAACAACGCTACGGATGGTTAATCGCCTGATTGAGCCTACCGCCGGGCACATTTTCATTAACGGTCAGGACAACAGCCAAATCAAGCCGGAGCGGCTGCGCCAGTCAATTGGCTATGCGATTCAAAGTGTTGGCCTTTTCCCTCACATGACGGTGGCCGCCAATATCGCGACCGTACCGGAGCTGCTACACTGGGAGAAAAGCCGCATTGCCAGTCGCATTGAGGAACTGCTGATACTGGTCGGGCTTAACCCGGCTGAGTATGCCCGAAAATACCCGAACCAGCTCTCCGGTGGGGAAGCCCAGCGTGTCGGGGTGGCGCGCGCCCTGGCGGCTGACCCGCCGATTCTACTCATGGACGAACCATTCGGGGCAGTCGACCCTCTCACCCGGGAGAGACTGCAGTCCCAATTCGCCCGCATTCAGCAAAAACTGAAGAAAACCACTATCCTGGTGACCCACGACCTCGACGAGGCTATTCGGCTGGCTGACCGGATAGCCATAATGGCATCAGGCAAACTGGTGCAATATGATACACCAGAGACAATCCTCTCCAGGCCGGCCAATAAATTTGTCCACGACTTCGTCGGCACGGACCGGGCACTGAAGCGCCTGTCTCGTATCTCCATCCAGAGCGTCATTAAGCCCTCTCCGGCTATCGTCATGGACGTCTCTATCGAAGAGGCAGTATCAGTCATCGGCAGCCGCCCCTCGGTCTGGGTCGTCGCTGATGATGGGCGCTTTATCGGTTGGGTTGACATGACGAGTCTATCAGCGGCCACTTCGGTCAGGGAGGCGATAGTCCCGGGAGACGTCGATGAAATCGCCATCACGGCTAGTGCCACCCTTCGGGAAGCTCTCTCACGAATGCTAGGGCAGGGATTGAGGAACATCCCGGTGGTTGATGAAAAGAAACACTTCATCGGTGAGGTGACACTGAGTGATGTCGAGGCGGTGACGGCTGAGACGGCTGAGACGGGAGCGTAGCTATGCCTAAAGCGCAAATGAGACGTTGGCTCCTTTTGGCGATACTGGTTGTGGCTTTTACTGTCCTCATTAGCCGCATGGAATTGTGGGAGGCAACGCTCCGCTTTCTCTTCCCCCAGGAGAGCCGGGTACTGCACCCCCGCGCCAGCCTGCTCGTCCTCGTCGGGGAGCATATTCGGCTGGTCGCTATCTCCAGTGGTCTCAGCATCCTCTGCGGCATACCGCTTGGAATATGGGTAACCCGTCCCGGTGGCCGTAACTTCTTGCCCATAGTTACCGACCTTACTTCATTTGGCCAGACATTTCCCCCGGTGGCTGTTCTTGCCCTAGCGGTGCCTATGCTCGGCTTTGGACTACTACCGACAGTATTTGCCCTCTTCCTTTACGGGCTGTTGCCTATCGTGCGCAATACTATTGCCGGGCTGAGCGCCGTGCCAGCGGATGTCCTGGAGGCGGCGGCTGGTATGGGCATGGGCCGAGCGCGGCGCCTGCTTCGAGTAGAAATTCCCCTGGCAGCAACGGTCATTCTGGCGGGTGTGCGGATATCGGTCATCATTAACATCGGGACCGCGATGATAGGTGCCGTTATTGGTGCTGGCGGACTCGGTTCGCCAATTATCGCCGGCCTGGTACAGGATAACCTTGCCTATATCATTGAAGGGGCACTGCCAGCGGCGCTGCTGGCTGTTTTAGCCGACCAATTATTAGCCAATATCGAGAGGGTCTTCGCCTACTCAGCCGAAACGCTAACTTAAAAGATGGCCCGATTATTTGAAACCAGTACAGGGGCTTGACAACGATATATTTATTGTGTTATATTAATTGCGAATGGAAAGCATTAGCGATAATGAAATGGGCACTGAAACTAAAACAACGGATAAAAATCGTCGGATATTAAATGTCCCCGGACTGAGGATTACCCATCAGCGAGCTTCAATTCTGGAAATCATTCGCCAGGGGAAGGGACACCTGGACGCTGATGAGGTCTATCGTCGCGCCCGAGAGAGACAGCCCCGCCTCAGCCTGTCCACTGTTTATCGAACCATGCAGACGCTCAAGAAACTAGGTCTAATCGAGGAAGTTCATTTTGACGAGGAACACCACCACTATGAGATGAAACCCTCGACGGAGCATCACCACCTGGTTTGTCTCGGCTGCGGTCGGGTGGTTGAATTTAATTACCCGTTAGCTCGCCTGATAAAGAGACACGTTACTGAAGCCAAGGGTTTTGAGATTACCGGTAGTGAAGTCCGCATGACCGGCTATTGCCCCACCTGCCGCCAGGAAAGGAAATAATTTTTTGCCGTGCTTGTTGCAAATAAGAAGCATTTGTATCTAATAGAGAGAACCGGCTTAACCGAAAAGACTGAGAAGGGAGTAATACTAATATGAGGGATTAAACAGAATTGCCCAGACTTAACTACTAATCGAAAAAGAAGGTAATTTTAGAAAGGAGAAAAACAAATGTATAAGCGAAAATGGGTTTTTGGTTTGGCCAGTTTGATACTGGCAGCCACATTAGTACTCGGTGCCTGTACACCAGCGGCTGAGACTACCCCAAAGGAGCAGACGCTTACCGTATACTCGGGGCGTAGTGAAGCTCTGGTGGCACCGATAATTGACCAGTTCAGCAAGTCCACAGGGGTCAAGGTTCAGGTGCGCTATGGTAGCACCTCGGAAATGGCCGCCACCATCTTAGAAGAGGGCAAGAATAGCCCGGCGGATGTCTTCTACGCTCAGGACCCAGGTGGACTTGGTGCGGTGGAGCATCTTTTTACGCGGATTCCAGATAGTATCGTGAGCCAGGTTGAGCCGCGCTTCCGCTCGCCGGAGGGTAAGTGGGTCGGCATCTCCGGACGGGCTCGGGTAGTCGTCTACAACACGCAGAAGCTGAAGGAGGCTGATTTGCCCGATGACATCTGGGACTTTACCGACCCGAAGTGGACTGGACGGATTGGCTGGGCGCCAACTAATGCTTCTTTCCAGGCAATGGTTACCGCCATGCGAGTGCTCTGGGGTGAAGATAAGACCAGACAATGGCTGAAGGGCATCCAATCCAATAATCCGAAAGTCTACCCTGGTAATACTCAGATTGTCGCTGCCGTCGGGGCTGGGGAAGTTGAGGTCGGTTTCCCCAATCACTATTACCTGTACACCTTCCTTCGGGATAAGGGGGAATCCTTCCCGGTCCGGAACTATTATGTGAGGGCAGGTGGGCCAGGAGCAGTCATTCTGGTTGCCGGTGCCGGAATTCTCCAAACTTCAAAGAATAAAGATGCCGCCCAAAGCTTCTTGGGCTTTCTACTTTCACCGGCTGGTCAGCAGTACTTTGCCTCACAAACTTTTGAGTACCCGGTGATTGAAGGGATTATAACCCACCGTTTGCTGAAACCTCTTTCAGAAATCAAGAGCCCAGATATTGAGATGGCAGCGATGGCTGACCTGAAAGGTACGCTCAATCTTTTGCGGGAGATAGGGATAGTACCGTAACCAGAATGGCAGTAATAACAGGTAGAACTTCAAACCTAATAGCCAGACTAGGTCGGGCTGGCCGGGGGGCGCATGTCTCCCGGCCGCCTGCTATTATCTGGCTACCGGCCACCTTGGTAGCGGTTGCCGTGCTCCTCCCTCTGGTCTACCTGGTGCTACGAACCCTGGGGGTCGGAGGAGAGATATGGGAGTTGCTGTTCCGGGCACGAACCTTCGCTATTTTGGGGCGCACAGTGGGCTTGGTCATCGCCGTAACCGGGATTTCGATAGCTATCTCGTTACCGCTGGCATGGCTTACGGCCCGCACCGACCTTCCACTACAGCGAATGTGGTCAGTGCTGACTGTCCTTCCCCTGGTTATCCCCAGTTACGTAGCCGGTTTTATTGTCGTAGCCGCGCTGGGACCCCGAGGAATGCTGCAGCAATTACTGGCCGTACCCTTCGGGCTGGAGCGCTTGCCCGAGATTTATGGCTTCCCCGGAGCAACGCTCACGATAACCATGGTTACTTTCCCCTATGTGCTGATTACCCTTCAAGCCGCCATACGGGGGCTGGACCCTTGCCTGGAAGAAGCCTCCCGTAGCCTGGGGCATGGTCCCTGGGACACCTTTCGCCGCGTAACACTACCGCAACTGCGCCCGGCTATCGCCGCCGGTGCCTTGCTGGTGTCCCTTTATACCCTGCACGATTTCGGGGCAGTATCGCTGCTACGCTACGAGACCTTTACCTGGGCTATTTATCTCCAGTACCAGACGTCTTTCGATAGGACGGCGGCCGCCGCCCTATCGCTAATCCTGGTAGTTATCGCGGTGGTTATCCTCTTTACTGAAGTTCGCACCCGGGGTAGAGCCCAGTACCACCGCAGCAGCGTCGGGGGAGCTCGTCCACCAGCTTGTGCTCAGCTAGGGCGATGGCGCTGGCCGGCTTTTGGCTTTTGCTCCCTGGTTGTTCTGCTGTCACTCGTTATGCCGATGTCGATACTGGGCTACTGGTTGGGGCGCGGCGTTGCCGCCGGAGAGCCGTTCCAGGTGGTCTGGAGTTCGGCTTTGAACTCAGGGTACGTCGCCGCACTAGCGGCCTTAGCCATAGTAGTCGCCGCCCTGCCGGTGGCAATTCTGGCGGTACGTTATGCTAGCCGTATCAGCAGCCTGCTGGAGCGGGCTACTTATATCGGCTTTGCTCTGCCCGGCATCGTCATCGCACTGGCCCTGGTTTTCTTCGGGGCAAACTACGCTACCCCTATCTACCAGACTTTAGGGCTTTTAATCTTCGCCTACGTTATCCTCTTTCTGCCCCAGGCAATCGGGGCGGTCAGGTCATCGTTACTGCAAGTTAGCCCCCGGGTGGAAGAAGCCGCCCGTAGCTTAGGCAGCACATCGTGGCAAGTGCTGGGTAGGGTCACTCTCCCGATGATACACCGCGGAATTTTAGCGGGAGCGGCCCTGGTCTTTCTGACGACGCTGAAGGAGCTACCAGCGACACTAATCCTGAGTCCTATCGGCTTTAAGACGCTGGCCACTTCAATTTGGTCAGCGACCTCGGAGGCATTCTTCGCCCGGGCGGCCGTGCCGGCCCTGCTCCTGATACTAATAGCATCGGTGCCAATGGCAATCATCGTTACTCGAGAGCGGAGAGAACAGCATGACTAAGATAGCAGTGCGTTGTACTGACCTGACCAAAAACTTCGGACGGACCCCGGCGGTCCAAGGGGTTAACCTGGAGGTAGAGGAGGGGAGCTTCCTGGCTCTACTTGGTCCCAGCGGTTGTGGTAAGACGACATTGCTGCGGCTTATCGCCGGTTTTGAGATGCCTGACCGGGGAACTGTCGCCGTGGGCGAGAGAATAGTCACCGGCCATAGAGTATTTGTGCCACCGGAGAAGCGCCGGGTAGGTATCGTCTTCCAGGACTACGCCCTGTTTACCCACCTGGATGTGGCTGCCAATATCGGCTACGGTTTACCTAAGGGTACTAACCGCCAGGAGCGGGTTCAGGAAATGCTTTCCCTGGTGGGGCTGAAGGGGCTTGAGCTCCGAATGCCCCATGAACTCTCGGGAGGGGAGCAGCAGCGGGTAGCCCTGGCACGTGCCCTCGCCCCCGGGCCAGAGGTGCTCTTGCTGGATGAGCCTTTCTCCAATCTGGATGCCGATTTACGAGCTCGGATACGAACTGAGGTCAAGGGCATACTCGCCTACGCCGGGGCTACCGTCATCTTCGTCACTCATGACCAGGAGGAGGCCTTCTTTATCGGTGACCGTGTTGGGGTAATGAATGCCGGGCGGCTGGAACAAATCGACCTGCCCGAAGCCATCTTCCACCGGCCGGCGACACCATTTGTCGCCCAGTTTGTCGGCACGGCCGATTTCCTCGCCGGCGAGGTTCAGGATAAGGCGATTGCTACCGAACTCGGCCGCTTGTCTCTTACCCAGGAGCTACCTAACGGGACAAAAATCAAAGTAATGGTGCGCCCCGACTTCATAGATATACGACCAAAGGCAGACGGAGCCGGGATTATCGTGGAGCGGGTATTCCAGGGTATTAATTACCTGTACCGGGTACAATTACCCTCTGGAGCCACTATCCAGTGTCAACAACATCACAACCGGTCTTACTCTGTAGATACACGGGTGGGCATCAAGATAAACCCTGGTCATAATCCAGTCTATTTTATAGACCGAGTAGAAAACCATGAATGGAGATAAGGCATCCAATGACTAAAGGAGGCTAGCAAGGGACAAGGGGCTTAAAGTAAAAAGACTGGAGTAGAAGAATACTAATCCGTAGAGATTTTGATTAAAGGTGAGGTAGTGAAAGAAGTAATATGATAACAGCTTTAGTAATTACCCTGCGCGAAGGTATGGAAATCGCTCTGGTATTGGGGATTATCCTGACCTATTTGCGGCGCACTGGTCGCGCTTCTCTTAACCATTATGTTTACCGGGGGCTAGGTCTGGCTCTTTTGCTGAGTCTAATCGGCGGTGTTGTGCTGCAAATTATTGGCTTGGACCCGGAGAATGAGTATCTGGAAGGCACCCTGATGGCTATTGGCGCTGTCTTTGTCGCCAGTATGGTGCTGTGGATGTGGCGCAGCGCCAAGAATATCCGCCACCAAATGGAAGCCAGGATGGCAAAGATGATGACTGATGACCGCCGTTCCCGGAAGGCCGCGGTTGGCCTCTTGGTCTTCACCTTTTTTATGGTAGTCCGGGAGGGAGTGGAGATGGTAGTCTTTTTGGCCGCGGCAACACTGGGCCAGAGCGGTATCCTGACGGTCATCGGTGGTGTTTTTGGAGTTGGACTGGCCACCCTCTTTGCCATCCTGTTTATCCGGGGCAGCCTGAAAATTAACCTGGGCCGCTTTTTCACCGTGACAACTATCATCCTCCTCATTCTAGCCGTCCGCCTCTTGGTAGGCAGCGTTCATGAGTTTGCCGAGGTGGGGGCTATTCCCATGTCAGCCGGCATCATGAAAGTCCTGGGCTATTTACTGCGAGATAAAGCCTCCGCTCTTCTTCTTACCGGGCTAATACTGGTACCAATTCTACTTCTCATCTGGGATTTCCGGCGGTCGGAAGCCAGTCTGCCTCCGGCGGAGGGGACTGACGCCCAGCGGCGGAAATGGCGCGCCGCCCGCCGCTGGGAGCAAATCTGGCAATCGAGTCTGATTGGCACGACTGCAGTCGTTGTCTTGGCAATGGGTTCTCAGGTCCTGGCGTCCAGCCCCTTCCTTGACCCAATCCCTCAGCCGGTCACGGTGACTCTGGATAATGACATAAGCCTATCAACAGAGGCATGGCCACCTGGCGAACTACAAAAATTCACCTATGTGGCTGGCGGAGATGAAGTCCGCTTTCTGGCGGTGAAATTAGTCGATGGTAGTATGGCTACCGCCCTGGATGCCTGCCAGATTTGCGGCATCACGGGCTATATGCAGGATAGGAACGAGCCAATTGCCATCTGCAAAAACTGTAATGCCCCCATCCCGATAAATACCCTCGGCCGGGGTGGGGGCTGTAATCCCCTACCCCTCTCCTCCCGGATGGAGGGCACGACTCTAGTCATCCCCACGGAGGGGCTGGAAAGTCAGGCTCATCTCTTTACCAAGGAGACCAAGTGACCTGGCGCTTGCTTCGGGAGACGCTATGGCACCGTAAGGCGCCGGTGGGACTAGCCCTACTAGCCATTGTGGTCGGCACCTCGCTGGCGATGGCTTTACTCAGTGTCTCGGCCAATATCCTGGGGAAGATGAGTCAGGAACTTCGTTCTTATGGGGCTAATATCGTGGTTACGCCACGCTCAGAGCGGGTGGAGATAGATATTAGCGGAGTGACCTACTCGCCACCGGGGGCTGCCAGCTATATTGATGAAGGCGAACTGGTTAAGCTCAAAACCATCTTCTGGGCGAATAACATCCTGGGGTTTGCCCCCTTTCTCAGTATTCCGGTTCAGGTCGGGGAAAGCCGTCAACCAGTGGCTCTCACCGGTACCTGGTTTGATAAAGAGGTCACTTTGGCGAAAGGCACCGTTATTCGCACCGGTTTTACCGAGGAAAGCACCATCCGCGAAGGAATCTCCTTTAGCACCGGGGTGAAGACGATATCTTCATGGTGGCAGGTCACCGGAGCCTGGCCCGAGGAGGCTAACAGGGAAACCGTGCTGGTGGGGATTTCCCTGGCCCAGCGGCTGGGGATTCGTGTTGGCGATACTCTGCCGCTAGAGTATGATGGGCGGCTTCACCATTTTACAGTGGTCGGGCTGGTCAGCACTGGTGGCTTTGAGGAGGACCAGATTATCGCTAGCCTACCTCTGGTGCAGGGGTTGCTGGGTCTGCCCTATGGTGCCAGCCGGATTATGGTTAGTGCTATGGTTCTGCCCAAAGAAAAACTGATACCGGAGTTGAAGGACAAGAAGCCAGAGGAGATGACGCCTCGGGAATACGAGCTCTGGTATTGCAGCCCGATTAGTGAGGCGGTGGTCAAACAAATAGAAGAGGTTCTTCCCGGGAGCCAGGCCGGCGTCATCCGCCAGATTGCTGAAGCCGAAGGCGCTTTTCTAATGAAGATGGAAGGATTAATAATATTGATTACCCTGATTGCCTTAATCGTCTCTATTGCCGGCGTTATGGCCACTCTCCACACGACTATTCTGGAACGTCGGGGAGAGATTGGTTTAATGAAGGCGCTCGGTGCCCAAAATACACAGATAACCGCTCTTTTCCTCTCGGAGGCCGGTGTCCTGGGGATAATTGGCGGTTTCCTGGGATATTTGTCCGGCAGTATTTTAGCCTGGTTCATCGGAGAGAGGGTATTTAGCTCGGTGATTCCCCCCGACTCCACCCTCTTACCCCTGGCTCTTTTCCTGGCTTTAGCCATTTCACTTCTGGGGAGTGGCCTTCCGCTATGGCAAGCCGTAAAAATAGAACCAATCAGACTGATTAGAGGTG
This sequence comes from Chloroflexota bacterium, assembly GCA_016199495.1. GTDB lineage: Bacteria > Chloroflexota > Dehalococcoidia > Dehalococcoidales > UBA2162 > JACQGQ01. Next base: position 29,509 of record JACQGQ010000067.1, read on the forward strand.
GTTAAGTTATGTGGTGGCGAATTATTAGTCGCTCCTTCCGAAATCGTAAGGCTCGCCTGGCGCTAAGTATCTTATCGGTAGTGCTCGGCGCCAGCTTGGTCGCTGCCCTGAGCAACCTCTCACTGGAGATACCAGCGAAGGCTGGCTCTCAACTGCGCGCTTACGGAGCAAATCTTCTCATATTGCCTCAGGTTCCTCCTGGAACCAACGAAGCTTACATCTCAGAAAACGACCTTTCCTTCTTAGAGCGAGGAGAGGTAGCCCAGGCCGTGACCAGCTATGCCCCTTCTCTCTACAGCCTGGTCGAAATAGCCGGGCAACCGATAGTCATGGTAGGTACCTGGCTGGACGTAATGCCACAGATTAGCCCTTGGTGGCAGATTACCGGATATTGGCCAGAAGGTCGGGAGAATATGGCCGAGGCGCTGGTGGGCACTCAGGTGAGTGAAAAACTCGGGCTGGGGTTAGGCAAAGAATTTACCGTTAGCTCCGGGGATAATACCCGGCGCTTTAAGGTAGCCGGTGTGGTCACGACGGGGGCGGCCGAAGACAAGCAAGTTCTCGTCAGCCTGAAGGCTGTCCAGGAGCTAACCGTATTGCCGGGCAAGGTGGGGCTGGTCCAGGTGAGTGCCCTGACCCAATCTCATCCCCTGGCTCATCTGGCTAAACTTATCGAAGAGGGTATCCCGGGTAGCGAAGGGCGCGTCTTGGGGCAAATCGCCAAAGCCGAAAGCCGGATATTGAGCAAGGTACAACTTTTGCTGGCGCTGGTCGCCGGTTTAATCTTGACTGCTTCCGGGCTGGTTATTTTGAGCACGATGACCACAACCCTGCTGGAAAGGACAGCCGAGATTGGTTTGATGAAGGCGCTGGGGGCTTCTAGCCAGCGTATCGCCGGGCTATTTAGCGCCGAAATCGGTATTATTACTTTGGGTGGGGGCATTTTGGGTTATCTACTAGGCTATATCCTGGCTCAATTTATTGGTTACCGGGTGTTTGCTTCAGCTATTTCCCCTCATCCCCTGGCTTTTCTGGTTACGATTACCATAGCCGCTATGGTCACCTGGTTTAGTAGTATCCTGCCATTACGTCGGGCAACACAGATTGACCCGGCAATAACATTAAGGGGAGATTAAATAATGATAAACTCAGAACTTAGCTTAGCGGTCGAGGAACTAACCAAATATTATGCGGCACGGGTACTTGCCCTGGACAATGTTTCCTTATCGGTAGGCCATGGGGAACGGGTAGCTATTATGGGACCATCAGGCTCGGGCAAGACGACCTTGATGAACATCATTAGTGGCCTGGACCGGCCCAGCCAGGGGCAGGTTTGGGTAAACGGGCAGGATATTACCGGGTTAACCGGGGCGGAACTCACCCGCTTCCGACGAGAGACAATAGGGCTGGTCTTTCAGCAATTCTACCTTATCCCGTACCTAAATGCGCTGGAGAATGTAATGCTGGCTCAGTATTTCCATAGCCTGGCTGACGAAGAAGAAGCCCGCCAGGCGCTGGTGAGAGTGGGACTGAACGACCGTCTGTATCATTTACCCTCCCAGCTCTCCGGTGGGGAACAGCAGCGGGTTTGCCTCGCCCGAGCGCTAATCAATAGTCCACAGATTCTCCTGGCCGACGAGCCTACCGGAAATCTGGATAAAGCTAATGAAGAAATGGTGATGAAGCTCTTCCACGAACGACACCAGGAAGGTTATACCCTTATCATGGTCACTCACGACCCGGATATTGCCCGGATGGCCGACCGCATTATCCGCTTTGACCACGGACGGGTGGTACCAGAGGATGTGGTGGGAAATAGCTCTCTGGCTAAGCCTCTCTTATGAGAATGCTGAAAAAGCTAGGGGTTTGTCTTGAGCTAACCCCCTTATCAGGCAAGGCACTTTAGTTACTGGCCGGGAAGGACGCTTTCGCCCGCTGCCTGACTGGTAATTCCCAGACTTTGATTTGTGGCAGCAGTCTTTCCACATCAGCTCTGTGGCACAACTCGGTGCCGGGTGTTAACACGGCCGCCGTGCCCATAGCCACCGCCAGTCGGCAGGCTTCTATCAATGGCTCCCCATAAGCCAGCTTCAGGGCTAGTCCGGCTATGGTACAGTCGCCAGCCCCCACGGCGCTGCTCACCTTTACCGGGGGCGAGACTGCTTTGAAAAGGCGGCCCTTAGTCGAGGCAATGATGCCCTCTTTCCCCCTGGAGATGACGGTAACTTCAATACCCATCTCCCCCAGGTCAAGAGCGGCTTCAATGATTGCCTCTTCGCTGGGGAGTTCCCTCTTCAGCAGTACCTCAGCTTCGCGGACATTAGGCTTGATGAGGTAGGGTTTCGCTTTTATTCCCTCCTCCAACCATTGACCGGCGGAGTCCAGGATGGTTCTGACCCCGAAGCCTTTAGCCCCCGTGATGATATCGTAATAGATACTGGCCGGCACACCGGGTGGTACACTGCCACCAAGAACCAGTAACTCCGGGCTGGGACGAATAGTTCTTAACTTCTTACGGAACCTCTGTAGTGCATTTGTTGAAATGTGAGGCCCGGGGGCAGAAATCCTCGTCTGCTGGTTAGTTTTAGTATCCGTAATGATAAAATTGGTGCGTGTCTCCTCCTGGACAGGGGTAAAGTTGAAGAGCACGCCTTCCTTATCAAGCAATATCTCCACCGCCCGGCCAGTGGCACCACCGCTGAATCCATAGGCGATACTGACACCACCCATCTCGTGAATAGCCCGCGAGACATCAATGCCTTTGCCTCCAGCATAGCGCTGCCGTTTGAGCCAGCGATTAGTCTCATCCACCACCAGTCCATCCACCATAATATGTTCGTCCAGGGAGGGGTTAAGGGTAACAGTAGCAATCATAATATCTTTCCGATTTTAATATCCTTGGTACCACCTTTCCGATGTATCAGCCAGCTCATCGGCGGTTAGCCCGAACTTCCTGTACCAGGGTGCAGCGTATTCGCTGGCTATTTCAGTCAGTCTTTTCAGCCGGTCGGCCCCTACCGTTGACAGATAGCGAACTCTTTCTCGAGCATCATCGATATGCATTGCCTCCTGCCAGATAGCCCGGCCACCGAGGAAGCCTGATGCCCCAGCCCGGCAGGCGATTTCTACCTGCTGGTAAAAAAGCTCGAAATCGACGCCGGCGCTGAGAATAACCCACGGCACCTGAGACGCCGCGTCTAGTTGATGACAGAGTTCGATTAGTTCAGACCTATCCTTTTTATAATGCAGGTCAGCCGGAAATTCAGCCTTCAGGACATCGATTGGCAGAGCAGTGATATCCCGGGCGGTTTTAAGCACCAGTTCTCCCTTAAGGTCAGCAAATTCCCTGGGATTATTCACCTCCCTGCCTAGTGGGTAGCTCACCGGCTCAACTAAAAAGGGCAGGTCATATTCGATACATTCCCTGGCTACCATATTCACTGTGTCCAATTGCTGGCCTGCCATTTGTTTCAAATCCGGGCGGTAATAGACCAGAATCTTTACTGCCGAGGCACCCATTCGCTTAATCTTCTCGACGCTCCAGTCAGGTAGTAACCTGGTTAAGCGGCTCTCTTTTCCGCCACCATAGCCGGAGGCTTCGATACTAATCAGCAGTCCGGTGCTCTTTGGTAAGGCACTACGGCTGATGCATTGAGCCGCACCGAATATTGAATCCAGTAGCACGGCACTGGCATGTTCCGCCAGACTGGAGCATAGTTCCAGCTTACGCTTAACCATTTCTTCATAGCTGACTTTCCCCGGGCTCTCCTGGTCAATCATACTGCGTAACGAATCACGGTGGTCCATAGCACACATTGTCAGGATACCATCTGGATTGGCAATCTGTTGCAAACCCCTTATCTTACCAATGGTTAGCTTCTTCATATTCCCGTCTCGGATATTATCAGTATTTAGGTATTATGGAATAAAAAGTAAATTTAATCAAGGGGCTAATGTGGAGGTCGTTTAATAACCTATCCCCCTGCCCCCTTCTCCTTGAGAAGGAGAGGGCCTGCCCGCCGACCCGCCTGCCGAGCCTTGGCGGGCAGGGCTTTAGCAGGCGGGGGGTGAGGTTGGTAAGTAACCTCAATCTGGCTGTTAGCTGTGGTGTGAGGCGGAGGCTCTGGCATTACCTTGCCTTTTGAAAAGAGTAACCGACTCCGGGTTCAGTGATGATATATCTGGGTAGGGCAGAGTCAGGCTCTATCTTCTGGCGCAGGTGCGAAATATAGATGCGCACATAATCCAGGTCATCGGTATATTCCCAGCCCCACACCTTTTCCAGGAGTTGCTTATGGGTAAGGATATGGCCAGCCCTCTCTACCAGGAGGGCAAAGAGACGAAACTCCCTGAAGGTTAGTTTCACCCGTTCTCCCTTTACCAGGACTTTCCTTTCAGCGATATCCACGCTGAGGAAGCCATCGGCATAGCTAACTTCTCGCTTTGTCTCCGTTGGGGAAGGCAATTCGGCGCGGCGTAATACGGCACGCACCCTGGCCACCAGTTCTCTATTCCCCACCGGCTTAAAGAGATAGTCATCGGCGCCATAGTCAAGCCCGCGCACTACGTCTTCCTCAGCCTTCTGCTCACCAGTGAGCATGATGATGGGGACATCAGTAATTTCACGGATGCGCTGGCAGGTCTGCCAGCCATCCATTTCAGGCATGGCTACATCCAACAGCACTAAATCTGGCTTCTCGTTAAACAGGAGCCGCAGGCCCTCCGGGCCACTAGCGGCTTGGAGCACCTCGTAGCCCTGATGGCTGAGAAGCTGGTCGACCAGTTTAAGAAAGATGGGGTCATTATCAATTATCAGGGTCTTCTTGGCCACTACTATCTCCATCGCTACCAGGGGTTGTCTTTTTGCCGTCGTGACAGTATCGTGGTAATAATTTCAGGTAATTCATGGGTGTCGATAGGCTTTGACAGATAGACATCGCACCCGGACTCAATAATCCTCTCTTTGTCTCCCTTCATGGCATAGGCGGTAACACCAATAATAGGGATATGGCGGAAGGCCGGGTCTTGCCTGAGCTTCCGGGTCACTTCAAGCCCGTTCACTTTGGGCAGCCAGATATCCATTAAAATAAGGTCAGGGCGCTCTCTCATCGCCATGTCCAGTGCCTCTTCACCATCAGTTGCCTTGAGTAAGGTATAGTTCTTCGCCCTGAGGGTCATTTCCATCAGTCTCATATTCTGGGGGTTATCTTCGACAATCAGTATTTTCTTTTTCATCGTCTGTGCCTCTCCCGAATAGGGCTAACTGCTGGCTGACAGGGGCAGGCTAAAAGTAAAGCGGCTCCCCTTCCCATATTCACTCTCTAGCCAGATTTGCCCGCCGTAGCTTTCCACAATCTGCTTCACCAGGGGCAGTCCCAGCCCGGTGCCTCTCTCCCCTCTGGCTAGAGGATTGTCCAGCTGACAAAAAGGGTCGAATATTCGTTCCTGGTCTTCCTTTTTGAGACCAATGCCATTATCAATCACGCTTACCCGGCAGTAATCGCCCTCCCTGAGTGCCTTAATCTTCAGCTTGCCTCCATCCGGGGTAAATTTGGAGGCATTGTCCACCAGATTCAGCAGCACCTGCTTCAATTTGGCTTCATCGGCAAGAACTGGAGGCAGCCTGTCTTCTATCTCAACGGCAAGGCTTTGCTCTCTTGGGGTCAGTATCGGCATCATTGTTCTGGCTAGCGATTCTACTACCTCGGTCAGGGCGATATTTCCCAGCTTGAGCTCTGTTTTGCCCGATTCAATCCGGGACAGGTCGAGGACATCGTTGATTAAGTCCAGCAGGCGCCGAGCGTTGTCCAAGACATCGTTAAGGCTCTGTCTCTGCTCCTCATTAATCTTGCCCGGTACCTCATCAATCATCAATTCCGAAAAACCGATAATGACATTGAGTGGCGTGCGCAACTCGTGAGACATTTGAGCCAGGAATTCGGATTTTAGCTGGTTTGCCCTGACCACCTCCCTGGTTTTCTCGATGAGTTCTTGCTCAATTCGCTTGCGTTCGGTGATGTCCTCTAAAATGCCATCAAAATAGAGGATTTCGCCATTGCTACCGCGCACCGCCGTCTTCGTGTCCGAGACGACTATTTCGCTCCCCTTCTTTTTCCTGAAGTTCAGCTCCCTGGTTACTTTCCCTTTAGCCGAGGTTATTTCCTCCAACGTGGTTTCTCTTTCCTCCGGATGCACATATATGTCAGAAACATGCATCTGCAACAACTCTTCCCGAGAGTAGCCGGTAATCTCCTCCATGGCCGGATTTACTGCCAGGAATCTGCCCGTGGCTCCCGGTGTACTCCTGAATATGCCTAACCTGACATTATTCACCAGGCCCCGGTATCTCGCTTCCGATTCCCGCAGCGCCTCTTCTGCCTGCCGGCGCTCGATAATTTCATTATGCAATCCTTCGTTGGCTTTAACTAATAGCTGGTTGGCGCCCTGCACGCTCTGCACAAGTCTTTTGTTTTCCAGGGAGAGCCTTTGCTGCTTGAGGGCATTGGCCAGGGTGGTCTTTATCTCGTCAGGGTTAACCGGCTTAACAAAATAGGCGTAAGCACCCCGGTTTACGGCTTCTATTGCCGTCTCGACAGTGGCATAGCCGGTCATTATAATCACGGCCGTATCGGGATTTACTTCTCTGGCTTGCCTCAGTATCTCCAGTCCGCCAGCATCGGGCAATCGTATGTCGGTAATGACAGCATCGAAGGGGATTTTTCGTATCATCTCCAGGGCATCGCCGCCTCTGGCTAGCCCGATAACCCTGTAGCCAGCCTCCTCTAGGATGCCGCACATGGTTATCCGGTTACCAGTATCATTCTCGGTCACGATGATGGTGGCATCTGTCGGCATTATTCTTTCTTCTCCCTGGTTATATTCTCCACCAAGGCTATCACCTTCTCCATATTGAAGGGCTTGTACAGGCAGGTGTAAGCGCCTTCGCTTACCGCCTGCTTGACTAAATCCTCTACGGAATACGCCGTCATCATGAGTACCACCGCCCTGGGGTCTATTTTCTTGAC
>JACQGQ010000009.1 GCA_016199495.1 Chloroflexota bacterium
CGGCACTGGGGTCATCCCGGTCCGGTTTTAAATCGTAGGTGACTGATTTACCTTCAGCGACGACCCCGGCTACGGCTGTTTCCAGGCGGTCGGCAGCGGCTCTCTCGTTAATATAGCGGAGCATCATGACGCCGGATAGAATCGTCGCCAGCGGGTTCACCTTGTTCAAGCCGGTGTATTTCGGGGCGCTGCCATGGGTCGGTTCGAAAACGGCTAGCTCAGCGCCAATATTCGCCCCCGGCGCTATCCCCAGGCCACCAACCAGCCCGGCACACAAATCAGAGACAATGTCTCCATAGAGATTGGGCAGCACGAGCACATCGAACTGTTGTGGCCGCTGGACAAGCTGGGCACACAGGTTGTCGATAATTATGTCCTCGAATTCAATGTCGGCATAGGTACCGGCAACCTCGCGGGCGACATCGAGGAAGAGACCGTCGGAAAACTTCATGATGTTGGCTTTGTGGACGGCGCTCACCTTTTGCCGATTGTTAGCCCGGGCATAATCGAAAGCAAATTTGACAATTCTCCGGCTGCCTGTCTCCGAGATTATCTTGATACTAATGCCGGAGTCCTCGGGCATTTTTTCCCCCGTGCTTTGCCGGATGAAAGAGAGTAGTTTTTCTACCTCTGGAGTGCCCTTGGCGAACTCGATGCCGGCATAAAGGTCTTCGGTATTTTCCCTGACGACGATGATATCGACATTTTCATATCTTGAAGGGATGCCCGGGTAGCTGCGGCAGGGGCGGAGACAGGCGTAGAGGTCAAGTATCTGGCGAAGAGCGACATTGACACTGCGAAAACCCGTAGCCACGGGGGTGGTCGTCGGCCCTTTGAGGGCGATTTTGTTCTGCCTGATAGAATCGAGGAGACGCGGCGGCAGGAGACTGCCCTCTTTCTCCAGGGCGGTCTCGCCGGCGTTAACCACCTCCCACTTAAACTCAACGCCAGTGGCTTCGAGAACCCGCCGGGCGGCGGCGACAACCTCCGGCCCGACGCCATCGCCGGGTATTAGCGTAATAGTGTGCTTCACTACGGTTACCTCCGTGTTGCCCTATCTCTCCATCAAGTAAGTAAGTTTACACTTAGCCTGTCTGTGACCCTATCCCCTGTCTCCCCCTCTCTTTCTAGGAGAGGGGGAGACAGGGGGTGAGGTAAAAAACAAAATTAACCTAAAAAGAGTAAGCTCACTCTCTTGGTCAGACAACGAAGTCCTGGTATTTCTTGATGTAAGGGATGAGTCCGCCTTCATTCAGGATAGCGAGCATGATTTCAGGGATTGGGTTGAAACTAAGCTCAGCCCCGTTGGTCAGGTTCTCAACCTTGCCCGACTTCAGGTCTACTTCAAGCTCGTCACCATCATTGATACTCTCGGTGTCACAGATAAGCACGGGCAGGCCAAGATTGATGGCGTTGCGGAAGAAGATGCGAGCCACTGACTTAGCCAGAATGGCGCTGACCCCGGCCATTTTGATGACCAGCGGGGCGTGTTCCCGGCTGGAACCAAGCCCGAAGTTCTTCCCGCCAACGACAAAATCACCCTTTTTGACACGCCGGGCAAAGGTAGAGTCGGCATCCTCAAGGACATGCTTGGCTAATTCCGGCAAGTTGCTGCGCAGGTGTAACAGTCTCCCCGGCACAATATGGTCGGTGGAAATATCGTCGCCGAACTTAAACGCTTTCCCTTTTAGCATCTACAAACCATCTCCCTTATTTAGCTCTTTTTGAACTCTATCTCCTTTATCCCCTTTCTCTTGTCAAAGGCTTTGTATCAAAGGTCATTCTGAGGAGCACGTTCGCTTCGCTCAGGGTGACCTAAACATGGCACTTTTGATACAAAACCCTTGTCAAAGGGAAGGGGAATTATGATTTTTGAAAGGGCTAACGCTCTTTCACGCTTCTCCGTCATTCATAAAAACTCCCGGGGGTCGGTGATTTTACCACGGATGGCGGTCGCCGCGGCTGTGGCCGGGCTGGCCAGGTAAACGAAGGCTTCAGGATTCCCCATACGCCCTTTGAAATTGCGATTGGCCGTGGATAGACACGATTCACCATCACCCAACACGCCCTGGTGCACACCGAGACAGGCAGCGCAGCCCGGCGGGACGATAGTTGCTCCTGACTCGACCAGGGTGGTAATATACCCCTCAGCCAGGGCGGCCAGAAGGACCTTTTGGGAAGCTGGGGCAACAACGAGCCGGGTGTGTGGGTGCCGCTTTTTACCTTGTAGCATGCTGGCGGCAATACGAATATCATCCAGGCGCCCGTTGGTGCAGGTGCCGAGAAAGACCTGCTCGATGTCAACCCCCGCCAGTTCCCTGGCGAGAGCGATATTGTCAACCGTGTGTGGTTTGGCTACAGTCGGCTCAAGTTGAGCGGCATCTATCTCGATGGTACTCTCATAGCTGGCATCGGGGTCGGCACTGAGGGGGATATATTGCTCTTTTCGCCCCTGCCTTCTCAAGTAGTCTTCGGTGATGCTATCCGAGGGGAAGAGTCCCACCTTAGCCCCGGACTCTACCGCCATATTGGCAATGGTGAGACGTTCTGACATCGGCATGGTGGCGATGGTTTCACCGCTGAACTCCAGTGCCATGTAGGTTGCCCCATCCGCCCCAATCTGTCCGATGAGGTGCAGGATAAGGTCTTTGGCGGAGACGCCCCGGGCAAAGCGACCTCTGACGATTATCCTGATTGTCTCCGGGACGCGCAGCCAGGTTTTACCCAGAGCCATGGCGATAGCGATATCGGTCGAGCCCATGCCGGTGGCAAACGCCCCCAGGGCGCCAGCGGTGACGGTATGCGAGTCAGCCCCGACGATAATATCTCCCGGCTTAGCCCAGGATTCGGCGACAAGTTGGTGGCAAACACCTTCGCCGACATCACTGAGGACGGCACCTTTTTCTTCGGCAAAACTTCTGAGGAAGATATGGTCGTTGGAAAGCTCCCTGGCTGGGCTGGGGGTGGAATGGTCGATGAACAGGACGGTCCTTGCGGAATTGTAGATGGTATTCAGACCGGTTTCATTAAACTGCCGTAATGTCAGGGGCCCCGTGCTATCCTGGACAAAAACCAGGTCGAGCCGGGCAACAACGATATTGCCGGCGCGGGCCTCTTCATCGGACCGGGCGCTGAGGATTTTCTCAGCTAGAGTCTTTCCCATCGCTTTTAACTATATCAGATTTTGGGGGGTGTTGTCACTTAACAGTCGGGCTTGGTCTATGTAGTCCTGGGTCTAAAGCAAAACATTATTAAAAGTGACCAAAGTCATTTACGTTGTCATAGCCGCTTCTTGGGTATATAATCAGATCGTCGACCAGTTTTGGAGGCGACCATGAAGCGCGGTTGCATTGCCTTGTTAGTCATGGTTTTGATTCTCTCTGCCTGTGCTCAGCGTGTCCCTACAGAAGAGGAAACTCCTCCGTCAGTGCCAACGTCCGCTCCGGAAGTCATAACAGCCCCCGCGCAACCTGCGACTCCGGCGCCAGAGCTGACACCGACTCCGTCTGACACTACGGCTCCGTCTGCAATCACTGGTCTTATGGCCGTCAATGCCTATGATGGCAAGGTAAATCTGTGGTGGGACAAAAGCGGTGCTGAGGACTTCGACCACTACAACATATATGTCAGTGAGTCAGAAATGGGGGATGTGGCCGGCACCTCGCCTATTTACCAGATAAAGAATATTTCAACTACCAACTATCAGGCAACCGGACTTGAGGACGGGACTGAGTATTACTTCGCGGTAATGGCAGTGGATAAAAACGGTAACGAAGAGAGGCGAGTAACCAGTCGGAGCGCAACACCCACGCCAATGCCCAGAGGAACTGAAGACCCGGACTTTCAGGTGGATGTCTATCAGTCTGATATGGTGTGGGCTGGTACCACCCTGCTTCCAGACAACCATAATCTTGAACGCCCCAGAATAATGGAGATAAACATGCTGGGGGAGGTAGTTTGGGAATACATACTTCCGGAAAACTTGAAGCAGTATACCAATCCGGGATTTGATGTTGAACTACTATCTAATAACAATATATTATTTGTATTGCCTAGAAAGGGTGTTTATGAGATTGACCGCAATGGCAAAGTTGTCTGGTCATACCTGACCGACAAAATATCCCATGATGCAGACCGTCTGCCAAATGGCAATACGATTTTTGCATTTGGTGCTTATGACAAGAAAGATGATGCTCAGGTAATCGAGGTAAATCAAGAGGGTGAGGTTACTTGGTCGTGGTATGCACGAGGCTACTTTGATAAGCCGCCCTACAAGGATATTGATGATGAGGGATGGACTCATACCAATGCCGTCACCAGATTACCCAATGGTAACACGCTGATTAGCCCGAGGAATTTTGATTTTGTCGTTGAAGTCAACCCCGGGGGCTCAGTGGTCAGGACCATCGGCGAAGGCATTCTTGATAGTCAGCATGACCCGGAGGTTCTGGTGAATGGTAATATACTTCTTATGAACCAAACCAGACCTCATCGCGCCATAGAAATTGACCCCAAGACAGGCAGTATTGTCTGGCAGTCCCAGGGCTTTGCCCGGGAAACTGTTCCTGTCAGAGACGCGAACAGATTACCAAATGGCAATACCCTGATTACTGGGTCAACAGAGATAGTTGAAGTCACCCTGGAAGGCAAAATCGTTTGGCGACTAGTACTGAACGTGGTATATGAGATAAAAGAAGCAGCACGGCATGGCTTCTACAAAGCCGAGAGAATTAGCCCACAAAGGTAACCGGTAGTCTACAGAGACAACTCGGCCAACGGCGCCGACTATGTTACGAAACAATTGAACATTTTGTCTTCCTCTATCATGCTAAATCTATTTGCGTTGACTTCACTGGTGGGCACTGGTAAGATTAGACTAGAGGGACTAACTGATGGTAGAACAAGTGAGCAAGCTTCCTTTATTCCCGTTAACCGCTAGGGTGGATGACCGGGGTCACCTTGTAATCGGCGGCTGTGATACTGTCAAGCTGGCGGCTGAGTTCGGCACGCCGCTCTATCTCTTTGACGAGTTTAGCCTGCGGAGTAAGTGTGCCGAGTTCAAGACCGAGTTCGGTCAGCGTTATGCTGATACCGCCATTAACTATTCCTGTAAGGCTTGCATCAATAAGACGCTTTTACGCCTCTTTATGGAGGAGGGGTTGGGGCTGGATGTTGTCTCCGGTGGTGAGATTGGTATCGCCCGCTCGGTTGGCTTCCCGATGGACAGGGTTGACTTCCCCGGTAACAATAAGTCGGCCGAGGAACTCATTCTGGCTGTGGAATCGGGTGTCAGGCACATCGTGGTGGATAACTTTTATGAGCTTAAAATACTGGGAGAAATAGCCAGGGAAAAAGGGATTACCCCCGATATCTTGCTGCGTATCTCTCCCGGGATAGACCCCCATACTCACCACTATATTACCACCGGCAATATCGATAGCAAGTTTGGTATCCCTCTGGTTCTGGGCGAGAAGGCAGTGGCGATGGCGATGTCTATGCCTGAAGTTAACCTGGTGGGGCTGCATTTTCATATCGGTTCCCAGATTGTTGAAACTGAGCCGTATCAGCAGTCCATCGAGTTTATGCTTGATTTTGCCGCTGAAATGAAGCGGAAGCATAATTTTGAGCTTAAGAAAATGAGTGTTGGTGGCGGGTTTGCCATCCAGTATACCCTGGATTCGCCAGCACCGCCCATATCTGTCTATGCCGAGGCGCTGACGGTTGCGATTGTTAGTGGCTGTCTGAGGCTTGAGATGCCGTTGCCACAGCTTATTATCGAGCCGGGGCGGTCAATGGTGGGGCAGGCCGGGGTGGCGCTGTACCGGGTGGGGGTGGTCAAGGATATACC
>JACQGQ010000069.1 GCA_016199495.1 Chloroflexota bacterium
CCGCCACCGGGAATGTCTTCCTCGGCCCGAATCTATCGAATAAAGTACCGGCTATCGGGGCACTGATTCCGTAAATTATCCCGCTGACGGATACGATTGTCGCCGTGCCGGCTCTACTCCAGCCGAATTCATCCAGGAGTGGAACATAGAAGAGAGGGAAGGAAATCCGGGTGACGGTGCCCATAGCTAAAACGACAAAGGAGATGGCGATGATGACCCACCCGTAGAATACCCTTCCCCCGGGTCTTGTCTTTTTATTCGGCATAAAATAAACCTGACTCGGTGATAGTCCCCCCCTATTTATTTGCCTGCCGTCTTTTAGCCGGTCGAGAAGAGCCACTAGCCTGCTTCTCTGTGCTCGATTCCGGCAACCGTATTGTGGTAACTAATCCTAGTGCTGACAGGTGTCTTTGTCAATATGATGGCCTCCCCCCTCAATCCCCCTCTCCGGCAAGACAACTGAGGCTGTCCGAAAACAGTTGATTGTCATTCTGAGCGAAGCGAAGAATCCGTATTTTATGTTGACGTAAACGGATTCTTCGGTCGCTACGCTCCCTCAGAATGACATTTTCAGACAGCCTCATTGAAAAGGATTTTAAATCCTCCCCTTCGGTCCCCCTCCTTTGCTAAAGGAGGGGGAAGTTGTTTCTTGAAAGAGGGGCTTCGCCCCTCTTGGACTCCCCGCGCCGGGGTGGTGGTAAATCTCCCCTTAGTCCCCCCTTTTGTCGTTGCCTCAGATGTCATTCTGAGGAATGAAATGACGAAGAATCTGTGGGTGGGGCTGGTAGTATACTGATAAGCCCCCCATCCCATCGAGACCCTGCGCTGCGCTCAGGGTGACATAAAAGGGTATTACCAGGAATAGCCCCCTTTTTTGAAATGGGGAAGAAAAGGAAAGAGGGGCTTCGCCCCTCTTTAATAAAAAATTCCCCTTCCCCTTGCCAGGGGGAAGGGGATTAAGGGGATAGGGTTATGAAGGACTGACGATGACAAGTTGGGGACCTTCCGGGGTATTATCTGTCGCCAGCATCATGCCCTCAAGACTTTCAGCCAGGTTGTGTTCTACCAGCAGTAGCTTTGTGCCCTCGTACTCTACTACCTTGTCCCCGGGCAGTTCGATGTCTATCCCCAGTCCCACCTGGCCTTCCTGTGGTGAAGTCAGCCGTAGGAAGGCATAATAATTGTCCACCTTGGCCAGCAGGATGTCTCTGAGCACCTTTTTTGCTCCTTCGGTAACAGTAATCATTTTCCACCTCCCGTAAACTATCGGTTTTGATTGTAAGTCTGTAAAAGCGGTCAGGCAATAGGAAAAAGGATAAAATCTGTGAACCTAATGGTGCAATTTGGTGAACCTCCCCCCTCAGCCCCCTCTGGAAAGACAACTGAGGCTGTCCGAGAACACTGTCCCAAGACAATTCTGTCATTCCCGCCCCGTATCAGGTACGGGGTAAACTCCAGCGGGAATCCAGCGTTACCATCCCGCCTGGATTCCGTGTCAAGCACGGAATGACATTTTCAGACAGCCTGATTGAGAGGGATTTCAAATCCTCCCCCTCGGTCCCCCTCCTTTAGAAAAGGAGGGGGAAGTTGTTTGTAGGAAGAGGGGCGAAGCCCCTCTTAGACACCCCATAAAAAGGAGAGTTTTAGAGAGGCTTTGCCTCTCTTCTATAAATAAAATTCCCCTTCCCCTTGCTAAGGGGAAGGGGATTAAGGGGATGGGGATTCCTATGGACGTGTTGACAACACCAAGTCTGTCAATTAGAGTATGTTTATTATTGCATTAAAGGATTAATCCCAAATGGTTGATTATTGGTTACCACTTTTGGGCATCTTCGTGTCGATTGTCCTGTCTATGTGGGGTTATCGTCAAACAGTTGGTGCACGTAGAGAACGCATTCGAGCAGCTAACAGTGAACTTGAAAAGGTATTAATAAGACGAATAGTCTTGGAGTCATATTTACCAACGGTTGATGATTTATCACGCTTGATAGGTGGTAAAGCACGTGAGCATCGCATTAAACGTGGAGACCTTCTTTCAGAACCACAACTGTTAGATACGGTGTTTACAAAAATCACAGAAAGCGATTTTATGTCGCAAGACCGCCGAAACGAGGTACTCGAGCGTCTATCACCTGTTTATACTAAAGTTGAGAAGGCTACAGAAGAAGAAACTCGAATGATGGAATTACCTAGAGCGGATAAACTTATCTATGCCCGCAATCGCCTTTCATTTACCATAGGATTATTCGCCTCTCTTTCTGGAGCAATAATTGTAGCCATCGTAGCGATGTCACTTGAAGCGGGTGCGTTTCCTATTATGGCCATCATAACTGCTTTTACAGGTAGTCTAGCATTAATTACCATGATTTTCATAATTTATCGGATTAGAGAATCAGGGGAAGAACCTAGTGCTAGAAGCGCTATGCAATCAGCAATGGATTTTGAGCAAGAAGTCATTAATACGTTAAAGAAATTGCGAATACCAGTGTTTATTGCTGAGCGAACTTCTGGGTTTGACTTTATTATTACTCTAGGTGAAAGAAGAGTTCTTATTGAAGTGAAGGCGCATACTCGCCGTCCGCCATTACCATATATTAGCAGTAGCATAGGAAGACTCAATAGTGCTATACGGGCAAAAAGTGCTGATGAAGGAATAATAGTAACAAAGGAATCGTATGAGTTTCCTGATGACTTGCTTAAAAATACCAAGATTCGCATAATGACTTTGCGTGAACTTAGGAACTATATGGCTCACTACTCGACTAAATAATTTGTTGCAAGGGCTGCATCCCATAACTGATGGAAATTCCTTGTAGTCATATCCTACCCCTCCCTCGCCTTTTTCTGGAGTTCGTAGAGTTTGGTCAGGGCTTCCAGCGGGGTGAGGGAGTCAATGTCCAGCTTCTCCAGTTCCTCTAAAGCCGGCGGTTTTTGCCCGAAGAATGTTAGCTGCCGGGCTGGCTCCGGCTGGCGGTGCCGCCCTTGGGCTACCCCCCTCGTCCGGCGGCTCTGCCCCTCCAGTTCGGCAAGCACCTCATTAGCCCGCTGCACCACTGCTTTGGGCAGTCCGGCGAGCTGAGCGACATGAATGCCGTAGCTCTTATCAACCCCGCCGGGCACAATCCGGCGCAGGAAAATAACCTTGCCCCCTTCCTCGGTTACGGCTATATTGAAATTCTTCACCCGGGGCAGGAGGCTGGCTAGTTCCACCAGCTCATGGTAATGGGTAGCAAACAGCGTTTTTGCTTCAAGCCCGGAATAGTTGTGGATATACTCGGCGACCGCCCGGGCAATCGCCAGTCCATCATAGGTGCTGGTGCCCCGCCCAATCTCATCGAGGATGATTAGCGAGCGTGGTGTGGCATTATTCAGGATATTGGCCGTCTCCACCATTTCTACCATAAAAGTGGATTGCCCGGCCGCCAGGTCCTCCCGGGCGCCAACCCGGGTGAAGATGCGGTCGACCAGTCCAATAGTAGCCGAGGTGGCCGGTACGAAGCTGCCAATCTGCGCCAGCAGGACAATCAGGGCGACCTGTTTCAGGTAGGTCGACTTCCCGGCCATGTTAGGTCCCGTAAGAATAATTAGCTGAGCGTCGTCATTGGACAAAAAAGTATCATTGGGCACAAAACCACTATCAATCAGGCTGCTCTCGACCACCGGGTGGCGTCCTTCCTTAATAACAATCTCTTTACCCGTGGTCAGCTCGGGACGAACATAGCTATTGCGGATGGCGACCTCAGCTAAGCCGGAGAAGACATCGACATTGGCTAAAGCACTGGCGACTGCCAGAATAGGCTCGCTGGCGGTGGCTACCTGCTGACAGACCCGTTGGAAGAGACTGGTCTCAAGCTCACCAATCCGGTCGCGGGCAGTTAGAATCAGCGACTCGTACTCTTTAAGCTCCGGGGTGAAGAAGCGCTCGCCACCAACCAGTGTCTGCTTCCGGATATAGTGCTCAGGCACCTGGGCTAGATTAGGCTTGGATACCTCGATGTAGTAACCGAAGACCTTGTTATAGCCGACTTTCAGCGATTTAATCCTGGTTTTTTCCTGCTCCTGGTGCTCCAGATTAGCCAGGTATTGCCGGGCGTTCCGGGAGACCAACCGCAGGCTATCCAGTTCCTCAGAGAAATCTTTTCTGATGGCGTTGCCCTCACCCAGGCTGGAGGGAGGCTCATCAGCGATTGCCGTCGCAATCAA
The DNA here is from genome assembly GCA_016199495.1 of Chloroflexota bacterium. GTDB lineage: Bacteria > Chloroflexota > Dehalococcoidia > Dehalococcoidales > UBA2162 > JACQGQ01. Next base: position 4,204 of record JACQGQ010000069.1, read on the forward strand.
ATCAACCACATCCGGGCACGGCTTGAGCTCGTCCTTGAGCCAGCCTATCGGGCTGTTACTGCTACCACCCTCGACTATCTCTATCAGTCCGGGTATCACCTCCAGGCCACGGCGTAAGGCGACCAGCTCGCGCGGGGTGGCGATATTACCCCGCACCCGGTTAATCAACCGCTCCAGGTCAGCCGTCTTACTCAGCAGAGCAATCGTCTGATTACGCGCCAGCGTATTAACGTAGAACCAGTTCAGGGTATCCTGTCGCTTGACCAGTTCTGTTATATCAAGGGGAGGCTGCCCCAGCCACCTTCTTAACAACCTGCTGCCCATCGCTGTCCTGGTCAGGTTGATAACTGACAGGAGTGAGCCGTCAATAGTTCCGGAGCGGGCGTTGCGAAAAAGCTCCAGGTTAGCCTGGGTCTGTTCGTCCAGCGCCATAAATGAGTCGGTGGAGTAGGTGGCCAGCCGTGTCAGTTGTCCCAGCGCCCCTTTTTGTGTTTCCTGAATATAATGAATAATGGCGCCGGCGGCTCTTATCGCCAGGGGTAGCCGGGCACAGCCATAGCCGTCCAGGGTGGCGACCTGAAAATGCTCCAGCAGCGTGTGACGGGCTGTCTCCGTCTCAAACCAGTAATCATCGAGGCGAGTTACCGG
>JACQGQ010000070.1 GCA_016199495.1 Chloroflexota bacterium
CGACCAAAGGCTTATGAGTCCTCTGCTCTACCACTGAGCTACGCTGCCAATAGGCATCATTGTATCTATTCTCAATATGAGTGTCAAGCCAGCCTGGCTGACCACTGACAACATGGTGTTTATCTTTACCGTCAGGGCAAGTGCCTTGGAGCGGCTGCGGCGAACCGCTAATTTTAATCGCTCTCTTCGTCTATTATTGGCACCTCAGCGGTCTTGCTGCCATGTCCAGTTTTCAATAACCAGGGCCAACATCAAAAGGACTAATGTGGCTATTGCCGCTAACACTCCAGTTAATAGCGGCGGTGATACGAAAGCGAGGCTGCTAACAAACGCTTCCCATCCCCGGGCGCCAGCCAGGGCTATACCTATATATTTCAGGGTCTTACCCAGCAAAAGGGCAAGGAAAAACTTCCAGACAGGATAGCGAAGGAGGCCGGCAACCAGACCCAGTACGTCGAAGGGCAAGGGAGTCGCGGCAAAAACAAAGACGGTTAAAACACCCCACCATTTACTCAGCCACTTCGAGGCTCTGTCATACAACCTTCTGTTTTGCACAACCCCCCGTCCGCCATAGCCCAGCATATAACTGGTCATTTCACCGATAGCTCCCCCGACGGCAGCGGCTAACCCCACCAGTGCCGGGTTAAAAGTAACGCCAAAGGCGAAGAGTAGCAGGAGGATACCCGGCATGGGTAAGAGGATAGTGGTATTGGCAACCAGGCTGGTAAGGAAGATACCCAGATAGCCGTAGCTACCCAGCTCAGCTACCATGTCCCGGAAAAGGAAGAGAGGAGCCGTAATGGCTAAAACCAGAAGTAGCATTAACGGGGGGATGACTTTCTCCCTCCGCCATCCCTTCTTTTTCGCCCCGTTCTCCTGGCTGTTATTAATTGTATTGCTCATTATGGTATTGCCTGTTAGTGGTATCTTTGCTATACTTTGGTCGTGTGCCCCCATCGTCTAGAGGCCTAGGACGACACCCTTTCAAGGTGTAGACAGCGATTCGAATTCGCTTGGGGGCATTTTTTGCCTATCCAGTATCCCTCTTTCAGCCTGTAGCAGTTTCTGTCGGGGCGCCGGCTGGCACCCTCACCCCGGATACTTGCCCTCGCTCAGAATTTACCTCTTAGCTTTCGGTAGGTTTCATCCAGGGCTTCAGGCACCACCCTGACATCCGCTATTACCGGCATAAAATTGCTATCACCCTGCCACCGGGGCACAATGTGGGTGTGGATGTGGTCATCGATGCCAGCCCCAGCCGCCTTCCCTATATTTATACCCAGATTGAAACCATCGGGGTTAACTACCTGACGCAGAACCTTGATACTGCGGTTAACGATATCAAAGTGCTCATGGCGCTCTTCATCAGTTAGCTCCTCCAGGCTGGCGATGTGCTGGTAAGGGACTATCATCAAGTGTCCCGGGTTGTAGGGGTAGCTATTCATAATGACGAAGTTCTTGTCACCGCGATACAGAATGTGATTTGCCGCGTCACTATCTTGCCGGGGTGCCTCACATAAGATACACCCATCCGTTTTCTTCATCTGAATATATTCCATACGCCACGGCGCCCAAATTTGCTTCATAGCACTCTCCTTACCTTTTGGCGGCTACTGTTATTTTAGTCGCCTACCCTGCCCTACGTCAAAGGGTGTGAACTAAAGTGCCCTACCAGAGAGGGAACCGGGACCAGTTAAGGGGTCGCTCATCGGGGAATTTTCGATGCCTTAACTCGGGGAGAATCGAGGGTTTAACGGAGGTAAAGTGAAGCTGGCGTCCCTGGTGAGAGTCGAACTCACGACCTTCTGCTTAGAAGGCAGCCGCTCTATCCACTGAGCTACAGGGACAGGTTGTCTACCATCCAAATTTAGCACGACCTGAAGATGAGGTCAAGCTGACGAGTTCCCGGCTGCTTAGCTTCTTAGCCTGAAGTGTTTTAGATGTCGATAAATATAGAAGGCAATGAAGGTAATGATTAGGGCACCGATGAGCGGGTCGAAAGGGCGCATGAGGGTTCGTATTTGCTCCCAGTGGCTACCGAGCAGGTAACCCCCGTAAGCCAATCCGGCACTCCAGATAAAAGAGCCGAAAAAGGTATAGACCAGGAACCTGACGAGGTGCATCCTGGCTATCCCGGCCGGGAGACTGATAAAGGTGCGTACCACCGGCAACAGCCGGGAGATGAAGATTGACCAATGGCCACTCTTATCAAACCACTGGTCAGCCAGGGCTAAATCGCGGCGAGATATAAGGAGGTACCTGCCGTATTTCTCCAGGAAGGGACGACCGCCCCACATACCTGCCATATAGGCAATGACTGAGCCGATAGTGTTACCTAAAGCCCCATAGGCGCCGGCTAGCAGTGTATAGATAGCTGGTAGAGACTGCTCCTTGATAAGCATCCAGCCGGCAAGGGGCATAATTAGTTCGCTCGGTAGGGGAATACAGGCACTCTCGATGGCCATGAGGACTATTACTCCAGGCCATTGTATCCGGGTATAGACATAACCGATGAAGTGTAATAGCTCTTGCTCCAGAGGTGGCACTTCCGCAGTGTAGCAAATGGGTGCTGTCGCGTCAAACTGGAGTTGTTTAGTAATCCTGCCAATAACCGCTAACAGCATCGCTTGACAATAAACCGCCGACCTTGCTAGTATGGTGGAGATTTTAAGTCTTACCAGTGAGCGGGTGAATAATGTCGAGGTTACTAGACAGAATAGATAGCCCCGCAGATTTGAAACTGCTGACACAACAGGAGCTTAAACAATTAGCGGCTGAGATTAGAGAGGAGTTGGTGGCGATTGTTTCGGCTAACGGAGGACACCTGGCTTCTAACCTGGGTGTGGTTGAGCTTACCTTAGCTTTACACCGGGTGTTTCAGAGTCCCAGAGATAAGATTGTCTGGGATGTCGGTCATCAAGCCTATACCCATAAATTGCTCACCGGCCGGAGGGGGGAGTTCGCCTCCCTCCGTCAGTATCAAGGACTATCCGGTTTTACCAGCCGTGACGAGAGCGAGCATGACCCGTTTGGCGCCGGTCACGCCAGCACCTCGGTTTCGGCGGCCCTCGGTATGGCGGTTGCCCGCGACCTTTCCGGCGATAATTACCATGTCGTGGCTGTTATTGGTGACGGGGCTATTACCGGAGGGATGGCTCTTGAGGCACTCAATCAGGCCGGGCACTTAGGCTCCAGGCTTATCGTCATCTTAAATGATAATGGGATGTCAATTTCACCAACGGTTGGTGCCTTAGCCAGGCTGCTGGATAAGGTGCGCTTTGACCGGCGTTACCATCGGGCAAAGGAGAAGGGTAAGCGGCTCCTCGATGCTCTGCCATTGGGTAAAAGGCTGTGGCGGGCGAGCCAGCAGGTCGAGAGCGGAGTCAAGGGCTTGATTATGCCCACAATGCTCTGGGAGGAACTTGGCTTTGCCTATATGGGGCCGGTTGATGGCCACAATCTTCATGAACTTGAAATAGCCCTTGCCCAGGCACGGGATTATCGTGTCAAGCCTACCCTGGTTCATGTCGTTACCACCAAGGGTAAGGGCCATCTTCCCGCCGAAGGAGACGCCGTTTACTTTCATGGCGTACCAGCTAAGAGTGCCGGTAGCAAAGTAATACCAACCTACAGTGAGGTCTTTGCTCAGACGGTGCTTCGTCTGGCTCGTGAAAACCCGAGGCTGGTAGTGATTACCCCGGCGATGCCTGAAGGCAATTGCTTGACCACTGTTCAGGCTGAGTTCCCCCGGCGCGTCTTTGATGTCGGCATCTGTGAGCAGCATGCCGTTACCTTCGCCGCTGGTCTGGTTACTCAAGGCTACATCCCCATCGTCGCCATATATTCTACTTTCCTGCAGCGTGCTTTTGACCAGATTATCCATGATGTTTGTCTGCAAGATTTGCCGGTTATTTTTGCCATTGACCGTAGTGGTATTGTCGGTGATGACGGTAAGACCCATCAAGGTACTTTTGACCTCTCTTATCTAACCTTAATCCCTAATTTGATTGTGGCGGCACCCAGGGATGAAAATGAGCTTCAGCACTTGCTTGACACCGCCGTAAAATCGGACCATCCTATGGCAATACGGTACCCGCGCGGTGCCGGCTTGGGGGTAAAACTGGATACCGAGCTGCAGCCGGTGGCTATCGGTAAAGGGGAAATACTGAGGCGTGGAGAGGCTGTCGCCATACTGGCTATCGGCGCTACGGTCGCTCCTGCCCTTGAAGCTGCCCGGGAGCTAAGCTCAAGCGGCATTGAAGCGACGGTGGTTAACGCTCGTTTTGCCAAGCCGCTTGACTCTGAACTTATAATAGACCTGGCCAGCCGTATCAAGCGCCTGGTTACGGTTGAAGAAAACACTCTTAATGGTGGCTTCGGCAGTAGTGTGGCTGACCTGCTACAAAAATCAGGTCTGAGCGGTGTTCCGGTAAGAAGTATCGGCATACCGGATGATTTTGTCGAGCAGGGGGCGCAAGCCATCCTCCGCGCCAAGTATGGCCTGGATGCCAGGGGGATAGTGCGGCAGGTCTTATCTTTATTCCCCACCCTTGATTCTCATTCTTGGCCAAAGGTTAAGGATGAGGCGAAGGCTAGCCCATTTTGAGTAATGAGGTCACCCATCAAGTGAAGCTTGAAGTGGTAAAGCTCGGAGGCGACTCTGGCGACTGAAGCCTCTTTTATTAACCAGACTCTTCTTAAGGAGAGAGCTACGAAGCGGGCGAGGCTAATAAAATAATCCTGCTGGCGAAAGGGGGGCGTCATGGGTAAGCTGACAATCAGGGACATTGACGTTAGTGGTAAAAGGGTTTTGGTCAGGGTCGACTTCAATGTTCCGTTAGATGAGAAGACGGGGGCAATCACTGATGACAGCCGCATTCGGGCAGCTCTGCCGACGATTAAATATCTTATCAGGCGAAAGGCGAAAGTCATCCTGATTTCTCATCTGGGTCGCCCTGAAGGGAAGGTGGTCAATGAATTGCGGATGGCCCCTGTTGCTCAGCGTCTTTCGCAACTCTTAGGGCAACAGGTAGGTGTGGCTACGGACTGTATTGGACCAGAGGTGGAGAAGTCGGTGGAAAGCTTGAAGGCTGGTCATGTGATACTTTTACAAAACCTC
>JACQGQ010000071.1 GCA_016199495.1 Chloroflexota bacterium
CTTCTCACCGCCGGCTTAGCCGGCTTCTCGGCCGGCGCCGCCTCAGCGCTTAACTCGGCTGGCGGTTCCGCCGCTATCTCGGCCACCCTGGCTTCCGGGGAAGGGACTGCCCTGGCTCTCCTTCTCACCGCCGGCTTAGCCGGCTTCTCGGCCGGCTCCACCGCTGGCGTCGCCTCAGCGCTTACCTCGGCTAGCGATTCCGCCGCTATCTCGGCCACCCTGGCTTCCGGGGAAGGGACTGCCCTGGCTCTCCTTCTCACCGCCGGCTTAGTCGGCTCCTCGGCCGGCTCCACCGCTGGCGCTGCCTCAGTGCTTACCTCGGCTAGCGATTCCGCCGCTATCTCGGCTACCTTGGATTCCGGCAGAACCTCACCTTTGTATATCCAGACCTTTATTCCGATACGCCCCATGACGGTACGCGCCTCAATAAAGCCGTAATCAATATTAGCCCGCAGTGTATGTAAGGGTACCTGACCATTATGCATGTTCAGGCGGCGGGCTATCTCAGCACCGCCTAATCTACCGGCACAACTGATTTTCATCCCCCTGGCGCCAGCCTGCATAGTGCGCAGCATTGCCTGGTTCATAGCCCGGCGGTAAGCGACACGGCGCTCAATCTGCTCAGCTACTGCCCTGGCCACCAGATAAGCATCAAGCTCAGGCTGCTGAATCTCTTGGATATTCAGTTGAAGCTTCTTACCGATAAGCCCTTCCAGGTAGCGCTTCGTTTCATCAACGCGCTGCCCCCCGCGCCCGATAACAATGCCGGGCCGAGCAGTATGGATAGCTATCGATACTTGGTTTGACTCACGTTCAATCTCTACCAGGGAGACGGCAGCGTCCGCATACCTGGTTTGGATAGCCTGCCGAAGCTTCATGTCTTCCTGTAAATACTCGGCATAATGTTTATCAGCATACCACTTGGCTTGCCAATCACGTATAACGCCGATTCTAAAACCTATAGGGTGAACTTTGTGTCCCATTAGCTCTCCTGCTCACTAACGATAACAGTAATATGGCTGGAACGTTTTAAAATAGGGCTCGCTCGCCCCCGAGACCTGGGGCGATACCTCTTTAAAGTTCGTGCCTCATCGGCAAATATCCTGATAATCCTCAAATCCTCAGGGGGCATCTGGAAATTGTTCTCAGCGTTAGCCGCGGCCGATTTTATAACCTTAGCCACAATCCGAGCCGTCGGCGAAGACGTAAACCCAAGCATGGCCAACGCCTCATCCACCTTTTTACCCCTTACCATGTCTACCAGCAGACGCACTTTACGAGGTGTCACGCCGGTATCTTTAGCTATTGCCCTTACTTCCATTTTTATACCTTTATTTCCTACCCGAGGTAAGAAAACGAGAACCTAGGGAGTCTTTCTTACTTGAGAAGTCCTCTCTGACTTAGAGACATGCCCCCTGAAGGTTCGCGTTAAAGCAAACTCACCTAGCTTATGCCCCACCATATTTTCCGTAATGAAGATGGGTACATGCCTCCGGCCATCATGCACCCCGATAGTAAGCCCTACCATCTCAGGTACGATGGTAGACCAGCGCGCCCAGGTTTTTATTACCGCTTTCTGACCAGAACGGTTGAGTGTCTCCACTTTCTTCATCAGTTTGGTATCAATGGCCGGCCCTTTTTTAGTTGACCTTGACATGTTTACTTAGTCCCCCGGCGCTTAACAATCATTTTATCCGAAGTCTTATGTTTACGGGTTTTATAACCCAGAGCCGGTTTGCCCCACGGCGTTTTCGGCCCGGGCATGCCTATGGGACTTCTACCTTCGCCGCCACCATGAGGGTGGTCACGCGGTGACATGACTGAACCTCTCACCGTGGGTCGCCAGCCCAGCCACCGGTTACGCCCCGCCTTACCTAATTTAATACCCTGATGGTCGACATTGCCCACCTGTCCGATGGTTGCCAGACAGTCACTATGAATACGTCTCGCCTCACCAGACGGTAATCTAATCAGGGCGTAGTCACCTTCCTTGGCTACTATTTGCGCCGCCATCCCGGCACTGCGCACTAACTGCGCCCCTTTGCCTTTCTGCAACTCGATATTATGTATTTGAGTCCCACTCGGGATTAGTTTCAAAGATAAGGCATTACCGGGTTTTATCTCGGCATCACTACCCGACTTGATGATAGTACCAACATTCAGCCCTAGCGGGGCAAGGATGTAGCGTTTCTCACCGTCGGCATAGTAAATGAGAGCAATACGCGCCGAACGGTTGGGGTCATATTCAATCGCCGCCACCCTGCCGGGAACACCAACCTTGTCCCGTTTAAAATCGATAATACGGAGCTTTCGCTTCGCCCCGCCACCATGGTGACGGACTGTTATTCTACCCTGGTTGTTACGCCCGGCTCTCTTCTTCAGGGGTAGGAGCAGGGACTTCTCCGGCTTGTCTTTGGTTATTTCTTCAAAGGTAGCGCCAGTCATACCCCGCCTACCGGGAGAAGTGGGACGATATACCTTTACTGCCATTCTTTAATATAATCTCCTTAATTGTTCGAGGTATTCACTAATTACGCCTGATTGCTTATCTACCTCTCCCCAAAATTAAACACCCTCAAAGAACTCTATCTTGTCCCCTGGCTTGAGGGTAACAATCGCCTTTTTCCAGGGATGTGCCGGCAGTTGTCGTCTTCCCCGGCTTCGCCTCTTGCCGGATACTATCATCACATTAACGGCGGCTACCTCGACCTTAAAAGCCTTTTCCACGGCTTGTTTAATTTGTGGCTTACTGGCTTCTGCAACTACCTCGAAAGCATATTTACCCTGTGTCTGAAGGATAGTATGCTTTTCAGTTATTAACGGACGCCGTAATATCTGGTAAAGGTGCATCGCTTCCTCCCTCAGACAACTTCTGCCCCCACAACTCTTCCGCCTGGCGTATGGCCGCCACCGTCATCAGTAACCCCTTATAAGATAGGATGTCAACTATATTAAGTAAACTGGCTGGCGTTGTCTTAATCCCCGGCAAGTTACGGGCTGATTTAATCACGTTCTCTTCCGGCTCAGTGGTAGCGATAAGAGCCGAGAAATCCATTCCCAGCGCGGCTAAAATCCGTAGCATCTCTTTAGTCTTAGGCTGCTCAAATTTCAATTGCTCCAGGATAATCAATTCTTTATCTCTAACTTTAGCCGATAGGACGCACCTTAGAGCCAGCCGGCGCATTTTCTTAGGTATTGCCTGTCGGTAGCTTCTTGGTTTAGGGCCAAAAATAATACCCCCTCCGCGGCGTAGCGGTGATTTTATACTGCCAGCCCGAGCTGAACCCGTGCCCTTCTGATGAAACAGTTTCCTGGTACTACCAGCAACTTCACCGCGGGTTTTACTGCTGGCCGTTCCTTGACGAGCATTTGCCTGTTGCCTTACCATTACTTGATGCACCACTGCCTCATTAAACGGCACAGCAAAAACCTGGTCGCTAATCTCAATTTGCGCCACTATTTCCCCGGCGAGGTTGTAAACTGGAACTTGCACTTCTCTACTTTCCTCCACCTGATTTACTGATTAGCAGTAGCCCATTCTCATTCCCGGGTACTGCTCCCTTAACCAGTAATAGATTACGGTCAGGGTCGGCTTGAAATACTTCTAAGTGCCGCACCGTTACCCTTTCACCCCCCATACGCCCCGCCATACGCATCCCCTTAAGTACTCTACCCGGAGAGGTAGTAGCCCCTATGGAGCCGGGGTGACGGTGCCGGTCAGACTGACCATGCGTTTTGGGTCCGCCGGCAAAATGATGGCGTTTTACCACGCCGGCAAAACCCTTACTCTTGGACACGCCGGTAACATCAACTCGGTCGCCTTCTTTGAACAGGCTGACATCGACTCTGTCGCCAACAGTAACCGCAGCAACATCGTCCACCCTGAATTCTCGGAGATGCCTGAACTGTCCTAGCTCCTTGAGATGTCCCCGCTGGGGAGATTTGAGCCGTTTCGCTTCACCAAATCCGAGCTGAACAGCCTTATACCCTTCCTTAGCGGCCGTCTTTACTTGTATTACGGCGCACGGACCAGCCGTAATAGCCGTTACTGCCTCCGTTTCACCATTCTCCCTGAATATCTGGGTCATACCCAGTTTGCGACCGATAATTCCTTGAAGCATATCCCTACTACCTCAGTTAACTTTTACCGTGACGCTTTATTTATTTGCCAACCCGTATTTGTTAGCTTTTGGTCGAGCCAGCATTACCCCGGCTCAGTCCTGTCTTTTAAAGTTTTATATCTATCTCGACCCCTGAGGGTAGATTCAGCCCGGTCAGAGAATCTATCGTTTTGGAAGTAGTCTCGATAATATCGATAAGACGCTTGTGCGTCCGAATTTCAAACTGCTCCTGTGAGTCCTTATCGATAAACGGGGAGCGGATAACGCTGAACTTCTCAATATGGGTGGGTAGAGGCACCGGACCAGAAACAACCGCTCCAGTACGTTCTATTGCCTCGACAATCTGCTCAGCCGCCTGGTCAACTAGCTTGTGGTCAAACCCTTTTACCTTAATACGAATCTTCTGTTTAGGCATTTCCTTTAGTCCTTACCTCGTCAGAAACTTGAGATACCAGTTCCGCCGGTAACTCTTGAGAGCGATAAAATTCCATAGAGTGGGTGGCTCTGCCCTGGGTTGCCGACCTGAGGCTGGTAGTATAGCCAAAAGACTCAGCCAGGGGGATAAGGGCATAAATAGTGGACATCTCGCCGTGTGTCTCAATAGACTCAATATGTGCCCTTCTTGAATTGAGGTCACTGATGGTATCACCCAGAAACTGCTCTGGTGTAACCACTTCCAGTTTCATTATTGGTTCCAGAAAGACGGGTTTGGCTTTAGCGACACCTTTCTTGAGAGCCATCGAACCCGCCATCTTAAAAGCTAGCTCTGAAGAGTCAACCTCGTGATAGCTACCGTCATAAAGGGTTGCTTTAATATCAACTACCGGGTAGTTGGCTGATACCCCCGTCGCCATAGCTTCTTTAATACCAGCTTCGATGGCGGGAATATATTGCTTGGGTATGGCGGTACCCCTGATACGATTGACAAACTGTAAACCGCTGCCGCGTTCGGCCGGCTCGAGTTCAAGACAGACATGACCATACTGACCATGCCCCCCGGTTTGCCGCACGAATCTAGCCTCAGCCTTTACCGGCATGGTGATGGTCTCCTTATAGGCAACCCGTGGCTTACCCACCACGGCGCCGACTCTAAATTCACTGAGCAAGCGGCGCACGATAACCTCGAGGTGAAGCTCACCCATACCGGAGATGACCGTCTGTCCAGTGTCCGCACTATAAGCCACCTTAAAAGTGGGGTCTTCCTCCGTTAACTTTTGCAGGGCTTCCCCCATCCGGTCCTGGTCAACCTTGGTTTTGGGTTCAATCGCTACGGAGAGTACCGGCTCAGGGAAACGAATCGACTCGAGAAGTACCGGATGGGAAGGATGGCACAAAGTATCGCCGGTAAATGTATTTTTTAGACCTAGGGTAGCCACGATAGCCCCGGTGTCGGCTTCGGTAATCTCTTCACGACGATTGGCGTGCATTAACAGTAACCGTCCGATGCGCTCCTTCTTACCTCGAGTTGTGTTATATACCTGTGCTCCCGCTTCCACTCTACCGGAATACACCCTGAAGTAGACCAATCTGCCGACAAAAGGGTCAGTAACCACCTTAAAGGCTAGCGCCGTAAAGGGCGCCTCATCACTGGCGAGGTGAGCAACTTCAGCACCCTTGATGTCAACAGCGCGCACTGGCGGCATATCCGGCGGAGATGGCAGATAGTCGGTAATAGCATCCAGTAGTGGCTGGATACCTTTATTCCTCAGGGCGCTGCCACAAAGAATCGGTACCCTTTTATTAGCCAGGGTTACCCTTCTTATGGCTTGCTTTAATTCGTCAGTAGTAATACTACGGCCGTCAAGATAAGCCGTCAAAATCTGGTCATCCTCTTCAGCCAGCTTTTCAATCAGCCCCTGACGAAACTGGCTACACTTTACCCGCTCTGATTCAGGAATAGCGACTTCCACCGGTTCTGAACCAGGATTGCCATCAAAGCTCCAGGCTTTGTTCTCTACCAGGTCAATAATACCCTGATAGGAGGATTCGATGCCTAAAGGCAGCTGAATAGGCAGGGGCTTGGCGCCCAGCCGCTCTTCAATCATGGCGATAGTGCGCTCAAAATTAGCCCCCAGGCGGTCCATCTTATTAATGAAACAAATCCTGGGCACATGATACCTATTGGCTTGCCGCCATACTGTCTCCGATTGAGCCTCAACTCCAGCCACCGCATCAAAAACGACCACCCCACCATCCAGTACCCTGAGGCTACGCTCAACCTCGGCCGTAAAATCAACATGTCCCGGAGTATCAATAATATTAATGCGGTGGTTCTGCCAGTAACAGGTAGTCGCCGCCGCCGTGATGGTAATACCGCGCTCTTTTTCCTGCTCCATCCAATCCATTACGGCTGTGCCCTCATGCACCTCGCCCACTTTGTAAGTACGGCCGGTATAATACAATATCCTCTCGGTGACGGTAGTCTTACCGGCATCAATATGAGCAATAAAAGCCATATTTCGTATGTCCTCTAACGGGAATCTTCCGGACACAGTCTTACCCTTTATCTCTAACTTGTCTGATACTTGATTTTTTATCATAGCACTAGCATTAATCACTAACAATTCTCACCATCGATAGTGAGCAAAGGCCCTGTTGGCCTCAGCCATTTTATGAGTGTCGTCCCGCTTTTTGATAGTTACTCCCTGTCCCTTGGCGGCATCACTAAGTTCACCGGCCAGCTTCTCCGCCATAGATTTGCCCGGTCTGGCGGCCGCCGCCGCCAGTAGCCAGCGTATCGCCAGAGAGAGGCTCCGCTCCGGCCGAACCTCCACCGGCACCTGGTAGGTAGCCCCCCCTATTCGGCGGGATTTCACTTCAAGTTGAGGGGTGGCATTCCTCACCGCCTGTTCCAGTACAGTGACCGGGGCTTTAGACTCCTGTCCTTCTATAGTGGCCAGAGCATCGTAAACAATTTTCTCTGCCTTGGTTTTTTTGCCACCCTCCATTATTTTGTTAATCAACCGGGCGACGATTACATTGTGATATCTGGCATCTGGTAGTATTACCCTTCTGGCAGCTTGGCTCCGCCTTGACATTTTACCTCCTAGGTACTTTTCGCAACGGCTCCAGCCCGTTTGGCGCCATATTTACTACGACCTTGACGACGATTAGCGACCCCGCTAGTATCCAGTGCCCCCCGGATAATATGATAGCGAACACCAGGTAAATCCTTCACTCGCCCTCCTTGAATGAGGACGACCGAATGTTCCTGCAATTCGTGCCCCTCCCCAGGAATATAAGCCGTTACCTCCAGGCCGTTGGTCAGCCGCACCCTGGCTATCTTGCGCAGGGCTGAGTTAGGCTTCTTCGGGGTGGTCGTCTTTACCTGAATGCAAACCCCTCGCTTTTGCGGAGAACCCCTGCCGGACATCATCTTGTTCTTCAAAGCATTATAAGTAAAGCCCAGGGCCGGCGTTTTGTCTTTCTTGGTAGCCTTGACACGCCCTTTGCGGATAAGCTGGTTAATTGTCGGCACTTATCTTCTCCTTGTCTTTTACAATTTAAATGGATGAGCCTTCGCTCATCCATCAACATAATAACAGATTAAAACTTGAAGTTCAATCTGTTAACCGTTAGCTGAACTACCTGACGCCGAATTATAAGTCTACCATAGCTAAGGCTAACTGTCAACACCTTGTTTAGCTCTCCGTCTGACAGTGGACAAATTCACTATTTCTAAATACCCACTTATCAGCCGCTGTCAAAAAGGCTATACTTATATAATCGTTCTTTTGAAGTCGAAACAGGGCAACAAGCATTAAGATGTCTGATTTCCAAACTAAATGGAAAACCGGTTTCTTCACGGGAGTTACGCAGGGATGGCGCAGCTTCATCTGGATAGGCAGGATTATTATCCCGGTGTCTTTTCTGGTAACCCTTCTGCAGTGGACGGGCTGGCTGAATCAGCTGGATGCCCTACTAAACCCCCTGATGAACCTGATTAAGCTACCTTCGGAAGCGGCCTTACCAATCATCAGCGGCATGTTAATAAATCTTTATGCCGGCATCGCCGTCATGACCGCCCTGCCCTTCACTCTGGAACAGATGACATTGATGGCGGTATTTAGCCTGATTTGTCACAACCTCATTGCCGAGGGCATCATTCAACACAAATCCGGTATTAACGTCATTAAAGCCACCCTGGTTCGTATCGTGGCGGCTGTCCTGGCGGTACTCATTGTTTCACTGTTTCTCGGTGATACCAGCCAGAGTATCGCCGTAGCGGCGGCGCCTATCGCCCCTAGCCCGTTGCTTGAGGTTCTAAAGGGTTGGACAATAAATCTGGCCGGTTTGCTCTTAAAAATTCTGGGTATCGTCATGACGATTATGATTATGCTGGAGTTTTCAGCATCTCTGAAATGGGGCGAATACTCGCTCAGGCTTTTTCGCCCTTTGCTAAGAATTTTCCGGCTTTCCGAGCGGACAGCGACATTGTGGCTAACCAGCGTTACCTTCGGGCTGATGTATGGTGGCGCCGTCATCATTAACGAAGCTAAAAAAGGAAACCTGAGCAAGGAAGAACTGGAGAGTCTTCATATTTCCATTGGTATCAATCATGCCATGGTGGAAGACCCGGCTTTATTCCTGGCACTGGGGTTGAACCCTTTCTGGCTGTGGATACCCAAGCTGGTCATGGCAATAATAGCCGTGCAAACTTACCGGGTAATAATATATCTTAAGAACAGATTGCTTCACTAAGAGGCTGTCTGAGGAAAATAATTCTAAAGTAAAGATGTCATTCCCGCGCAGGCGGGAATCCAGTCACTTCCCCCACCTGGATTCCGTATCAAGTACGGAATGACAATTCTCGTATACCTTGCTAGGGAGAGGGGAGGGTATTAAAAAGTAGTGGTATTCCTAGTATTAGGGCTGGCGCTGTGGTAGTATTGTCTGCGGAAAGGAGGGACGAGAGACATGGCGAAATGGCTACAAGTTGTGGAGACCAATTGCGCTGATGCGGCCCGGGAGGCCGAGTTTAACGAATGGTACGACAAGACGCATCTTCCCGATGTGCTGGAAACTCCCGGCTTCATCAGTGCCACCCGCTACGAGAATAGCAACCCCGCCGAGGGGCAGGCTAAGTTCTTTGCCGCCTACGAGATAGAGACCGACGATATTGACGCCTTCATGAAAAGAAATCGTGACAACATGGCTAAAAAAAGAGCAGAGGGGCGGTTCAGCGAGCTGCTGGTGATGGTGTCACGTGGTCTTTATCGACAGACCTTCTCCATCTCCAGGTGAGGTATCAATCGGCGCCGTGAAGGATACAAAAAGAGGGGCGAAGCCCCTCTTTAGACTGTCCCTATATTACTTAGAGTCTTATATCTTTTCTAATTGTCTTCGGAATTGCGCCGGTGTCAGTTCTATTTCTCGGAGAATTTCACGAATCAGGGGACGAGCGAGGTCTCTCCCAGGATGATTGGGAAGGGTAGTAGTTCTGCCATCGGGGTGACGATAGAATACATGGCTGCCTTTTTGCCTGAGCGGTTGAAAGCCGAGGGAAAGAAGTACCTTCTCCATCGTTGGGAAATCCACGATGGGAAGTCGAGTCATACGGCAACCTCAATCTGCTGAAGCCCAAAAAACTGCGGGAAGTCAACCATTTCACCGGCTTCTTTCACTTCTTCAAGGCATAGCTCCAAAACCTCTTTAAGGTTCTTATGAAGCTCATCCAGTGAGGCTCCTTGTGTATGTGCTCCGGGGATAGCGGGGACAGTTCCCACATAGAGCTTAGTTTCAGGGTCCCATTCAATATAAGCCGTAAAGGTTTTCATTTGTTCCGCTCCTTTGAATTAGCACCATATCTCAAGTTCATTAAGCCTATTATAGCACCTTTTCTTATAAAATAAGGATACAAAAAGAGGGGCGAAGCCCATCTTTGAGTGCCTTGATAAAATAGATGGCGCTTGGGGTGGAGATGGAGGGGGGAAAAGTTAATCCTGCATTTTGCCCCAAGCCAACACTTACCCTGTATGTTCGGTATGGCGGTTACTTCATCAGGCCGCTTCTCATGACCTGGTCTTGTGTTAAGCCCCTGATAGCGATAACTTTTCTCTTAGCGGTTATTCCTTTTTCAATAGTCAGATTGCTCTTACTTACTCCCAGAATGTCACTGAGGAATTTTATTAACTCCTGATTAGCTTTACCCTTTACGGGAGGTGCCGCAATTCTTAGAGACAACACCCCGTCTTTGAAGCCCAGCACCTGATTCTGGCCAGCATTAGGCTGAACCCGAACTACTATTATTGTCTGTGCTTCCTCTACCATAATATTGCGTAGCCTGTCTCCAGTGCCTTATCGATGTTCTATTACTCTATCATAGCGCCGGGCCGGCCATCCCTGCTATGACTGTGGCAAAGAGTTGCCGAAATAGACTTTGGTGTGGGGCTAAATTCCCCCATTGCCCCATATTTAATACGGGGGAAAGGGGGGTTAGGGGGAAAGGATTAAACAAGGGACGTAATAAAAAAGAGGGGCGCCCCTCTTAGACTGCCCAAACACCTTAATCTGTCCACTCGTAGGCGACACTTGCCAAAAATGCACCCCACTCATCGTCATAAGGTCCTTCTAGGGACACAATAGCGTATATAGTGAATTGACCCTCCCTTAACCCGCCCGACAAGTAACCAAAATCATCAGAGTAAGCATTATCGATTAGCATGTAAAACCCCGCTGGGAACTCCTCTATTTCATAAGCTTGTATTTCCTCGCCTTCCCTGAATTCCCAGGATACGAGCTCACCAAGTAGTTCAGTAAAGTCATCTGGATTATCTCCAATCAATGCGATTGCCACAGCATGGTCTAGATAAGTCAGGTCGTCTGCATTCACACCAGCAACATAAGCTGCAATTCCCCAATAATTGAGGAAGGCGACTTCTAGAGTAGCCATGTCTTCACAGTCTCCGGCTCCTTCTATATAAGTTTCATAAGGTCGTTGTCTATAGTCTGCTCCGGGTCTTCCGTCCCCAACAAGGGAGCCTAGTAACGGATTTTCTTTATTTTCATCGTCGTATCTATACGTAATATTATTTTCGACCCAATAGTAAAAGAAACTAGCCTCTTCTATGTCAATTTCTTCATTGCTATCAAAATCAAATTGGTCAAAGAACTCTGAGAGTTCCGCTGGTATTAACTCTGGTTCTGGTTTTGTAAGAACTATAGCTTTTGCTCTGGTTAACGGTTTGTTTATGTCTGGGATTTCTGCTTTTGTGGCTATTTCTGAAATTTCCTGCGCTGGTGGAACAACTTCTGGGGTAGGCGTCTCTTCCTTCGGGGGTTGTTTAGCACAACCGATAAAAACCAGTGAAACAAGAATTATTAGAGAAACAAGGGCAAATGAAATGGACGCTTTCACACGATACCTCCTCGAGCAGAGTTTTCTACCCACATTATATCACCCCACACCCCTCACCACCTCTTCCAGCACCGTCTGCCATCGGGCGCCGAGGCGTTTGGGGTGGAGGCGGAGGTGGAGGGGATGGAACTTTATGCCGTCTTTTAAGAAAGGTTCTAGTTTCTGCTTATCGAAGCGCATGCCTTCAAAGAGCCGCAAGATGATTTCCCCATGCTCGGTGGCGATGGACTCGATGCCCGCCTTCGCCGCCAGCGTTTTTATTTTGACGGCATAGAACAGGTTCTCTACCTCCGGGGGCAGGGCGCCAAAGCGGTCGCTGAACTCCCGGGCGAGCGTCTCTATTTGCTCAAGCTTTTCTATGGTTACCAGCTTCTGGTAGAGACCCAGCCGGGTAAGGAGGTCGCTGACATACCCCTCGGGGATGTAGGCGGCTAAGGGCAGGTCGATAGTTGGCGGCGGCAAACGCCCGGCTGCGGATACTTTCTCAGCAACGCCCGCCCGTTTTGCTTTTTGTTCCTCTACTGCCTGTGCCAACAACTGGGAGTAAAGGTGGAAGCCGACAGCGCTGATATGGCCGCTCTGCCTGACCCCAAGCAGACTGCCGGCCCCTCTGATTTCCAGGTCTTTCATGGCGATGCCAAAACCGGCGCCCAGCTCGGTGGCTTGAAAGATGGTCTTCAAGCGCTGCTCCGCCACCGGGGTCAGGCGCTTGCCTCTCTCGTAGAGGAAATAGGCATAAGCCAGATTGGCGCCGCGCCCTATCCGACCCCGAAGTTGGTAGAGCTGGGTGAGACCGAATTTATCGGCCTGGTTGATAATCAGGGTATTGACGTTGGGCATATCCAGCCCCGATTCGATAATAGTGGTGCAGACCAGGATATCACTTTTACCCTGGATAAAGTCAGCCATCACTGCCTCCAGGTCTGCCTCCGGCATCTGCCCGTGGGCGATGGCTATCCTGGCTTCCGGCACCAGGGACTGGAGCCGGCCAGCTACGAAGGCGATGCTTTGCACCCGATTGTGAACGAAGAAAGCCTGTCCATTTCGTTCCAGTTCTCTCAGCAGGGCTTCGCGGACGAGCCGCTCATTATATTCGGCGACATAGGTCTTGATTGGCAGGCGTTCTTCCGGGGGAGTTTCCATAACGCTCATATCCCTGACGCCCACCAGGGACATATGAAGGGTGCGCGGGATGGGGGTGGCGCTCAGGGTGAGCACATCCACCTCGTGTCTCATCTGCTTCAGGTATTCCTTATGGACAACGCCAAAGCGCTGCTCTTCATCGATGATTAACAGTCCCAGATTTTTGAAGGCGACATCCTTTTGCAGCAGCCGGTGAGTGCCGATGCAGATGTCGACACTGCCATTAGCCAGGGCGTCAAGTATCGTCTGTTGCTCTTTTGGCTTCCGAAAGCGACTTAATACTTCAATTCTTAGCGGGAAAGCACTCAGCCTCTGGCTGAAGGTGGCCAGGTGCTGCTGCGCCAGCACGGTAGTCGGCGCCAGCACCGCCACCTGCTTATTATCCATCACTGCCTTGAAGGCGGCGCGGATAGCTATCTCGGTCTTGCCATAGCCGACATCCCCGCAGACCAGCCGGTCCATCGGTTTGGCGACCTCCATATCCTCTTTCACCTGCTTTTGAATTTCTATCTGGTCAGGGGTCTCGACATAGGGGAAGGAAGCCTCAACCTCTTGCTGCCAGACGGTATCGGGAGCAAAGGCGAAGCCGGGCACCACCTCCCGGGCAGCATAAAGAGCCAGTAGCTCCTGGGCAATGTCGGCTACCGACTCTTTGACCCTTTGCTTGGTTCGAATCCATTCCTGGGTGCCCAGCCGGCTCAATAGCGGCGGTCGTTCCCCGGCGCCGACATAGCGACTGACACGGTCTATCTGGTCGGTGGGGACATAAAGCCTATCGCTAACGGCGTATTCCAGAACCAGATACTCCTTCTCAGTGCTGTCGCTGCTCATAGTGGTAACACCGGCGAATCGGGCAATGCCGTGTTCAATATGCACCACGTAGTCGCCGGGAGTTATATCAACGAAGAGACGGTGACGTGCTACCGGGCGTTTCTTGATTAGCCGCCGTTGTTTACGAAAACCAAATATTTCCGTATCGGTCAGCAGGCAGGTATCGCCACTCATTACCCAGCCCTCGGCCAGTGCGCCCTGGACCAGGACGAGCGCGCCAGGCGGGGGGACTTGCTTGACTTCAGTCAGGGGCGACGCCATAAGCGCTTCTTCCTCAAATAGCTCGGACAATCGGCTGGCTTGATGGCTGACGAGGATAAGCCGCTGTCCTTGGGCTAACATCTGCTTCACCTTTTTGATAAACGGCGCTAGCTGTCCAGCGTAGCTGGGGGCCGGTGTAAAGCCCAGCTCATGCCACTGTTCTTCGTCGCTAATACCCCAGGCAGAAAGCTCCAGGCACTGTTTTTGCTTGATGGCTGGCTCCAGCTCTGTCCAGTTGAAATAGGGCCGGGGCAGACCAGGCGGCAGTTCGCCACGTCCTAGCTTCTCAGTACGCAGTTCATCGGCTTCAGCTTCCAGGTCTGCGGCGGCTTGCTTCAGTCTCCGGGGCTCATCGAGTATGAGCAGGGCATCCCGGGACAGGTAATTCAGAATGCTGTCCTGGTTGAAGAGCGGGGCGTAGAATGGCATGTTCTCCAGCCTCTCTCGATTGAGCAACATCGCCAGTTCCTGCTGGAACTGCTGCCTCATCTCAGGGTTACAACCAGTCAAGTCCAGGCTACTAGCGATTTGCTCCAGGCTGGCTTGACTGCTCAATAGCGAAGCTAACACTTCAGTGGCCGGGGTGACACTGATGGCTGGCACTACTTTTAGCGAGCGCTGGTTTGCCGGGTCAAAGAGACGGATGCTGTCCACGGTGTTACCCAGGAACTCAAGCCTGGCCGGCAGGTCACTGGTGGGCGGGTAAATGTCCATGATGCCGCCGCGATGACTCATCGTACCGGGTACTTCAACCATGTTTTCCAACCTGTAGCCCATCGCCTGCCATTGACCTAGCAGGTGGAATGGCGCCACTTCCATCCCCAACTTCACGGCGTGGCCGACAGCCGTGAAATCGCGATGCGGTGCTGTTTTCTGCATCAATGCCGCGGCCGAGGCAACAATTAAAGGGGGAGCCTTGGTTGTTACCTCGTCGTCTCCGGCGACATTAGCCAGGGCTGACAACGCCTGGAGCCTTGCCATCTCGGTGGAGTTATCTGAGGCGATACGCTCATAAGGTAAAGCATCAGGCTCGGGAAATAGCTTTACCCGGTTGGCCGGGCACCAGACCAGAAGCTGCTCATAGAGCTTCTTAGCGTCTTCCGGTTGTGCCGTAGCTACCAGCATCGGCCGCGGCCGGTTCTGGTAGAGAGCCGCGATGAGAAAGGGTTTGGCCGCATCAAGCACCGCTACCCGGCTGCGGCCATTTTTCTGCCCCAATTCGTCAACAAGCCTCCGGTAAGCCGGTATCTCCTCAATGAGATATAGTAGCTGAGTCAGGTTTAGCTCCATTTTTCTTAGCAAACACCTCTAGGGCTAGCCGAAAACGACTAGCCCTCAAATAAATTCTAGCACAGTGCTGGTGACTGGACAAGCTCAGCTACGTTTGAGATTATTTATGAACCTCACCCCCTGTATCCCCCTCTCCTTTGAAGGAGAGGGGGAAGATAAATAAAAGAGGGCTACCGCCCTCTTAAACTCCCACTAAAGTTCGAATCCAACTTGGGCTACCAGACCTCCTCTAGCTTACTTCAACCAATTGCGCTTCCATATTACGTTATTACGTTTGCACGATACGCAACGTTGACCTATAATAGTGAAAAATCCAAGACCTATATAAGTGATTGAATTGGCATAAGATTACTGTTGTCTGCTAATAACGGGAGCCTGACTAATGGACAATCTGACATTTCACAAAGTTGAAGAGAACGATCTAGAAACTATCCTGGACATTTATAATTTCTACATTCTGACCACGACATCCAACTTTTATCACAGTCCGATATCAAAAGAGGAACTCCGCCAGCTGATATTTATAGGTCATGAAAAGTACCAAACATACCTCATTCGCTACTATAATGAGACTGCAGGGTTTTGTTTTTTAACGCAGTATAAGAAAAAGGAAGCTTACAACCGAACAGCTGAGATCGGAGTATACCTGAATCCAGAGTTCACCGGCAAAGGCTTGGGAAGTTCGGTTGTAGCCTTTCTGGAAAAAGTTGCAAGCAGTAAACAAATCAGAGTTGTATTGGCTTCCATTTCTGGCGAAAATACTGCCAGTATAAAGTTGTTTCAAAGAATGGGTTTTGAAAAATGTGCCCATTACAGAGAAGTAGGTGAGAAATTTGGTCGCTTATTGGATGTTGTTGATTACCAAAAGATACTGGGGACTTAACAAACAGACGAGAATGACGGCTAACAAATAGTTGCTGCCGACCGCCTTCGGCGGGAGTATACGTAGTGTTTTACCAGTTGAATATCATCTTTTTAGAAATGGTCTTGCTCAAGCCATTGGGAGCTCACCAGCAGTGTTTAAGTCCAATAACCAAAGTTTGCTGAGTGAGATTCTACAATCCAAGTAAAAAGTTAAATTGTTCCATTTCATCGGTAAAACTTAACGGATAAGATTAAACTCCAATTCAAAAGTTCTGTCTAGCGTCCAACTTGCTCTATCGCGGAATTTTGAAGACCCCCCAATATCATAAAGTAAATAGTGGGGTGTCTAAGAGGGGCAAAGCCCCTCTTTTTCTATTTCCCCCCTTCCCCTTAAGAAAGGGAAGGGGATACAGGGGATGGGGTTAATAAAAGTAAAAGGGTGAGAAGTGTAACCTCTCCCTTTCGTAAAGAGCTTGCCCCTGTCTTGAACAGGGGGAGACGGAGAGGGATTTCAGGTGTTTTACGAAAAGCGCGAATAGCTAGATTTGTCCCGTCCGCCTTAGCTTGCTATAATGAAGCCAGTTCTTTGGGTTGAAAGGCAAATGGCAAAGACCAGAAAAGAGTCAAACAGTTCCGAAAAACAGCCCTGCCGGCGGATAGTGGCTAAGTTTGGCACCAGTCTCCTTACTGGCGGCAGCGACCACCTGAATGAGGAAGTAATGTCCACCCTGGTCGCCCAGTTAGCACAGCTACACCAGCAGGGTCTGGAGCTGCTGGTGGTCTCTTCCGGGGCTATCGCCGCCGGCCGCTACAAGCTGGGGCTAGCCAGGGAGCGGAGAGGTATCCCCTTCAGGCAGGTACTGGCTTCAGTGGGGCAGAGTCGGTTGATGAATGTCTACGAACAACTGTTTGCCCGGCATGATATTACGGTGGCTCAAGCCTTACTGACCAAGGCTGACCTGGCTGACCGGGCTGGTTATCTCAATGCCCGTAATACCCTGCTGGCTTTGCTGGAGCTTGGGGTGCTGTGCATTGTTAATGAGAATGATGTGGTGGCCGTGGACGAGATTCAGGAGGCTAAATTCGGCGATAATGATAACCTGTCAGCCATGGTCGCCAACCTGGTTGATGCTGACCTGCTGTTAATTCTGACTGACACCGCCGGGCTGTATACGGCTGACCCGCAGCGTAACCCCGATGCCCGTCTCATCCCGCAGGTGGACAGGATAGATTCAAAAATTGAACGTCTGGTGACTGATACGGCCGGCACCCTGGGTACGGGAGGTATGGTTACCAAGATTGAGGCGGCTAAACTGGCTGTTGCCTCCGGGGTAACGGTGGTCATTGCTGATGGCCGGGAAGTAGATATTATTGTGCGGCTGGCGGGCGGTGAGGCAGTCGGCACACGCTTCTTGCCGAGCACCAGCCGGCGGGAGAGTCGTCGGCGCTGGATGTTAAGCGGGCTTGCCACCAAGGGAAGCCTGGTGGTAGATAGCGGCGCCGCCCTGGCGCTAATCAAGCAAAAACGGAGCTTGCTGGCGGCCGGTATCAAGCAGGTTGAAGGTAAATTCGAGCGTGGTGACATCGTTAATATCTGTGACCCGCAGGGGACTTGCCTCAGTTGCGGCATAACCAACTACAGTTCCAGTGACATCGAGGTTATCAAAGGGGCGCACTCCAGGAAAATTGCGACCATGCTCGGCTACGACTACGGCTCCGAGGTCGTCCACCGTAATAATTTGGTGGTATTATAGGTGTTATAGAGGTAATCCATCCCCCTGACCCCCTTCCTTTAACCAAGGAAGGGGGAAATAAGTAAGAGAGGGCGAAGCCCTCTCTTGAACTCACCAACAGGGGTAATTTGAAGGGTGTCAAAGGGGGACGAAGCCTGCTTGTAGAAGTAACAGGGTTACCAGATAAAAGGAGTAAATATCATGAAAAACGCCATTGAAGAACTGGAAGCAAAGGGAAAAGCGGCTAAGGCCGCTTCCCGGCGGTTAGCCTATCTCTCGGCTGAGGTTAAGAATAAGGCTTTAGCCAATATCGCTGGTGACCTGCTAGCCAGGAAAGATAAAATACTGGCGGCCAATAAAACCGACTGCCAGCAGGCTGAGGCAGCCGGGATGGAGGCGGCGATGCTCGACCGTCTCATGCTGGACTCCGGCCGCCTTGAGGCGATAGCCGGTGATGTGCTGGCCGTAGCTGCCCTGCCCGACCCGGTGGGCGAGGTATTTGATATGCGCACCTTGCCCAATGGCTTGCTGGTGGGTAAAAAACGGGTTCCTTTCGGGGTAATCGGGGCAATCTATGAGAGCCGACCCAATGTTACCATAGATATCTCCGTCCTCTGCCTGAAATCGGGTAACGCTGTTATTCTCAGGGGTGGCAAAGAGGCGGTTCGTTCTAACAACGCCCTCGCTGGCGTAGTCCAGGAGGCTATCACCAGGGCCGGGATGCCCGGGGGAGTGGTGCAGTTCATCGAGAATACCGACCGGTCGCTGGTAACTAACTTGCTCAAGATGAACGGCGTCATTGACCTGATTATCCCGCGCGGCGGCCCCGGGCTGATAGAATCCGTCAGGAAAAATGCCTCGATGCCGGTGATTGGTGCTGGTCTCAGTGTCTGCCATACCTATGTTGACCGTAGCGCCGATGCGGCTAAGGCAGTGGCGATAGCCTTTAATGCCAAGGTGCAGCGCCCTTCAGTGTGTAACGCTCTGGACACCCTGCTGGTTCACAGTGACATCGCCCGGCGTTACCTGCCGCTGCTGGCCGCCGAGTGGGCTAAGGCCGGCGTCGAGATGCACTGTGATGAACGAGCCTTGTCCATCCTCAAAGCCAACTCTTCATTGAGGCTGACGCCGGCTAGCGGGGAGGATTGGGGCAAGGAGTTCCTGGCACTGGTGGCCGCCGTCAAAGTGGTCGATTCTCTGGATGAGGCATTGGAGCATATTGCCTGTTATGGTTCGGGGGCCGATGAGGCGATTGTCACCGAGGACTACAGCGCCGCCATGCGTTTCCTTAATGAAGTGGATGCCGCCTGTGTCTATGTTAATGCCAGCACCCGCTTCACTGATGGCGGTCAATTCGGTCTGGGGGCAGAGGTCGCCATCAGCACCCAGAAGATGCATGCCCGCGGTCCACTGGGGCTAAAAGAGCTAACCACCTATAAGTGGATTATCTTTGGCAGCGGGCAGGTGCGCTCTTAGCCGATAAGAAAGGTAATAAATATGCTACACTGCGGGGCGGTTCGCTTCCTTACATTCAGCTCTATTTAGCTCACTTTTATGACCAGCCCCTTCCCGTTGTCTCCGGCTCATTCTTGTGATATGCTTCGTATTTAAGTAACTAGATTCCTTGAGGAGGACGGTGTGGTCTGGCTCTATGCTATTGGCAGCGTCATCGTGGTCAGCCTTATTGCCCTGGCCGGCATTCTTTTTCTTTCTGTCGACCGCGCCCGGTTGGACCGGATGTTACTTTTGCTCATCAGTTTCGCTGTTGGCGCCCTCGCCGGGGATGCTTTTATCCATCTCATACCGGAGACATTCAAAGAACTGGGACTCGGCTTGCGCGCCCCCCTGCTGATTATCGGTGGCTTGATGCTCTTCTTCGTCTTGGAGCAATCCATCCGCTGGCGCCATTGTTACTTGCCTATTGCCGACCACCACGTGCACCCGGTGGGCACACTGAATTTGACCGGTGAGGCGATGCATAACTTCATCGATGGCGTATTGATTGCCGCCAGCTACACGGTCAGTATCCCTATCGGTATTGCCACCACGGTGGCAGTAATACTCCACGAAATACCGCAGGAAATTGGCGATTTCGCGGTGCTGGTCTACGCCGGTTTCCCCGTCCGCAGGGCATTACTCTACAATTTCCTGGTTGCCCTGACCGCCATCGCCGGGGTGATTATCGTGCTGCTACTGGGTTCCCTGATAGAAGGGCTCTCAATAATCGTGCTGCCCATCACTGCCGGTGGCTTCATTTACATGGCGCTATCAGACCTCATTCCTGAGATTCAGCAGCATTGTGAGAAGCTGCTTGCCCTGGCGGAACACTCAGCTGCCGTTCTGTTGGGCATCGGGCTGATGGTCGCCTTGCTACTGCTGGACTGATTCTGCCAAGACAGCCGAGAGCCGTACTCCGGTTTGGGTTTGGCGGCTTAGCTCAGAGTATTCGGCGCCCAAAGATATAAACCCGCCCTCAAGGGTAGGGACGCCCATGACCTGTCCCGGCCATTACCGAGGGGTAATCTCCAGCGTCTTCTATCTGATGGCGGTGAGCATTGACGGACGTCCGGGGTAGAAGTATTATATAATCGGCGTGATGATGGATGAGAATCGCCCGATTACCGGTTGCAATGGGAAATCATGATTAAGACACAAGAATTACTGTCTGTTGGGGAGGGGGACGGCATCCATTTGGACAAGGGAATGAGTGTAGTGTCAGCTGCGGATACATTCGTTATGACCAAAAACAGGAGAGAAAGGCAATTGTGATGCACCGCAGACGCCATTCGTTGTCACTGGAGGCAATGTCAGCTACTGACGCAACCATCACCTGGCAGGAACCACCCCGTTGGCTTCCGGCCACCCTGCATTCTCTAGCCTATAAGAATTTCCTTCTTCTGCTCGTCGGTCAGGTCAGCAATTCGCTGGCTCAATGGATGGACATAGTCGCCCGCCCCATCATGATTATTGCTCTGACCGGCTCGGCGGTGCAGTTGGGTCTCATTACCCTGTCCCGGGGCTTACCGCAGATGGTTTTGGGGCCTGTCGCCGGGCTTCTGGCCGACCGTATGGACCGGCGCCTCATGATGCTAATCTCCAAGAACCTTAACCTGGTGCTGAGCCTGGTCTTTGCCGCGCTTGTCGTCAGCGGCAAGATGGAGTTGTGGCATCTCTATGCCACCACCATCCTCAGGGGACTGCTGATGGCGTGGGACCAGCCCCCCCGCCAGGCTTTGCTGCCGGCGCTGGTGCCGCCCCGTCTGCTGATGAACGCCCTGGCGCTCAACACCGGGACGATGCAGATGATGCGTATCATCAGTGCTGCCCTGGCCGGAGGTCTTATCGCCCTCTGGGCAAGGGCGCTTGGCTTGCCAGACACCGATACTCGTGCCTTTGGTGGTGTCTACCTGGCGGTAGCCGTCTTTTACGTCGCTGCCGTCGTCGCCACCTACCTGCTGAAAGTGCCGGCCGGGGGGCGCGCCCAACGGACGACTGACTCCTGGTCGTTATCTTTTGTCAAGGGAATCCACTTCGCCCGGCGTAACCCCATCATCCTCAGTATTCTTGTTCTCATTGGTGTGCAGAGCACCTTCGGCATGCCCTACATGGGGGTTTTCATTCCCTGGCTGGCAATGAAAGTGATGAACATCGGCACGACGGGTACGGCGATGCTGATAGCGGCCTCGGGCGTAGGCTCTCTGGCCGGGGCAATTGTGATAGCTACCATCGGACATGCCCTGCGCCGTCGCGGGCGCCTCGTCATCATCAGCCTGACCCTGTACGGCGCCGCTCTGGCGGCGACCGGTCTCACCTCGGCGCTGCCGCTGGTGACGGTATTGGGGCTGACGCTACCGCTCTTGCCCTTGTTGATGGTCTTTTTCGTCGGGGTAGGGCAGACCGGCATCATGTCCATCAAGAATGCCCTGCTGCTGGAGGGCACCCCTAACGAGCTGCGGGGCCGGGTAATGAGTTTCCAGAGCCTGGACCGCGGCTTCTCCAGCCTTGGAGGTAGCCTGGGTGGCTTCAGCATCGCCCTTCTCGGTGGCCCCTATGGCTTAGCCCTTTTCGGTGGTCTCTGCGCCCTGGGGGCGGTCATCGTGGGGGCTTTAAGCCCGAGCCTGCGCCAGCAATACTAATCTTCCCGCCAGACTCTTTCTCAGGCTAACTGGAGAAAAGCTCTGACTAAAGCATGAAAAAAGAAGACAGCCGCCTTGTATTCACTATATTTGTCTGCTGCTTACTTAGCTCATTCTCAAGGTTTCCAGGGCGGCTTGTTGGATTTGAAACAGCTCCATGATACCCTTTTCCGCTAGGGAGAGCAGGGCATCAATGGTCTCCCTGGTAAAAGGCTTACCTTCAGCCGTGCCCTGAACCTCAACAAACTCACCCCGGCTGGTCATGACCACGTTAAAATCGACCTCGGCGTTATAGTCTTCATCATAGCACAGGTCTAGCAGGCGGTAGCTATGCGTAATGCCGACACTGGTAGCCGCCACGGCACTCTTCAGAGGTATGGAGGATATTACCCCCATGTTAGCCAGGGTCTGCATTGCCTGATGCAGGGCGACATAGCCGCCGGTAATAGCCGCCGTTCTGGTGCCACCATCTGCCTGAAGCACATCACAATCTACAATCAGGGTTCTTTCTCCGAGCGCCGTCAGGTCGGCGGCCGCTCGCAGCGAACGCCCGATGAGACGTTGGATTTCCTGGCTTCTAGCGGCGACCCGGCCCAGTGATGAATCACGGGGGCTGCGGGTGACAGTGGCCCGGGGCAGCATCGAGTATTCCGCCGTAATCCAGCCGCCGCCACCACCTCTGAGGAAGCCCGGCACTCTCTCTTCGACGCTAACCGAGCACAGCACCTGTGTTTTCCCTAGCTCTATGAGCGCCGAACCTTCGGCAAAGCTCTGGAATCCAGGGGTTATTTTTACCGGGCGTAGTCCATCCCAGGCACGACCATCAGCTCTTTTCATCTAAAATCTTCTCTCCGCCGCTACCTCATTTTCTTTTCGCAATCCCGGCAGGTCACAATTGGCGGGAAATATCTGTTCAGAACCACCATTTCACCAAGTGGTTTAGACCTCTCACAGAACTTACATTTGAAGGTGACTTCCTTTGTCTTCGAGGCTTCTCCCCCTCTTTTCGATTTTTCTCTCCCCTCTAATTCAGTCGTCATATTGTCATCCCTCTCAGACTCTAATGATAATTATGCCAGAAAAAATTTTCCTGGAAATTAGCTATTTTCCCTCTATGTTACCAGGCTTAGTTCTCTCAGTGCTAGCAGCCTTAGTTCCCTCAGTGCTGCCAGTCTTGGCTCCCTCAGTGCTACCAGTCTTGGTTTCATCAGTGCCGTCAGTCTTGGCTCCCTCAGTGCTATCTTGCTGTGATGGGTGACCATGGTTTTTCCGGCTGTCAGTCGAATAAAACCCGGACCCTTTGAAAATTATGGGTACCGGAGAGAAGATACGCCGTGCCCCACCTTGACAACGAGGGCAGGAGACCGGGGTGTTTTCATTAAAGCTTTGCTTTAGCTCAAATCGAAACGAACAGCAGTTACATTCGTATTCGTAAGTGGGCAAATCTTTCACCTCCTAGTAATGCTCAGGCTTTGCCTAAATCACTGTAGCCAGCACTTCAGTAGTCCTTGGAGAACGTGCTCAAGGAGAGATGGCTTTATTACTCGCTGATAAACCCTGACCAAGTTAAGCTAGTGATAAGGTCTAATCGGGCAAAAATAATTAGCACTCTTACTCTTAGACTGCTAATTATTTTACTCCATAATAGTTTGAAGGTCAAGGTTTGAGTTTTACTGAGAAGGGAACTGCCTCTTTTACCATTTTCACAATTTGCCAAGTTTTCACGTTGGTATTTTAAGAATTAACATGCATTGCGCTGTTTGTGTTGGCAAGCCTCACTCTAAACAAAGCACTACCCATCGTGCTCCTTCTCTGTGCTGTTACCCGGCGCCAGTAGCCTGGGGTGTTTGCCTTTAACCGGTGAGACTTTCTCGTAATGGTACGCTACCTTGTAGAGTATCCCTTCCTCAAACGCTCGCCCGATAAGCTGTAATCCGATAGGTAGTCCTTTCTCCGTTAGACCGCACGGCAGGCTGATGGCTGGCAAGCCAATATGGTTGCCGATAAATGTGTTGCGTCCGATAATGGATGAGCTACGCCCGGGGCCTTTTATCGAGTACGGAACACCAGCTATAGTAATTGCCTGAGCATCAATCGGGTAGGCGGGGACAGGTGTGGTGGGGGTTACAATAAAATCAACCTCCTGCAAAGCCTTAATAAAATCGTCGATGATAATCCGTTGGACTCTGAAGCATCTGGCGAGGTCAAGTGCCGTAGCATACTCTGCCGGCAGCATGCGGAAGAGGACATCTTCCCCATAGTCTCTTTTGTGCTTGCGGATGATATCCTCGTGTATCACTAGATTCTCTACGTTGCTTATGATGCGTAATGCTGGGGCATACTCAAGGTTAGGCAGGGATACTTGTTTTGACTTTATCCCCATTTCCTCAAGGGCGATAATCGCCTTCTTTACGGCCGTATCCACCTCAGGGTCAATCAGGTCAAAGAAATAGTTCTTCGGAATACCCATCTTGAGCCTGCGTATCCCCCCATCAATTTTGGCCGTGTAGTCAGGCACCGGAACGGGTAAGGTTGTCGGGTCAAGCGGGTCACGCCCGGCAATTATCTGGAGCATCAGGGCGTTATCTCTAACCGTGCGTGTCAGTGGTCCGATATGGTCATTCACGAAGGCGCTTGAGAGTAGCCCTCGCTGGCTGACCCGACCGTAAGTTGGTTTAATACCCACTACCCCGCACAAAGATGCGGGCATGCGTACCGAACCGCCGGCATCCGTACCGAACGAGGCGAAAGTCACACATGAAGCCACATTTGCTGCCGAGCCACCACTTGAGCCACCGGGGATTAGGTCAAGTGACCAGGGGTTATGCACCGCACCGTAGTGGGGATTGTTAGACGTAGCACCGATGGCAAACTCGTGCAGGTTCTCTTTCCCCAGGATAACAGCTCCGGCTTTTTTAACCCGCTCTACGACAAAGGCATCCTCGCCAGGTATGTAATCCGAGAAGATTTTGGAACCGATGGTAGTGCGGATACCTTTGGTGACCAGATTATCTTTAATGCCTATAGGAATACCATGTAATGGTCCCCGGTAATCCCCCCGCATTATCGCCTTTTCCGCCTCTTTTGCCTGCCTGAGTGCCTTATCAGATAAAACCGTGATAAAGGAGTTGGTTCGTGGTGTAACGCGCTCCAGTTGCTCAAGGGCTACCTGTGTAACTTCTACCGGTGATACTTCACGGGACTCTATCTTCGGTGCCAGCTCGGAGATACTGAAGTTTAGAACCTCCCTGTTTTTCATTTGATTTCACCGTCTTCCCCGGGTCTGAGCTGGCGGGCGGGGGGCACTCGTGAGAGAGCGAGAGCACGGATTTTTTTAAGGATTGCTACCTGGAACTCAACGTCAGGCAGAACTTCCTCCAGTTCTTCATCAGACAGTTCAATGAGACCAAAGTCCTGGGTCATGGCGCGCAGGGTCTCCTTAGATACACTCATCTTTTGCCTCCTAATCTTATCATTTCATTATCTTATCATTTCGTTCAAGCAATTTCACGGGCGGAAGAAAGCACCTTGCGGGTCTTGGTTGATAATATTCTGCTCCCTTATTTTATACCATTTCTCAATAGAAAAGCTTGCAGCTTTTTGGTCCAACTTTGATAATTGTCGGTTAGCCTTAAAAAGCCGAAACCAGGATGACCGTCTCCTGAAGGCAGGGTAACAATGATTATGATGGCTGTCCCCGAAACGGTGAACGCACCGTGGGACACCTTGACCATTTGACCTGAATTAGCTAAACTGCTAGACAGAATGACCGCCGGACTGGCAAGTATGATTCTCTGAGAAGATGTCAACTCTCTGGCAGACCACCGAATTTAACTAATTTTGGAGATGAGGAAACATCATTACCGACAAAATTAGCCATTTCATCACCGAGACGGCACCTGAAGATATCCCACAAGACGCCGTCCGATTGGCCCGGCTGGGCATCACCGATTTCATCGGCGTTGCCCTTGCCGGTTCAAGAGAGGAGTCGAGCAGCATAATAGTGGATTATGCCCGGAAGATGGGGGGTGTGCCACAGGTAAGCATCATCGGTGGCGGTTTCAAAACATCACCTTATCTGGCGGCTTTAGTTAACGGGACGGTGGGGCATAGCCTTGATTACGATGACGTGGCAATCTCCCTGATAGGGCATCCCTCGGTCTTCCTGGTTCCAGCAATTTTAGCTATTGGAGAAAGCGCGGGTGCTTCGGGGAAGGATGTTCTAACTGCCTACGTTATCGGTTATGAAACATCTTGCCAAATTGCCAAGCCTGTTTTGCAAAGTCACTATGTCCAGGGGTGGCACAGTACGGCTACCTTTGGGACTCTGGGGGCCGCCGCCTCAGTTGCCTGGCTGCTAAAGTTAAAGGTGCATCAGGTAAAGCAGGCTTTGGGGATTGCTGCTTCCCTGGCTGGTGGGTTGAGGCAGAACTTCGGTACCATGACCAAGCCGTTGCATGCTGGGATGGCCGCCGCCCATGGAATTCAGGCGGCTCTTTTAGCCCGGGCCGGGTTCACCGCCGATGATAGCATAATCGAGGCTTCTCTGGGCTTTGCCAGGGTGTTTGGCCATAGTGAGGCGGTAGATTGGACCAAGGTAAAGGAAAACTTGGGGAAAACATTTCTTATCACCAGCGCCGAGGGTTTATCTATCAAGCCTTATCCCTCTTGCGGATTTACCCACTGTGCAATTGAGGCCGCTCTCCACGTCAAAGCAGAGCATAAGGTGAAGGCGGCTGATATAGCCGAAGTAGAGTTGGGCGTCAGTCCCTTTGATAAACAGATTCTGATTCATCATCACCCCAAAACAGGCCTTGAGGGCAAGTTTAGCCTGGAATACTGCGTTGCCCAAGCGCTGCTTTCCGGGGAGGTTAAATTAAAGCATTTCACCGATGCTGCAGTGGCTGAGCCTCAGGGTAAAAGCTTGATGAAAAAAATGAAGTGGGTGGAGAGGTACCCTATGCCAGTCATGGGAACACCAGAAGGGTTTGGCCATAAGAGTGTTACCGTTAGACTAAAAGA
>JACQGQ010000072.1 GCA_016199495.1 Chloroflexota bacterium
ATCAGGTATCTGTGTCCCAGGTGCACCCCATCGAAGACGCCGACGGTCAGGAGCATATCTTTGTCAGGTGATAGCTCGGCCAGCTCTTCCTCTAGCGGCATAACTCCTCTCCCCGGGCAGGACTCTAATATAAAGTAAGATACCGAATAGCCAGTGGGATAATTTGAGAAGGGGTTTCATAAAATCCAGGTAGTTATCTCCTGGTTGAAGTGCTTTAATAAAACCCCGGTAGTTATCTCCTTGCTGAAGTGCCTTAATACTAGCATAAGCCCATTTAAGCGTCAACCGCGAGTGCTGAGCCTGTTCAATAACCCATCCCCCTGACCCCCTTCCCTTATTAAGGGAAGGGGGAATGTGGAAAAGAGAGGGGCGAAGCCCCTCTCTTAAATCTCTTCCCTCTCGCTTGTCTTTATCCTCAACGATAAACTATAATTGTCCAATACCAATTTCTTCTTTTGAGGTAGAATGATGTCCTGGTTTTATTATGTTGCCGGACTAATAGTGAGAACGCTACTCTACCTGCTGACTCGCTGGCAGGTCAGGGGCAGAGAGAATATCCCCAGCCAGGGTCCCTTGCTGGTGGTAGCTAACCATCTTAATCTGGCTGACCCGCCGCTGGTCAGTGTCAGTCTGGGGCGGAAAGCGATATTTATGGCTAAGGAGGAGCTATTTCGCTCCAGATTTTCCGGCTACTTTGTCAGCCGCTTTGGTGCCTTTCCAGTACACCGCGGGCAACTGGATAGGCAGGCACTGCGCCAGGCACAGAGAGTTTTAGCCCAGGGGCTGGCTCTAGTCATCTTCCCTGAGGCGACGAGGAGTAACAGTGCTCAATTACAGCCGGCTTTCCCCGGCTCGGGAGTAATCGCCCTGCGCAGCGGTGTTCCCATCCTCCCGGTCGGCATTACCGGCACGGAGAAACTTAAGGGTATAGCCTGGTTACTGGCTCGCCCTCAGATAACAGTTAATATCGGCGCCCCCTTCCATCTGCCGTCGGTTGGCCATAAATTGACTAAGGCAAAGCTGGTTGAACTGACCAGCTCTATCATGGGACATATTGCTGAACTCCTCCCGCCGGAATATCGGGGGAATTATGACGAGCCAGGAAAATTAGATGGCATTAAGAGTTGAAAAAGCAGCGGCAATAGGGTTTTGCTTTGGGGTTAAGCGAGCCATTGATACCCTGAGGAAGGTCGCCCATGAGCGTGGGCAGGTGGAAACGCTGGGCGCCGTGGTGCATAACCAACAGGTAATGCGCCGGCTGGCTGACATCGGTGTCAGGGTGGGTAATAGCCTGGATGAGATACGGGGTGACATTGTCGCTATTGGTACTCATGGGATAAGCCCACAATTAGAAGACGAGCTTCGGACCCGGTACACCGAGATAATTAATACTACCTGTCCCTTTGTTCACCGCGCCCAGATTGCCGCCCGCAGATTAGTCAGGTCTGGTTTTTTTGTCGTTATCTATGGAGATGCTAACCATCCTGAGGTCAAGGGTATTCTTGGTTGGGCCAACGGCCAGGGAGTGGCGACGCTGGATAAGAATTTAATGGCCACCCTGGAGTATTTACCCCGCCGTGTCGGTATTTTATCCCAGACGACTCAGATACCAGCTCGTTTTACCGAATTTGTCAAGGAAATTATTAATTCCGCCCTGGTAAAAGATGCCGAGTTGCGCATTATCGATACCATCTGTCATGACATTAGAGAACGCCAGCAAGCCGCCCTCGAGTTAGCTAACAGGGTAGACCTGATGTTCGTTATCGGCAGTCATACCAGTGCTAATACCAATCACCTTGCCGAGTTATGTGCTACCGTGGTCCCAACACATCTGGTTGAAACTGCCGAGGAAATCCAACCCTCCTGGCTTCAAGGACATCACCATATCGGCGTCACCGGTGGTGCTTCTACGGCTGAGGAGACGATAAACGAGGTAGTGGCCAGGCTGGAAGCACGGGACAGCTAGCCTATTGCCCCCTGCTGGCGCAGTTCCTTAATTCTTGGCGCGCTGTATCCCAGGCCGGCCAGTATCTCCTCGGTGTGTTCACCGAGCATTGGCGGCCGGCTTCTAATTGCGCCGGGTGTATCTGATAGCTTAACGGCAATGCCCACCTGTTTAACCTTACCCTCGGTCGGGTGCTCCATTACGATAACCATCTGGCGATGAAGCACGTGGGGGTCAGTAAAGACCTCATCCAATGAATAAACTTTACCGATAAAGATGTTCTTTCGGCTCAGGAGCTCAAACCACTCGTCCCTGTTTTTAGTCAGAAAGAGCTGTGTTAAGTAAGTTGAGAGCTCTTCCCACTTTGTTTTGTCTGCCTGATAGGCGATAAAATCCTCCTTGCCAATTTCCCGGCAGAAGTTTTCCCATATCCAAGGCTCAAGAATACCAATAGTAATCCTCTTTCCATCCTTAGTTTCGTAGATATTGTAGTAAGGCGCCGCCCCAGCCGTAGCTCCTTCTCCGCGCTTGGGTACTATATTATCGCGGAAATAGCCAGCGGCCACTGAAGTCAACAGTCCGATAACACTGTCTAACATTGATATATCGACATACTGTCCTTTACCCGTTTTACTCCGGGCAATAAGGGCGCTCAGGATACCGATACCCAGACACATCGCACTGCCACCAAAATCGGCTACCAGGTTTAATGGAATAACAGGCCGGCCACCTCTCTCCCCAATCAAGTCTAATGCTCCACCCATAGCAATAGCATTGAGGTCATGAGCAATTACATCACGATAGGGACCGTCCTGTCCGTAGGAACTGATAGAGCCATAGACGATTTGAGGGTTTATCTGGCTCACGGTTTCATAGTCGATACCTAAGTCTTTAACCACACCTGGTCTGAATCCCTCGATAATAACATCGGCCTGCTCAACCAGCTGGTAGAAGATACGACGGGCTGCTTCTGAGCGCAGATTAAGCCCGATACTCTTTTTGTTCCGGCTTAGAGTCTGATAGGCAACGCCTCTCTTTTCTTCATCACTGGCCGCTCCCGCCCGTAGCCGACTGGCGCCTGGAGGCGCCTCGATTTTAATTACCTCAGCACCCAAGTCACTTAAAATCATACTACAGAAAGGACCCGGGGCGGCCCGGCTGAGGTCCAGTATTCTGATACCTTCCAGTGCTAACATAACCTCCCTCCTTGTCTGAGTAAGATGGGCAGAAATTGGGGTGGACTTATCATAATTTACCATCGTCTCGACTGTCAAGATTAGCTGTTAGCTTGACAGTAAGTATGTGGCACCGCTTATAATAAGGTAAGTTGAATTGGAATCCGGCAACTTTTGTAGTATCCTCCGGGGTCGCCACCAAGAGAGCCGATGGTTAAGCTTAAGCCGGTAGCGATAGATGCTTCCCCAATCATTGATAAGCAATCGATTAATTGGAGAGGTTTATCTTGGAATATTTCTTAAACGAGCAACAAAAGACGATGCAGAACCTGGCAAGAAGAATTGCTGAGGAGAGGATACTGCCAGTACGGGCTGAGCTTGACGAAAGGGAAGACTTTCCCTGGGAGATAATGAAAGACCTGGCCGATAGCGATATGTTTCGCGTCTTTATCCCCGAAGAATATGAGGGTTTAGGCGGAGGCTGTTTCGACCTGTGTCTGGTTGTGGAGGAGTTAAGCCGCGCCTGTGCCGCTATCGCTGTCAGCTATGCCGCCGTTGACCTGGGAATCACGCCACTGCTGCAATACGGCACTGAAGAGCAGAAACAGAAATACCTGCCGGATGTCGCTGCCGGTAAGAGACTAGCCGCCTTTGCCCTGACTGAGCCGACCGCCGGTAGTGACGCCAGCGCCATAAAAACGACGGCGGAAAGAGTCAATGGAGGCTACCTGCTTAACGGCACCAAGCAGTTCATCACTAACGGTGGTGAGGCTGAGATATATACCGTTATCGCCTTAACTGATAAAGCCAGAGGCGCTCGCGGCGCCACTGCCCTCCTGGTCGAGAAAGGCACACCGGGTTTCTCCTTCGGCAAGAAGGAGAAGAAACTGGGCATTCGTGCTTCAGCCACCAGGGAACTAATCTTCCGTAACTGCCTTGTTCCAGAAGAGAACATCATCGCTAAGGAGGGGATGGGCTTTATCGTAACCATGAAACTGTTTGATATGTCGCGTCCCGGAATCGGGGCTCAGGCAGTTGGCTTGGCTCAAGGAGCTTTGGAAGTGGCCGTAAATTACGCCTGCCAGCGCGTCCAGTTCGGACACCCTATTTATTCTCTTCAAGCCGTTCAGCACATGCTGGCTGATATGGCTATCCAGGTGGAAGCCGCCAGAGCACTGGTCTATGCCACCGCCCGAACTGTCGATAGCGGCGCCAGGAGTGTTAGTGAAGAATCAGCCATGGCTAAGGTCTTCGCCTCAGATATGGCAATGAAAGTTACCACTGATGCTGTGCAGATTCTGGGTGGCGCCGGTTATATGCGTGATTACCCCGTAGAGAAAATGATGCGAGACGCCAAAATTACCCAGATATATGAAGGCACCAACCAGGTTCTAAGAAACGTCGTCGCTCTTGAACTGAGAAAGAGAAGAGCCAGGCGAGAATAAAGAGGTTATTTAACAACCCATCCTCCTGACCCCCTTCCCTTAGTAAGGGAAGGGGGAGTA
>JACQGQ010000004.1 GCA_016199495.1 Chloroflexota bacterium
CCCTTTATCCCCCTCTCCTTAACAAGGAGAGGGGGAAGAGATTTTAGAGAGGGGACAAAGCCCCCTCTCTTACTTTACGCTCCCTTCCCTTAACCTTAAGGGGAAGGGAGCCAATGGGATGGGTTACTAAACAATCTCATGGTCAGGTGTCTTGACATGTCCCCTTTGGCCGTATTATTATATTCGCCAATTGGTAAAGTGGGGAAATACCCTTGACTTGGCGGTGTTTCGTCAGGAAAATCCCTGAGTTTTGCTGCCTTTCTGTTAAGAAGAGCTGGATTTTTAGCAATATCGTTGAGTAAGTCAAAGTGATGAAGGGAGTATGATTGATTTACCAATTGCTCTAGGTCGAGGGATAACGAATAAAAAATAATGAAGGAAAGGAAGTGATAAATGAAAAAGAAAGCGGTGATAGCAGCGACGCTGTTGCTGGTTTTATCTATGCTCCTCAGTGCCTGTGCCCCGGCGACAGCAGTGACATTGCCCAAGGAGGCGCAGAAACTCTCTGAGGTGGTACCACGGATGGGGGAGCACTGGGCAATCCCTAAAGGCCTGCCTCTGGGTCCTCTTTATCTTGTACACCAGGGCAAGGTTATCGGCATGGAGTACATGTATACTCAGGAGATGTTGAAGGAAACGCCGGTACCGCCTCCAGCGCAAGAGGAGCTGGGACCGGTGATCAGAGAGCTTGACCCTTTGCCGGTGGGCGCAACCATAAACCACATGACGGTTTCCTTCAATCCACAGGGACATGCCGGCTTCACTGTGCCGCACTATGATGCGCATCTCTACTTCATCACCCCGGAAGAACGAAACAAAGTGATACCGGCTGGTCCACCGCCGAAGTAACCAGGAGTTGGTCAAATTATGGGGCGGCGTCGTGGCGGAGGGCAAGAAGGTAGCGGATGACCTTCTCGGCTGCCTCGTCGTCAAGGTTGGCCATGTGTCGCGTCATCAGAATGCCGAAGGTGACCAGCGCCTCGTCGGTAGCGAATCTGTTTACCTGTTCTGACGTGGGCAGGGCATGGCAGGTAGAGCAGGACTTCTCGAAGGTTGCTCTGCCTGCCAGCAGGACGTCTCTAGGTGTTGCGTTATCGAAGCGGATGGCTTCCAGCCCGGGCTTTGTTGCCGGCGGAGTTGATGCTTTCCAGGTGCAACCTGACAGTAACAGCGCTGTTAGAACCGTTGCCATCAAATAGTTCCATTTCATGTCCAGCTCCGAACCGTCTTCAGGAATAAAAAAGCCTATAGAGAGGGAGCGGTTTCCTTTTTGCTTTTCTTGCCATGTTGGGCATGATGTCACCTATTAATGAATAGCCGGGTCACTTCAGTGCCCTAATGGCTAGATTATGGGCTTCGGTGTTTTCCTGTCCGGGAATGTGAGTGATAGTGAAGCCTTTAAGCCGGTTCTGCAGTTGCTTTACCGTCTGATATAGGGGCTTGAGAGAAGCATTTTTCACCCGGTATCTTCCATTGATTTGCCGGACGACCAATTCTGAGTCGGAACGCATATCGACCTGGTTGATACCCAGACTGATAGCAGCCTCTAGAGCGGCGATAACGGCTCTGTATTCTGCCTGGTTACTGGTGGCTCGGCCAATGCCCTGAGAGATAGAAGTAATAACCCCGCCTTGCGTATCTTTGACGACGGCACCTATCGCCGCTAGTCCGGGGTTACCCTGCGAGGCACCATCAGTAAATATTATTACCTTTTCTATCGGCATCGTCTTTTCTTCTGGTTCAGGCTCATAAAAGCGTACGGCTACGGCCCTTCCCTTTACTCAGGCTAAGAAAAGGATACGACCGCAGCTACTGCAGCGCACCAGGCGGCCGCTCCTTGCCTGTTGTAGCTCGCTAATGGGTAACGATATGCGGCAGCCGTGGCATATCCCCTGCTCTACCCTGGCTACAGCCACTCCTTTGTGTTGTTTGAGTGCCTGGTAGACCTCAATTGCCTGAGGGTCAATCTCGGCTACGAGCCGTTGTCGTTTATCCTGGAGGCTAGACAGTACGGTTTTGACTTGCTCCAGGTCAGCCGCTAGCCGCTGTTGCTGTCTCTGCCACTCAGCCTCCACTATTTTAAGCTCGCCTTCGATGGTAGCTATGCTCCTGGCGGCAAGCTCAATCTGGTCCATTGTCGCCAGTGCCTTATCCTCCAGTTGGTCACGCCTGGCTTTCAGCCCGTCAATTTCGTGTTGCAGGTTGGCTAGCTCTTTGGGGTTGCGTATCCGTCCGCTGTATAGCTCCTCTTCGGCCGGGGCGAGCTTACTGGTGAGGTCATCTATTGCCCGTTCTATGGCGCGTTGTTGCTGATTCAATTCTTCCCGGTGCTGGTGTTCCAGGGTGAGTTTGCTCCGGGTGCTGACCACTGCCCCGTTTTCGCCGAGCTGAGCGGTAATTTGCTTCAGGGCTCGCTCGCTGGACTCAAGCTCCAGGTCAACATCCTGTAGCTGGTAAAGTTGTTTAACAACACTCATTTTCGTCCAACCTATTCTATAACAGTGAGACTGGAATATCAATAAATACGACAAAACCCGGTAGTCATAATAGAACATATGTGCTATTATGCAGATATATATAGACAGGGGTAAACGATGAGGCTATTGCGGATAGCTGTGGAAAAACAGAGGTGGGACCTGGCAGCTCACACCATCGTCCTGGCTACGGCCAGTGTCCTCAAGAATGGAGATAAGCTGCCGGCCGCTAAAAGGGTCGCCGACAATGCCTCGCTCAGAGGTGTCGGTAAAGCGACCAGCTCGGGGAGAAGAGATTTTGAAAGGGAAAAGAGGCGCTCCCAGAGGTAATCAGAACGCCAGGAAGCATGGTTTCTATTCCAAGGTGCTTGACGAGGCCGAACGGCTCGACTTCGAGCTGGCTACTGATGTTGAGGGCATTGATGATGAGATTGCTTTGCTCAGAGTGAAAATAAAGTCCCTCCTGGAACGTGACCCGGAGAATATCAAGCTGATTATGCAGGCAACCAATACCCTGGCACGGCTGCTCCGGACCAGGTATAACATCAGCCAGGAGGACAAGAAAGGACTGAAGGAAGCGATAGCTAATGTCCTTAGAGATGTCGCCTTGCCTCTCGGTATTGGTCTCGGAACCACCCTCAAAAAGTAGTGGGAATTTCTGGCCTGTCCTATTTATATTGGGATTGTTAATAACCTCACCCCCTTTATCCCCCTCTCCTCGGGAAGACGAGGGGGAAGAGACTTTAGAGAGAGGGCGAAGCCCCCTCTCCTTCTCATGAAGATTGAACTAACGGGGCGTTTAAGAGGAGCGTTAGCCCCTCTTAAGAGAATCCTTCCCCCTCCCTTATTAAGGGAATGGGGTCAGGGAGATGGGTTTATTAATAGAATATAGAGGTGATGGTGGTAAACAGCCCGCAGATAAACACATTACGACCCTATCAGCGAGAGGTGGCTTCAGCTATCCTCGACAGCGTTTTTGGCCGCAAGGGATTGACCTTCTCCGTGGAGATTGCCCGGCAGGGGGGTAAAAATGAGCTATCGTCCCAGCTTGAGCTTTTGCTTTTAACCCTCTATATGACCGAACCGCGGAGCCTGGTGAAGTGCTCGCCTACCTTCAAGCCGCAGACAATCATCTCGATGACGCGGCTGAAAGACAGGCTAAACGATGCCGGCTTTGCTGGGAGCTGGGTAGCTGAGCTGGGTTATATCATCAGGCTGGGGAATGCCCGGGCTGTCTTCCTGTCGGCTGATGAGTCGGCTAATGTGGTCGGGCACACGGCTCATATTCTCCTGGAGATAGATGAAGCCCAGGATGTCAGCCAGGAAAAGTATAGCAAAGAGTTCAAACCGATGGGGGCAACGACCAATGTTACCACCGTCCACTATGGCACTACCTGGGATGATACCACCCTTCTGGAGGAGATAAAGCAAACCAATTATGAGCTGGAAAGAAGGGATGGCATCAAACGCCACTTCCGCTATGATTGGCAGGAAGTAGCCAGGTATAACCCCGACTATTTGGCTTATGTCGAAGGGGAGAGGCAGCGCCTGGGGGCGAAGCACCCCCTCTTTTTGACTCAGTATTGTCTCTTACCGATGCATGGCGGTGGCGGCTTCCTGTCACCTCAGCAGCAGGCTCAGCTTGCTGGCGAACACAGCAGAAAACACCAAGCAGAGAGTGGAAAAGTCTATGTCGCCGGGGTTGACCTGGCCGGGGAAGCTGAGGCCGAAGAGGGCGCCCGGCTGAGGGCTCTCAAGCCACGCCAGGATTCGACGGTAGTTACTATTGGGGAAGTGGACTTCTCTAGTAGTGGTGGTGATGTCCAGAAAGAGCCCGGGGTTAGGGTTGTGGAGCACTACTGGTGGACGGGCAGGAAGCACACCGAGCTCTATGCCCAGTTAGTCGATATCATCAAAAATGTCTGGCAGTGCCGCCGGGTGGTCGTTGATGCTACCGGGGTGGGACAGCCGGTGAGTTCCTTTCTCAGGCAGTCGTTAGGCTCACGGGTTATTCCCTTTACCTTCAGCCAGCCGTCGAAGTCGGGGCTGGGTTTTAACCTGTTAGCCGCCATTAATTCCGGCCGGTTAAAAATGTATGCCGGGGATGGCTCCGCCGAGTACCAAGAGTTCTGGTTCGAGATGGAGAAGGCAAAAAGCCATTACCGTCCCAGCCAGACGATGAATTTCTACGTTGAGCCGGGGCAGGGACACGATGATTTCCTAATGAGCCTGGCGCTACTGGTTGAAGCCGCCAGGCAGTATCAGCCGCGGGGGGCGAGGGGGAGTTAGGTCGTAGGTTTGACACCTGCCTACCGGTAGCTATAATATGAGCTTGCCACAATTCTTAATCAGGAGCACATATTATGGCAGGAACAAAGAAGGTCGCCGTTATTGGTTTTGGTAATATCGGCAGCGGTGTCGTCGAACTCCTTTATCAAAAAGGAGTGGCCGGTCTTGAGCTTGCCAGAGTCGTTGATATCGACCTGAAGAAAAAACGCGCCGTCGACCTGCCGGCGAGCTACCTCACCACAGACTGGCGCCAGGTCGTTAATGACCCTGAAATTGACATCGTCGTCGAGTTGATTGGCGGTATTGAACCGGCCAGGAGTATTTTGTTAGCCGCCATGCAGAATGGTAAGGACGTAGTGACCGCTAACAAGAGGCTGCTGGCGCAGGCAGGGCACCGTGTTTTTCAACTGGCTTCAACTTTAAACCGCCGGGTTGGTTTCAGAGCCAGTTTCGTTGGCTGTCACTCGCTCATTCACGAGTTTCGCCAGGCCGGTACCGCCGCTAAAAAATTCCGGCGGATTTATGCTGTTTTGAACGGCACCTCTAATTACATATTGTCGACCATGACACGAGAGGCTAAGGGATTTGAGGAGGCACTGAGAGAAGCCCAGGCAAAAGGCTACGCCGAGGCTGACCCGTCAGACGATATCGATGGGATAGATACCGCCAACAAGATTCGTATTCTCCTCGGTCTCATCAGCAATTCTTACCAGGCGGTCGCTCCTTTCCCGGTTGAAGGCATTAGAGCCATCACCCTGCAGGATATCCAGTATGCCACCGAGCTCGGCTATGCGGTTAAGCTGGTGGGAGTGATTGAGCCAGAAGAAGGCGTTTTTAATGTTGCCGTGCACCCGTCACTGGTTCCCCAGGTATCTCTGTTAGGCTCTCTTCAGGGCGCCTATAACGGGATTGAGCTTGAGGATGAATACGGCATCGTCTCCGGTCTGGTGGCGCCCGGCGCCGGCACCTACCCAACGGCTGACGCCGTCATTAAAGACTTGCTTGATATCGCTGAGGGCCGGGCACTACCGATGCCAGGTTCAGCTCAGGAGCTGACATTAGGCTCGACCGAAGCGGTCGAGCGGCGCTACTACCTGAGATTTAGTGTCGTTGACCAGGCCGGCGTTCTTGCCCGGATTACCGATATCTTCTGGAAGTATCATATCAGTCTGGCGGCGGTTATTCAAAAGGAAGCAGTTTCCCGGGAATTTGTGCCCCTGGTGATGACGACGCATCTGGCGAAAGAGGGCAACCTTCAGGCGGCCATCGAGAAGGTCGATAAACTGGATGTCGTCAAAGCTAAGACGAAGATTATTCGTATTCTTAAGGCTGACACATAGTCCGCCGCGCCGCTTT
The DNA here is from genome assembly GCA_016199495.1 of Chloroflexota bacterium. Taxonomy (GTDB): domain Bacteria; phylum Chloroflexota; class Dehalococcoidia; order Dehalococcoidales; family UBA2162; genus JACQGQ01. Next base: position 6,120 of record JACQGQ010000004.1, read on the forward strand.
CCGCTTAATCAGGGGAAGCCCTTTAAGATGACTCGTCTTGGGGCGAAGAGATAGGCCGGGTTGCCGCTAAAAGTAAGCGGTTTTTCTCCCCAGCCAGAAGCCGAAAACGAAGAGGAGCAGGCTCACGATTCCCAGTAGCGTATAGATAGTCGCCTGAGACAGGCCAAGGCTAAAGCCGGTGTAGAACGACCCGGTACCTGACCACCCGCTCTCATTAGCGGCACCATCGACAGCCCGAATACGCCAGTAGTAAGGAGTCTCCTTACTGACCGACTTTAGTCTGGCCTCTTTAGTGATGGTATATTCCGACTGGGTAAGCCCCGTTTGTTCCAGTACCATGGAAGCGGCGGAGAAGCTCTCATCAGTGGCAACCTGGAGGGTATAGGTTACGCCGCTGCGGTCGGTAACGTCCTCCCAGTTAAAATAGGCCGCTGCCTCCGCTTTGATACCCATTTCCGGTTTTTGCTTTGCTGGTGTTGGCGGTGGTATCGATTCCATAACGAAAGTAAATTGCTGGCGGTTGCTGCCATCAGTGGCGATTATGGTGTGCTGTCCGCCCCGGCTGGCCGGGACAGTGAAGGCGGCGGAGAAGTCGCCGTTAGCGCCGACAATTACCGTCGTCACTTGAGTGCCGTCATAGGTAACGGCGACCGTTCCCCCGGGCAGAAAGCCGATGCCATTGATGGTAACGGGCGTTGCGGCATAACCGGGGTCGGCGGCGCTTGTCACCGGGGTAATGGTGGTACTGGTATCAATCTTGAAGTTAGCGGTAGCGGTAATTGTGTGGCTGCCGTTGCTGGCTTCGACGACATAAGAGCCGGTGGGACGTAACGGTACGATGAAAGTAGCGCTGAACTTACCACTGGCGTCAGTGGCCACGGTCGCCACCGGGTCGTTGTCAAAGGTGACCGTTACCGGCTGGCTGGTTTGAAAGCCAGTACCATTGACTGAGACCTTGTTGCCGCTATGCCCGCCGCTAGCACTGAGGCTGATAGCACTGGCAGCTACGGTGAATTTTACCGTGTTAGAGTTGCCATTCTTATCCTCGGCCTCGATATCATAGCTGCCGGCTGCCTTGGAAGGGACGGTGAAAGTTTCACTAAAACTGCCATTGCTACCAGTTCGTTTGTCCTTGACTACTTCTTCGTTAGCCAGGAAGATACTAAAGTCAGCCCGGTTGCCAAAGCCGGTACCGTTAACGCTGATGGTGTCACCGACTGTCCCTGATGCCGGGGTGATGGTTATCCTGGGCTTGGTGGTGAATGCAGCGGCAGCCTCAATCCCGGAGTCATCGCCAATGACGGTTATGGTGTGGCTGCCAGCCGTGCTCTCAGGGGTTAAGATGGTAGCGGTGAAGTTTCCGCTGCTGTCAGTTCTATCGCCACTTTTGATAGCAACCGGGTCACCGTCGTATTCCGCAATAATATCTTCGCGGTCATCGAAACCCTCACCCTTAATCTTAACCTCACTACCAACGGCACCCTCCTTGGGGTCAAGCGTAATCTTACCCCTGCTCTCCACGGTGATGGTGCCAACAGCCACTATCGGCTTGAGCCCGAAATAGGTGATATAGACGTAGTGAAGGCCAGGACGTACCGTTTCCTGTGCCGCGCCGTTGGTAAGTTTACTCGGGACCACAAAAGCATTGACCGCGTCTAGCACGCCATTAGGATTAGTCAAGGCGTTGACTACTACCCGTTCATAGTTCAAAACATGGGTATCAATGAGTTGGCCGATATTGGCGTCTTTTTTGGAAAAGTAGATGTTAACCCCTGCCTGCGAATTTAACCCACTGGCGTAGATATCAACTCTTTCACCGATTTTACGCAGCTTCGGTGTCACCTCGAGGTACTGAGCCCGGACTGGTAGCGCTGGTACGACGGCCAGCAACAGGGTAAAAACCAGAGCTATCGCTGAGGTGAGAAGGATTTTACCGTATTTCATTTTCTTAATAATAAAGCCATCCCCAATGTTCTGTCAAGAGCAACTTTTGCGCCAGAGCCATCGTTGACAGTTTACACTAAATCGTGTAAGCTTTAAGCAATGGTTAAGGATAAAGCGCAGCGACCCCAGTGGGGTAGCGAGCACGTTCGCGCCTTAAGGCATCACTTAGGTTTGACCCAGCGTGAGCTGGCGGAGAGGCTGGGGACGCGTCAGCAGACAATCAGCGAATGGGAAAAGGGGATGTATCAGCCTCGTGGGGCTTCAGCCACCCTGCTTTCTATCGTTGCCGAACGAGCCAACTTTGAATATCAGGCCATTCCTACCCGGAAAACAACGAAAAAGCCAGCCAAGCCTTGACATTTTACACGAAAGCGTGTAAAATAACTGTAATCTAAATAAAAGCCGATTATTCCGGCTTGACGGGTCAGCCGACCAGATATTGAAGCCAGAGCCCGAGAGGCGGTGCGGTTTAGCTGGGGCAAACCGCCTTTATTGGGCTATCAATACACGATAACGTGTTAAATAATAGAGAGTTGAAGAGAGGCGGAGCCTATCTTTAGAATAAATTCCCCCTTCCTTATTAAGGGAGGGGGATAATAGGGGGTAGGTTGCCCAATAATCTCACAGAGAATCAGATTATAGAAATCTGGCAGCACCAGCTACTGGAGAGAAAGAGGCTGGTTACCGAAGGGGGCGAGTCGATAGAGATAGTTTACCCGGGCAGGCGCAACGATGACCGAGGAGCTGATTTTCGGGATGCAGTTATTGTCACCAGGCGGGGGTTAATGAAGGGGGATGTTGAGGTCCACGTCAAGTCCAGTGGCTGGCGAGAGCACCGGCATCACCGGGATGTCGTCTATAACCGGGTAATTCTGCATGTGGTGATGTGGCACAACACGAAGAGGGCTACCTGTCTCCAGAACGGGAGGGAAGTTCCTGTCCTTGCCCTCAACAACTACATAAAAACTCCCCTGAGCCACTGGCGCAATGGGGACGGTTCCCTGACCAGGCGGAATAGGCACTGTCTCGCAGTGGCACCGCGCCGGGCGACAGCTAGTGTCGCCGGATTTCTAGACAGGGCCGGGGAAGAGCGGTTTCTGGCCAAGGCGGCCAGGTTTCAAGCAGATTTGGCACAGGTGGCGGCAAGCCAGTGCCTTTACCGGGGAATAATGGGGGCGCTGGGTTACTCCAGGAATAAGCTCCCCTTTCTTGAGCTCGCCGGCCGCCTGCCACTGACAATGCTGGAGTCGATAACTCAAGGCGTCGTCTCAGATGAGGAATGTCTTGCCCGGCAGCAGGCGCTACTATTGGGGACGGCGGGACTGCTGCCCTCACAGCGCCGGAATAAGCCGCCGGAAAATGACTGGGATGACGGGTGGCTGGACAAATTGGAAAGGCGGTGGACTTCTTGCCGCCGTAGCCGGGTGATGTCCGCTGATGCCTGGCACCTGTTTAAGATTAGACCCAATAACTCGCCCATTCGTCGCCTGGTAGCCATGAGTTATCTCCTCCTCCGCTACCGGGAAAGGGGGCTACTGGCCGGGTTGATTAGCCTGGTCAAAGAGGCGCCGCTCAGCCGGGGCGACCACAGATTAGAAAAGGGCTTACTGGTGACCACCAGTGGCTACTGGGCAAGCCACCTTGATTTTGGCCCGGGCGGCAAAATAAGCAGTCCGACCCTTCTGGGTAAAGGGCGAGCGGCTGATATTATCGTTAACGTGCTCCTGCCCTTCACCTTTGCCTGGGGCGCCGCTACTGCACAGGCGGAAGCGGTGAGACAAGCCTTTAACCTCTATCGTCGTTATCCCAGGCTGACGGTAAACTCCGTGGAGAGGCAGATGACAGCTCAGCTTGGGCTAAGCCGTCGCCTGGTTAACTCAGCCCAACGGCAGCAGGGGCTGATTCACATCTATAATAATCTGTGCAGTCAGGGCCGGTGTAATAGTTGCCCGTTAAAAAACCAAAAAACCCTTTGACAATTTACACGGAAGCGTGTATAATTAGAAATAACAGGGAAAAGGCACATAAAAGCTTAATCCGTGCTAAAATACATAATGAGCAGGGGGCAAAAAATGATTAAGGACGAGTTTCAGCCTGAGACATTGGAATATGTGGACGAAGTGAATATAGAACATAGGAAGTCATTAGGACAATACTTTACCCCCAAATCAATAAGAGAAAAAATACTCAGCAAACTACCCCAAAAAGATAATCCCAAGATATTAGATCCTGGCTGTGGTACTGGGGAATTTCTACTAACGGCTAGAGAGTTTTTTAGCAATGCGGAGCTTTATGGATGGGATATTGATGAAAAACTGGTTGAAATCGCTCAAAGGGTGGTACCTGATGCGAGAATAGAAAATACTGACGCGCTTGAGAAGAGTGATTATGAAAAATATGATTTTGTGATTGGCAATCCACCCTATTATGAATTCTGCCCAAATACAAAAATGAAGAAAAAATTTAGTGAGATAATAAATGGGCGAGCGAATATATACAACTTATTTGTCTATCAGGGAATAAAGCTACTGAAGAGAGGGGGGTATTTGGCCTATGTCGTGTCTCCCTCGATGAATAATGGAGCATTCTTTGCCAAGTTGAGAAATTATATTGTCGAGAGCTGTAACATAGAATACCTGTCTGTACTAGATTCGCCTAACTTGTTTGATAAAGCTTTACAATCTGTAATGCTCTTGATTCTTAAAAAAGGTAAAAATAAGGGAGATTACATTTTTAGAAAGAATGGAATCTTAATCTTTAGCGAAAAGGTAGATTATCTAACAAAGGCATTTGAAGGGAAGGAAACTTTATCAGGGCTTGGCTACACAGTGAAGACGGGTAGGTTGGTGTGGAATCAGAACAAAAGCTTTTTAACGAATGAAGCTGATGGTAACATTCCGCTGATTTGGTCTTACAATATAACCCGGGATGGATTAAAACTGGGGAATCATAAAAGACTACAATATGTCAAAATAACGGAGGATTATGATGTGGGTCCGGCCATCGTAGTGAACAGAATTGTTGGCAGGCCAGGTTCAGGGCGCATTAGAGCAGCGTTTGTCCCCCAAGGAATGAAATTTATCGGGGAAAATCATATAAATGTTATTTCCCCTCCGCCACAAAAAAGCCTAATGCCGATAGATAAAACGGTAAGCTTGGAGGACATACTAGGACAGCTAAACGCACCAGAAAAAATGAGGATTGTACAGAGCATCACGGGGAATACTCAAATCTCTAAAAACGAGCTAGAAAGGCTGTTTCCGATTGATTTCAAATAAACTCTTCCTTTAGATAGCGGTCATCAAATATATGCAGGCAAGGGGTTTCAATCCCTTGAAATTTATTTTTCCAGTGAAATACGATACGGAGAATGGGTATCTCAATATTCAGTCTATCCACGAAGGATAACAGAACGTTTGTTTGATTTTCATGGAACGACATATAGATTTCCTTATCCAACAGGTGATTTAGTTTAGTGGAAAAATCCTCGACTTTTGTGCTAAGAGTACTTTTATAAATGTAGTAAACGAAATACTCATGGCGAAGTGTCCCTATTATTTGGTTTAGGTCAATTTCCCATTGTAGCTTAAGGCTTTCATAGGTATGCGCTCCAGCAAGAATTAAGAATAGTAACTTCTTTATATTGTCTTTGTTTTGTTTAAGAGTCTTCAGATAGTTAAGATATTCAATTTTCTCTCTTCGGTCTTTTTCCATAATTTGCACTATTATTTCAGCAGCAGTGATTTTGTTCTTTGATGATGTCTTATCACGGAGTACTGCCTCTGCGAAAGTCTTCGTGTTCTCATTATTGATACCTAATATCCGCTTTTTCAGATAATTTGCTTTTTCGTAAATGGCATTCTTGCCTGTTTTATAAACAATCTCTTTAGGATAAGGCTCGAATTTATTTAACTCTCGCATTACCCATCCCGTGTGGTCCTTCCTCTCTCTGAACTCACTCCAAGAAAGAATGTTTTCACCTATGAAAAGACCAAAGTCAGTCAGAGCGTCTTGCCCCATGCTTGCTCGGGTACCGCTTCCACTTGCTAAGAATTTTAATTCTAAATATACCTCTTCGCTTGGCAAATTGAGCTTTATGTCTCCAACGGAAGTTCCGTATACATTTCCTATATGATGACTCCTTTTCATCATCGGAAAGTCATTTTTTATTCTATGGAATAAGGCATCAGCATACCGATAAAATTCGTGCCGTTTACGGGCTTGGTCTATTGTTTCTCCATTAAGCAAATCATTCAGAATATTTTCCGCAATATAGACATCTTCTCTCTCATGTTTACCCATAATATCTTAGCTCCTTAACCCAGCTTGAGACCGGGAATCACATCCAGGTCTAAGCCATCCCGCTTGCCGGACTGGAAGCGGTAGTAGCCGCAGGCGGCAATCATGGCGGCGTTATCGGTGCATAAGTTCAGGGGGGGAATGAGAACGGGGAGGGGTGAATCTTGCACCAGGCGTTGGCGGAGTCTCCCGTTGGCGGCGACTCCGCCGGCCAGCAAAATTTGCTTCACCCGGTACTCTTTGGCGACGGCGACAGTTTTGGTCACCAGGACAGCAACCACGGCCTCCTGAAAGCTGGCGGCGGCATCACCCTTGGTTGAAATCTTATCACCTTCGGCTAGTCGCCGCAGGGCGGTCTTGATGCCGCTGAAGCTGAAGTCGTTAGTTCCCTTCAGCCAGGCACGGGGTAGCGGGATGGAAGTATCACCGCTAGTGGCGGCGCGCTCGATGGCGGGGCCGCCGGGGTAGCCCAAGCCCAGTATCCGGGCGGCTTTATCAAAGGCTTCGCCGGCAGCGTCATCCCGTGTCTGCCCCAATAGTAGATAGTCCCCGTGCCCCTTCATTAGCACCAGGTCACTGTGTCCCCCGGAAACAATGAGGCAGAGCAAGGGAAAATCGGGCGCCGAATGGTGATGGCGGTCGACTAGCCAGTTAGCGTAGATATGACCCTCCAGGTGATTGACTCCGGTAACAGGTAACCGATGAGCTAAGGCAATTGCCTTAGCCGTGTTGACTCCGACCAGCAACGAGCCGGCCAGGCCGGGGCCGATGGTAACCGCCAGCCCGTCCAGGTCACTCCAGGTAACCCTGGCTTCAGCCAGCGCCTGCTTTAGTATCGGGATAATCGCCAGAATGTGCTGGCGCGAGGCTACCTCAGGCACAATCCCCCCGTAGCGGGCATGGATTGCCACCTGCGAGGCAATTTGATTGGACAGGATGCTGGCGCCATCCTCGACCACGGCGGCGGCGGTCTCATCACAAGAGGTCTCAATACCCAGGATTTTCATACACCTGGATTATAGCACAGGCGGTAGATGACAGAATAATCGGCCCGGCTGCTTTTTTGACATCTTTAAGGTAAAATGCTAGCATGAACACACACTGGCGATTTCTTGCCAGGGGAAGATATGGATGATGTTGATAGTACATACTTAATACTGTTCCTGATTTCCCTGGTGGTGGCTGCTTTTTTCTGTAGTGCCGAAACAGCCTTCATCAGCTTTCAGAAAATCCGCCTGCAGCATCTGATTGAAAAGGGAAATCACCGGGCAAAAAGGGTAGCCAGGATTGTGGAGCGACCGGAAAAATTTCTGGCTACCGTTCTCCTCGGGATTAATTTCTTCGAAACGGCGGCGGCGGCGCTGGGTACGCTGGTTGCCATCAAGCTCTGGGGAGAGAACCTCGGGACGGCCATCGCCGCTATCTTAATCACGCTGGTAACCCTGGTGCTGGTTGAGTTTATCCCCAAGAGTCTGGCGGCCCGTCACTGGGAGAGAATAGCTTTGAGCTATGCCGCACCGGTGGCCTTCATATCAATTATGTTCTATCCCTTTGTCTTCCTGCTGAACCATATCGGCATCAGATTCTCCCGATTAGCCGGGACTGGCGCCGAAGCCAGGCCGACAATTAGCGAAGAGGAGTTTCACACCATGATATCGGTCGGGCACCGGGAGGGGACGGTGGAGGAGTCTGAAGCCAGGATGCTGCATAAGGTTTTTGATTTTGGTGACCGCCCGGTGCGTGAGGTCATGGTGCCGCGTCCTGAGGTGATCGCGATCGAGCAGGGTTCCCGGCTAGCCGACTTTCTGGCTCTGTATGCTCAGTCTCCGCTATCACGTTTCCCGGTATTTCAGGAGAACATGGATAATGTGGTTGGTATCCTGGCGATAAAGGATGTGCTGATGGCTCAGGCGAAGGGCAGCATCGATAACGAGAGTCTGATTGATGGTCTGGTGCGTCCAGCCTATTTTACGCCGGAGAGCAAGCGTATCAGCGAGCTTTTTGTCGAGATGCGGGATAAAAACTACCAGATGTGCATCGTGGTGGACGAGTTTGGTGGCACGGCTGGTGTCGTCAGCATCACCCAGCTGGTTGAGGCGATTGTTGGTCCGGTGGGTGATGAAATGACGGCTGCAGAAAAGGATTACGAGGTCATCAATGAGTACACCTTTGAAATTGATGGTAGCATGCGCATCGAGGAAGTCAATGAAGAGATGGGCCTGGAGTTGCCCGGGGGTGATTATGAGACTGTCGCTGGTTTTATCCTAGACCTTCTCAGGCACATACCTGAAGTAAATGAGCAGCTAAGGTATCGGGACTTAAAGCTGGTGATAACGGAGATGCGGGGCACCAAGATTGAGAAAATTCTAGTGACCAGGGAAGGCCATGCCGCGCCTGCGGGTTAGGTTCAGCCGGGGACAGGAGGTAAAGTTTATCGCCCACCTGGATATCATGCGGTTGTGGGAGAGAGCCCTCCGTCGTGCCCGGGTAGCACTCGCCTACTCAGAAGGGTTTAGCCCGCATCCCCGTATCTCATTAGCGGTGCCCCTGGCGGTGGGGGTAACCAGCCAAGCTGAGTTAATGGATGTCTTTATTACCGGGTGGGTCTCTCCGCACTGGTTCGCCACCGCGGTCAGTCAGCAGCTACCACCGGGCATCGAGATACTTGGTGTCTATCAGGTGGCGCTAACCATGCCCTCGTTACAATCACAGGTTGGCTATGCTGAATACGAAGTCGAAGTGGAGACTGAAAAGGGGCCGAATGAGATTGAGTCAGCCGTGTCCGGCTTGCTCTCGGTAGAGCACCTGCCGTGGCACCATCAGCGAGATACCGGCTGGCGCAGCTACGACCTGAGGAGTTTAATCGATGACCTGTGGCTGGTTGATGGCTGTGACCGATATTGCACGATAGGGATGAGATTACGCTGCGATAGTGGTGGTTCGGGAAGACCGGAGCAGGTTGTCTCCGCCCTGGGTTTTAGCCGTTACCCACAATCGATACACCGCACCAAACTGATTCTAAAAGCCCGTCAGTAAATCCGCGTGACTAAGGTCGCCGACACTTAACCGATGGTTCCGTTACAATTCTTTTGAATAAAATGGTAAAATTAAGATAATGCCGGGATTAATCAAAACCATCATCGTAATGGCTGTCCTGATTGTGGCTGGCATTGGCGCCAGCGCCTATGTCGGTACCGACCTTGTCGGCAAGTCAACCGCGGCGCAGGAGCGTGGGGCTGAGGAGGGGTATAGGCAGGGCTATCTGAGTGGTCTCGAAGAGGGGAGCAGGGTTGGCTACCAGGCAGGTAGCCGGCTTGGCTACACGAGGAGCCAGATAGGAGACTTCACCGGCGGTAATGAACCAGGCTTCTATTTTCTCTACAATCCTACCTATGCCGAGGTGCGGGCAATGTTAGCTGAGCGAGAAAAAATCCTGGCTGAGGGTGAAAAGGATTCTGCCGAGAAAATCCATAACTATGCCGTAGCCAACGGCATCCGCTCAGCCTATGTTCGCAGTCCGATTGCCCGCCAGGCGGCCGAAGGAATGGTTTACCTTTACGAGCTGGTCGCTTTTGAGACTGTCGACAAGGGGCTTACTATTATTGAGCCGTCGTCCTACCGGGAGGTCGAGGTGGCAGTCGGTAAACGCTACAGTGAGCTGAATGGCTTAGCGGCGCGGAGCTATGACGACACGATTACCGCAATAACAATTGTCTGGTGAATGAATTTGTCCGGTAAGTGAATTAAAAAATAAGGGTAGTCAAGTGGATGCCTTAAAAGAGTTTAGTATTGCTGTCCTCAGGATTGTCCTGGGAATAGTCATCCTGATTGCCGGGCTTTTTATCCTGGACATCATCGTCTACCTGAGCGCCACCGGTAGTACTTTTACGGAGAAAGTTATGGCGGCTTATGACGGCAGCTATCAGAAAGCTTATGCTCAGACCTATGAGGTCGGTTACCAGGAAGCCTATGAAGAGGCCTACAGAAAGGGGTATGGAAAAGGGTACGAAATTGGCCTGGGGATTGGTTCTAAGGAAGGGGTAGCCACCCGGGTGGAGCTGCGCAACCCTACCTATACAGAGCTGAAAGAATTCCTGGCGAGTGACCCGACAGATTCTAACCCGTATATCAGTGGCGAATATGTCTGTTTTGAATTTGCTACCGAAGTTAATAATAACGCCGAAGCCAATGGTATCCGGGCGGCCTATGTGCGTCTTCGCTTCGAAGAATGGGCTCATGCCGTGGTTGCCTTTGAGACGGTAGACAGGGGACTTGTTTTTATCGAGCCACAGTCAGATATGGATGTCGAGTTGGTTGTCGGTACACCCTACCCCTGGCAGGCGTCTGGTGCCATCAGGACAACGAAGTATGATGACGCTATTCTTGATATCCAGATTATCTGGTAAGTATTGAACACCACCGCTGACAGCATGAATAAATGGTGAAAGGGCACGGATACCAAGAACCATTAGAGACGAGGGTGCTGAGCTTTCTCCGGGAGCATCACCTGGTATCAGGTCAGCACCAGCTGGTGGTGGCAGTATCCGGCGGCCAGGATTCAGTCTGCCTGCTCCATATCCTGGTTAAACTCCAAGAGGAATTAAAGATAGAACTACACGTGGCTCATCTTAACCACGAATTACGGGGGGCTGATTCTGAGGCTGATGCTCACTATGTGGCTCACCTTGCCCGGCAGCTCGGTATCCCGTCCACAATAGAACGGCGCGATGTCAAAGCCTATCGAGTCCGGCAACGCACTTCATTAGAGGAGGCCGCCCGTGAGCTACGCTATAGCTTCCTGGCTGAGGTAGCCAGGTCTATCGGAGCTAGCCGGGTGGCCGTGGGGCATACTGGTGACGACCATATCGAGACGATACTGATGCATCTCATCCGGGGCACAGGTAGCCGGGGGCTTCGGGGACTGCGGCCGAGTAACCACTGGCAATCGGCGGGTAATAGTGTTACCGTAATCAGGCCTTTACTCCCGGTAAGACGGCCGGAGACGGCCGATTATTGCCACCGCTACCAGCTTATGCCCAGGGCCGACGCCTCCAACCTGTCGCTTTCACCATTAAGAAATAGAATCCGTCTCCAGCTCCTGCCCTTGCTGCAGAGCTATAACCCGCGGGTGGCTGAAGCCCTGCTGCGCACTGCCCGTATTGCTGGCGATGACCTTGCCTTCCTGGATAAAGAGAGCGCCCGGTTATGGGCTAGTGTTGCTCAAAGGCAGGGGAACGTCATTTTTTGGGACAAGGAAAGGTTTCTGGGCTTGCCTGCTGCCCTGCAACGCCACCTGCTTCGGGCGGCGTTCGCAGAGTTATTGGGTAGTCTCAAGGATATCGAGGCGCGGCATATGGAAGAAGTAATGGCGGCCTTGACCAGACCGGCGGGCAGAAGGCTCAGCCTACCCGGGGGTTTGGTCTTTGTCAACGAATATGACCAGTACCTGCTTTCCAGGGATGCGGCGGCTCTATCTCCGTTCCCTGTTCTCAGCCATGAAATCGTGCTCAAGGTGCCCGGTGAAACCTTGTTGCCTGGTTATCAGGTGGCCGCCACTATTATCGGTCGGGAGCAGATGAGCGAGAAAGAGGACCTCTTTACTGCCTATCTTGACCTTGATAAAGTTGCTGGTGAAGTAACGGTGCGCTGTCGCCAGCCCGGCGACAGGTTTCAGCCATTGGGTATGGGTCAGCCCAAGAAATTAGGTGAATTTATGATTGACGCTAAAATCCCTCGTGCCTGGCGCCAGCGGGTGCCGCTGGTGGCTTCATCTCAACATATTCTGTGGGTTGTCGGCTGGCGCATCGATGATAGGGTAAAGGTTAGCGAAAACACCGGGCAAGTTTTATGCCTGGAATTTAAGCGGCGCTAGAGTTCAATTTCTGCTTAGTTTAGTTTCACAGCCTTTCCAGTTCATTTGTTCTCAAACCTTCTTCTAATAATTTATTCAATGGGTAATCAGCTTCACATTATAGCTCATTGACAAGGGTAGAAAACAATCTCATCTCTGATATTTGGGTCTTGTATCAAAAGTCGTCATTTCCGTGAAGCTTGTCCCGTACTCGATACGGGAACGGGAATCCATTGGTATAATCAGGCATGTCTCTGGATTCCCACTTGCGTGGGAATGACAAAAAGACTTAAAAACAGCACTTATGATACAAAGCCTGATATTTGGCAAAGGGGGTAAAATCTGCTACACTAGTGAATTAAATTCTAATGCAGGAGGATAGCTTTGATGACCGAACGGGGGATAATCGAAAAGGCGAGAAAAGAGAGCCGGAAGGTACTGACAGAGATAGAGGCTAAGGAACTTCTGAAACAGGCGGGAATAAGTGTGGTTGATACCAGGCTGGCAACCTCCAGGGAAGAGGCAATCTCCATCAGCCAGCGGTTGGGCTTTCCCGTAGTATTAAAGATAGCCTCGTCGGATGTCGTCCATAAGAGCGATGCCGGCGGTGTTAAGCTGGGTTTGAAGACAGCCAACCAGGTAGGTAAAGCCTACGATGCTATTTTGGGGGCGATTAAAAAGCAATATCCTGGGGCGAAGATTCAAGGTGTGTCAGTGCAGAAGATGGCTCGCCCCGGGGTAGAGGTCATCATTGGTATGTCCAAGGATGCCCAGTTTGGTCCGGTGCTTATGTTTGGCCTGGGCGGTATTCTGGTCGAGGTCTTGAAGGATGTCTCCTTCAGGATTGTTCCCTTAGCTCCGAGAGATGCTAAGGAAATGGTCAGGGAGATAAAGGGCTATCCTTTGCTGGAGGGTTACCGGGGTCAAGAACCAGTGGATGTGGCTAACCTGGAGGCGTTAATCCTTAAGGTTTCTAGTTTTGTCGAGCGGCATCCTGAAGTGGATGAGCTTGACCTCAACCCTATTTTTGCTTATAAAGATGGCGCTGTCGCTGTGGATGCCAGGGTAATTCTGGGAGAGAGTTAGCTGCCGATGAGCCTGAAACGGATGCTGGAGGAAGTGGCCGGTCGCTATGGGGGCAAGACGGCCATCACTTGCGGCGACCGCCGGTTATCCTATACTGACCTGGATGAAGCATCAAATAAGCTGGCCAATGCCCTGATAAAATTGGGGGTAACCAAGGGTGACCGGGTCGCTATGCTGCTGTCCAATAGCCCTGAATTTGTTGTCACCTACTTTGGCATCGTCAAGATAGGTGCCATCACTGTTCCCCTTGACATTAACTATAAGATTGATGAGCTGGCTTCCCTCTTTGATGATTGTCGGCCAAAGATTCTGGTGACTGAAAGTCCTACCCTGGAGCCGTTAATCCCAGTTTTATCAAGATTTAAATCTATCAAGCAGGTTATCGACCTGGGTGCTGAGGATGGGGGTCACTTTCTCAGCTACCGGGGGATTATGGCGGTAAGTTCGGCGTCGAAGATTGAGTCAGGGCCAGAGCCTGAGGATATAGCTCAAATTGCCTACACCTCAGGACCCTCCTTTAACCCTGAAGGGGTAATGCTGCCCCATCACTGTTTGGTGACCGAGGCAGCCATATCCGGAGACGGCTTTCAGCAAGGCGATAAAGACATAGTGCTACTCTATGCTTTACCGCTGTATCACGCCTTTGGCCTGGTCTCAGGATTGCTTGTCTCTATCTGTAAAGGTAGCACCGTGGTCATAGTCCCGGGGACAGGGCTGTCGATTGCTAGTTCTATGGCGGCTATTGAAAAAGAGCAAGCTACCATATTTCTGGGGGTGCCTTACATCTTTGCCCTGGCGGTTAGCATGGCCGGGAAAGAAGGGATGGAGCGTGATTTGACTTCCCTGCGTTTGTGTGCCAGTGCCGGTGCCCCTCTGCCGGTTGATATTATACGGCAGTTTAAGAAACACTACGGTTTTTATATTTTGGATTGCTGGGGTTTGACCGAAGCCATCTGTCTCGTTACCTGCCCGCCTATCGATGGTAGCGGAGAGCTTGGCTCGGTGGGGAAGGCTCTGCCGGGGTGGGAGGTGAAGATAGTCGATGATGCTGGCCGTGAGCTAGCATCAAATCAAGCCGGTGAGGTAATTGTTCGAGGGTTAGTAATGAAGGGATATTATAATAATCCTCAGGCTACGGCTAGGGTATTAAGGGATGGCTGGCTCTATACCGGTGATATTGGTAAGATGGATGAGAACGGCTATCTGTTTATCACCGGCCGTAAAAAGGATATCATCATTGTCAAGGGTCAGAATATCCGCCCCAGCGACATTGAGAGGGTGTTGCAGACGCATCCCAAAGTGGCTGAGGCGGCCGTGCTCGGTATTCCTGATGAACTGCGGGGGGAGATGGTTGGCGCTGTCATCAAGTTAAAAGAAGGGAAAATGGCGACCGAACAGGAGATTAAGCGATTTTGTCTTGAGCGGATGGTGACTTATAAGGTGCCGAAACAGGTTACATTTCTGGATTCTCTACCCAGAACCGCCGCCGGTAAAATTGACAGGGAAGGTATTCGCGCTTTTTTGTCAATCCCTCCCCTCTTCCCCGGAGAAACAATTTCTTCAGCCGAGGGGATAGTCCCCCTGAAACTCTCTATCGAATAAGCCGCCTCCTTTGGTAACACTAGTGTTCTGTCAGGCTAATCATTGACACCTTTCCCATTGTCATTCCGGGCTTGATCCGGAATCCAGGTGGAGTGGCGCGGCTGGATTCCCGCTTTCGCGGGAATGACACGTTATTTACCTGACGCGACATTAGGCTGTCTAATTTTCAAAAACCCCGGTTTTAGCTTCCCCCGTATTAAATACGGGGTTGGGCGTTTACGCCCAGTGACCAACACCCTCACCCCCTTTCTCCC
>JACQGQ010000076.1 GCA_016199495.1 Chloroflexota bacterium
GCTGGAGCACGACCCCCAGTTGAAGCACCGCCGCTTCTTCCAGGAGCTTGACCATCCCGAAATAGGTAAACACTATGCCCGAGGGCCGGCTTTTATGCTCTCGAAGGTTCCCTGTGAACTGCGGCGGGCCCCTTTGCTGGGCGAACATAACGAGTATGCCTTAAAGGAGATTCTCGGCATGACGGACGAGGAGATTGCTGAGCTGGTAATTGAGGGGGTCGTTGAGTAGACTATCAGGGCGGTGTATGTTATAATTTAGCAACGCAGGCGATTCTTCATACCTGCTGAAATAGTTATGTCAATATAAAGAGTAAAGGACAGAGAGGTTAGTATAATTTGGATAAAGCAAAAAAGACAGAAATTATAGAAAAATTTGCCCTCCGTGAAGGAGACACCGGCTCAACTGAGGTTCAGGTATCCCTGCTTACCCAGAGAATAAACCAATTAACCGGGCATATGGTGGCAAACCGGCATGACTACCATACGCAACGCAGTTTGCTGAAACTGGTAGGACAAAGAAGAAGGTTGTTGGCTTACCTTAGTAGTGAGGATGTCCAGCGATATAACAATCTAATTAGAAGGCTTGGCTTACGTAAGTAAAGCCTTAGATATTTGGAGGAACCATTGTTAAATTCTCAGTCTTTTAGTTGCCAGGTTGGAGGTAGGGACATCATTATAGAAACGGGGAAGCTTGCCGGGCAGGCGACAGCCGCCGTAACCGTCCGCTATGGAGACACCGTAGTTCTGGTTACTCTTTGTGTCAGTGACAAACCCCGGGAGGGTGGGGATTTTTTGCCCCTGACCGTCGATTATGAGGAAAGATTATATGCCGTCGGTAAAATTCCAGGTGGCTTTATCAGGAGAGAGGGTCGCCCCAGCCAGGAGGCAACCTTAGTCTGTCGGCTGACTGACCGTCCGTTGCGTCCGCTCTTACCCAAGGAATGGCGTAACGATATTCAATTGGTAATTACCGTTCTTTCCGCTGACCAGGAAAATGACCCTGACATTCTGGCTGTCATCGGAAGCTCAGCCGTTCTAACCATGTCAGCAGTGCCATTTCAAGGTCCGGTGAGCGCTGTCCGTGTCGGTTATATTAATGACCGGTTAGTCCTGAATCCAACATTAGCCCAGCTTGGGGATAGCCGGCTTGACCTCGTTGTCGCCAGTACCAAAGATGCTATCGTGATGATAGAGGCCGGGGCCGGAGAGGCTTCAGAAGATATTCTTATCCAGGCAATTCAGTTTGGCCACGAAGCAAACCAGGATATCATTAAGCTCCAAGAGCGGCTTCAGCGGGCTTACGGTAAGCCCAAGGTAGCAGTCCCTGTTAGTAGCGTTAACCCTGAAGTAGCCGCGGCCATCTCAGCAATCGCTAATGAAAAACTTAGCCAGGCGCTGAGTCACTCAGAGGGGTCGCAGCATGAACAGGCACTCTCTGAGCTAAAGAAGGAACTCATTGAGCGTATGGGGGATTCATTCCCTGAAAAAGAGATACTTTCTGCTTTTGATGCCAGGGTTGGGGCTGAAATCAGAGCTAGCCTCCTTGACAGAAGACGGCGTATCAGTGGTCGTAGTTTGACCGAGGTCCGACCCCTTAGCTGTGAAGTGGGATTACTACCTCGTACCCATGGCTCAGGCCTGTTCACTCGGGGTCAGACGCAAGTGCTGACAATTACCACCCTGGGCCCTACCAAAAAAGAGCAGCAACTTGACGGGCTGGGCATAGAAGAAACTAAGCGTTTCATTCACCACTACAATTTCCCCGGGTTCTCTACCGGTGAGGTGAGGCGCATCGGTACCCCCGGTCGCCGTGAAATTGGGCACGGTGCTCTGGTGGAACGCTCCCTGGAACCGGTATTACCCAAAGATGAGGATTTCCCTTACACTATTCGCCTTGTCTCCGAGGTTCTTAGCTCCAGCGGCAGCACATCTATGGCCAGCATTTGTGCCAGTAGCCTATCCCTGATGGATGCTGGCATACCAGTCAAGAAAGCCGTGGCCGGAATAGCTATGGGACTGGTTACTGGTGACGAAGGTAACTACGCTATCCTGACCGATATTGAAGGTATTGAGGATAATTACGGTGATATGGATTTTAAGGTAGCTGGCACTACTGAGGGTATCACCGGAGTACAAATGGACACCAAGCTTAAAGGGATAAGTCTGGAGGTCGTCGCCAAGACGCTAAACCAGGCTCGTGAGGCGCGTCTGTTCATTCTGGATACGATGAATCGAACTATCGCCTCCAGCCGTCCTGAAGTCAGCCGCTATGCCCCGCGAATGTATAAACTAACAATCAGCACCGATAAAATTGGCACCGTAATCGGCCCGGGAGGCAAAACCATCAGGGCAATTGTTGAGGAAACTAAAACAACTGTGGATATTAATAATGACGGCACGGTGCTTATCGGCTCACCGGATGAAGCTGCCGCCCGCAGGGCAATCGAAATCATCGAGGGTCTAACCAGAGAAGTGGAGATTGGTGGCATATATCCCGGAAAGGTAACACGCCTGATGAACTTCGGCGCCTTTGTCGAAATTCTGCCCGGTAAAGAAGGCCTGGTTCACATCAGCGAACTGGCTGACTTCCGGGTAGCCAGTGTCGAGGATGTCGTCAAAGTGGGCGATGAGATTACGGTTAAGGTAATTGAAATCGATAATATGGGCAGGATAAACCTGTCACGGCGAGCCGTGCTGGAGAAGGTTCCTCCAATATCCGAGGACAAGGAGAAGGATGCGCTCTCTCCAGACTACCCGTTTAGAACACAGCCGGCGGCTCGTCCCCCGCAGCGTCCCTACCCGCCCCGGAATAAGCGGCGTTTCTAAGATACAGGATTTGAGTGATGAAGCCAATAAGAGTAGTTGTTCACGGGGCGCTAGGCAAAATGGGGCGGGAGATAATTAGTGCCTTATGCCATGAGCCGGAAATGCAGGTAGTCGGTGCTGTCGAACTGGAAGCCACTCAGAATTACCTGACTTTGCCTGACGGCTCAGGTACCGTCCCCTTTTCTTCCAATTTAGACCATATCCTCACCAGTTGCCGACCGGATGTCTTAGTGGATTTCACTGTCGCTCGAGCTACCATGCCGGCGGTGCGTATCGCTAGCAAACGGGGTGTTAATCTGGTAATAGGCACTACCGGCTTAACCGCCGATGAGCTGAGCGAGATTGAACGTTTGGCAACGGCGCATAAGGTTGGTATAGCCGTAGCACCAAATTTTGCCCTGGGGGCCGTCTTGATGATGCACCTGGCCAAGATAGCTGCCAAATACCTCGATTATGCTGAAATCATAGAGCTACACCATCACCTGAAAGCTGATGCGCCTTCGGGAACTGCCATGACTACCGCCAGAGAAATGGCTCAAGCCAGGGGTAAGCCATTCTCCCGCCCCCCGGAACAAGAGTCGACCTCCAATAGCCGGGGTGAGCCAGTTGAAGGCGTTACTATTCATAGTGTGCGCCTGCCCGGTCTGCTGGCACATCAAGAGGTAATCCTGGGAGCCGCCGGGCAAACGCTAAGTATACGGCATGATACTATCAGTCGGGAATGTTATCTGCCAGGCATCATATTGGCCATTAAAGAAATAGTTAACCGTCAAGGGCTAATCTATGGCCTGGACACTCTGCTCAATCTATAGGAGGGGTAATGAAAGGCTATAGGGTGGCTATTGTTGGTGCCACCGGACTGGTCGGGCAGGAGTTCATCAAAACCCTGGAGCAACGCGACTTCCCTGTGGAGTCAATTAGCCTCCTCGCCTCGGACCGCTCGGACGGTAAGAGGCTGTTTGTCAGTCACCAGGAAATTGAAGTCAAAGAGACCCTCCCTGAGTCTTTCAAGGGAATAGATATCGCTCTCTTCTCCGCCGGGGCTGACATTAGCCGCCACTTCTCACCGATAGCGGCGCAATCAGGCGCCGTAGTTATCGATAATAGCGCCGCTTTTAGAATGGAGCCTCACGTGCCACTGGTAGTGCCCGAGGTCAATCCCGAAGACATCAAACGGCATAAGGGGATTATTGCCAATCCTAATTGCTCTACCATTCAAATGGTAGTGGCGCTATACCCGCTACACAGGGTTAATCCCATCAAGCGCATTATCGTCGATACCTACCAGGCAGTGTCCGGTACTGGCAAAGCGGCCGTCGAGGAATTAACCCTACAAGCCAAGCAGGTACTGGAGGGACAAAACACTGTCCCCCATGTTTACCCTCACCAAATCGCCTTCAATATACTGCCGGAGATAGATGTTTTCCTGGACAATGGCTACACTAAAGAAGAGTGGAAGATGGTAGAAGAAACAAGAAAGATAATGCATGCCAATGATATTGCTATTTCGGCTACCTGCGCGCGTGTCCCGGTATTTACCGGGCATAGCGAGGCTGTCCATATAGAATTTTCCCGACCGATGTCTCCCGACGAAGCACGGCGCATTCTCACTCAGGCCCCCGGAGTCAAACTACTGGATGACCCGGTTATCAGTCTTTATCCTCAGCCCTGGGCAGCCGCTGGCACCGACGAGGTTTTCGTGGGACGTATCCGCCAGGACGCTTCCCACCCCCGCGGCTTAGCCATGTGGGTTGTCGCCGATAATGTACGCAAGGGGGCAGCCCTGAATGCCATCCAGATTGCCGAAGAGATGATTAAAAGAGAATGGCTGCATCCGGGAGGGGAAGAATGAAAAAACTGGGAAGATTACTGACGGCAATGGTGACTCCCTTTAATGAAGAAGGGACGGTTGATTATCAACAGGCCAAGAAGTTAGCCCTAGCCCTGCTTGCCTCAGGTAGTGAAGGGGTGGTGGTGGCCGCGACTACCGGGGAAGCTCCGACGCTTACCTGGGAGGAAGAAATGCGACTGTTCACCGAGGTGAAATCGGCCGTGGGCGACCGGGGAAACATCATCGCTTACACTGGCAGTAACAGCACCGCAGAGGCAACGGAAGCAACCAGGAAGGCAGAAAAAATTGGGGTGGATGCCTGCCTTTCAGTCGTTCCTTATTACAACAGACCCAATCAGGAAGGCATTTATCAGCATTTCAAGTCCATCGCTGAGAGCGTAAGCCTGCCTGTTATTATGTACAATATACCTTCACGCGTGGTGGTCAATATGGAGCCGGAGACGATTGGTCGGCTGAGTAAAATAGACAACATTATCGGCGTAAAGGAAGCCAGCGCTAATATGGAACACGTTGCCAAGACTCTCAACAGCACCAGGGAAGGCTTCCTCATCTGGAGCGGTAACGATAATGATACTTTTCCTATCATGGCTTTGGGGGGCTATGGCGTCATTGGCGTTACCACACACCTCGTTGGTAAGCAGTATAAGAAGATGATGGATTTACTTCTTAGTGGCAAAATAGCCGAGGCGGCGGCTATCCATCGCCGCCTCATACCGCTGGTGAACGCAATGTTTATCTCGTCCAACCCGGCCCCACTGAAATATGCCCTGAACCACCTTGGCTTCTATGTAGGCAAACCACGCCTGCCTCTCATCGAACCCGATGAAAAATCAGCCGCCGTTATCAAAGACACCCTGAAGAACTACAAGATTGATTTGCCGGTATAAGTGGTAACTACTGCCCGGTGACACCCTGCCTAAATGATAGGCATCCTGCGGATAGTTTGCTCCCGCTCGGGACCAACCGAGATGAGTTTGACCGGGCAAGCAATAAGTTCTTCCAATCTAGAGATATACTGGCGAGCCTGCGGAGGCAACTGCTCGTACTGGCGAATGTGAGTGGTTGGGTTCTGCCAGCCGGGTAGCTCCTCGTAAACAGGCTGACACCTCTGCAGAGCGGCGATACCACCGGGGAAATAATCAATGGTCTGCCCGTCCAGTTTGTAGCCGACGCATACCTTGAGACTGGGTAAAGCATCGAGGATATCAAGGCGGGTAACTGCCGCTGCGGTGAAGCCATTAACGCGGCTACTAAAGCGGGCGGCGACAGCATCAAACCAGCCACAGCTTCGAGGTCGGCCAGTAACCGTACCATACTCGTGAGCCTGCTCCCGGATAAACTCACCGGTTTTATCCTTCAGCTCAGTGGGGAATGGGCCGGCACCAACCCTGGTGCAGTAAGCCTTGAACACACCCAGAACGGCATTGATTCTGGTAGGACCTACCCCGGCACCGACACAGCCTTGCCCGGCCACCGATGGGGAGGAAGTATAGGGATAGGTGCCAAAGTCAGTGTCAAGCAGAGTTCCCTGGGCACCCTCTAACAGAACCAGCTCATCCCGGTTCAACGCTTCTTCTATCATTAGCGTGGTCTCACGAATATGAGGAGCCAGACGCTCAGCGTATTGACAATACTGCGTATGTATCTCATCCAGTGATAATGGTTCGACTCCGTAAAACCTGGTTAAAATGGTATTCTTGTAATCTAATATCGCTTGAAGGCGTTCCAGAAATGCCTCCTTGTCCAGCAGGTCACCAACTCTAATACCATACCTGGCTACTTTATCGGCAAAGGTAGGACCAATACCCTTGCCGGTTGTACCAATCGCCTTACTTCCCCGTAATTTATCCTCCAGACCATCGAGGAGAACATGATAAGGCATAATCAAGTGAGCCCGGTCGCTGATAAACAGTCTGGCAGTATCCACGCCACGCCGGTTAAGCTGGTCTATCTCGTTAATTAGTACCGCCGGATTAATCACCACCCCATTGGCTATGATACAAATAGTCTGGGGATAAAAAATGCCGGAAGGTACGAGCTGCAAGGCAAACTTACCGAAGGGGTTGACGATGGTATGCCCGGCGTTATCGCCGCCGGAGAAACGTACTACTACCCCCGCTTTTTCAGCCAGCAGGTCAACCACCTTACCCTTCCCCTCATCCCCCCACTGAGCTCCAATCACAGTAATGGCTGGCATTACTTCCTCCTACAAGCTAGTATCAGTCTCATAAATAGCTTTCATCAACAGCTCAAACTATTTACTCACCTCACCCCCTGTGTCCCCC
>JACQGQ010000073.1 GCA_016199495.1 Chloroflexota bacterium
ATCAACTGTTTTCGGACAGCCTCATTAGGTGTATAAGAGAGGCTTAGCCCCTCTTGAACTCTCCTTCCTGCCTAGCGAGGTTTAACCGAGACCTCGTTCAGCCTGGCCAAGCCCATTGGATTAAGGTTGTAACCGCTAACATAGGGCTTGACCAGGATATAGTTCTCCCCAAACCACAAAGGCAGGCTGGCGGCATTCTCAACCAGCTTTTGTTCCGCCTGTTGATACAGCGCCAGGCTCAATTTACTGTCGGGTTCGACGCCGGCTCTGTCAAGCAAAGCATCCACCTCGGGGTTACTATACTCACCATAGTTACTATCGGAGCCGCTATGAAAGAGAATATCCAGGAAGTTCTGCGGGTGTGGGTAGTCGGCAATCCAGCCTATCTCAAACATCTCGTCCTTCTCTTCTTTGAGGTTATAAAAGAACCGGGATGGCTCGAGCTGCCTTACTGTTACCTCTACCCCCAGATTCTGTCGCCACTGGTGAATGATAGCTTCCAGCTCCTGAGATATTAAGCCACCCCAACCCGAGGTGGTAATGGTGATTGGCGGCAGTTTAGAGACATCACCATACCTGGATTCTCTGATTAACTGCCTTGCCTTAGCTACATCATAGTTCAGTCCGGGCAAATCTTCATTGAAACCGGGCATACCGGGGGGCAAAATACCGTCGGCCGGCTGCGCCATATTCCTGACTACCAGAGAAACCAATTTATCTTTATCTATCGCCTGAGAGAAGGCGCGGCGGATATTGACATCATCAAATGGAGGCTTGGTCGCATTGAAGCCGATATAGTGAAAGCTTAGCTCGGGGACTATTATCAGCTCGCGATAAAAGGGGCCGGCTTTGTCGGTAACTTTATCGATGTAGTCAATATAGACATCGGTGATATCGATTTTACCGGTCTCATACAGATTCATCGGCACACCGCTTAATATCTGAAAAACAACCGAATCAACCTCAGCCCGCTTGCCGTAATAAATTTCATTCCTCTCCAAGACAAGACGGCTATTATCATCCCCCTCTCTTAATCTAAAGGGACCGCTGCCATTGGGACGGCGCCACCACTCTCGGCCCGATTCCACATTGGCTCTATCGACGACAAAGGCAGTGGGATAGGTCAGCTTGGATAAGAAATAGGACTTGGGTGCGTCTATCGTTACTTCAAGGGTATAATCATTGATGACCTTGATGCCACCAATCTCCCTGTTGCCACCGGCTAATGCTTCCCTTACCCCAACGATATCACCTAGGTAGGTAGAGGCGGTTAGCGAGCCAGTAGCCGGGTCAGAGGCGCGCTCCCAGGAATACTTAAAATCTCTGGCTTTAACCTCGCGACCGTTATGAAATCTGACACCGCGCCGTAAATAGAAGGTATAGGTTCGGCCATCATCACTAACGCGCCACTCCCGGGCTATATCCGGGGCTGGTTCCAGATTATCATCGAGACGAAGCAAGCCGCCAAATAGCTGCATGATATATTGGTGGGAGCGGGCTTCTCCGGAGACAGCCGGGTCAAGCGTGTGCGGGTAGTCGCTGTCATAGAGATTAAGGACCTGCTCTTCGGCAACCGGGGTGGGGACTTCTGCTGGCGCCAGACGGCAACCGCCGGGTAAGGAGAACACCAGCAGGCTGCCGACGACTACTATGGAAAGAACTATATTGATGATTCTTTTTGACATTTAGCTTTATAACAGAATATATACCTAATATAGCACAGACCTTCCCTGCCTGCCTACTGACCGGGGTGGCCGCTTTACTGCCTTATGAACTTATGGTTCCGGCTTAGCCTTTGGGGGTTTGGCCAGTAACACCAGGGGTATTGCCGGCAATGTCGCCAGGGCAAATATCTGCCAGGCAAGGCGGTAGCTTCCGGTAATATCGAAAATCCATCCGGCAATAACCGGGCTGGCCAGCCCACCCAGCATACTTATGGCCATCATCAATCCCATAATGCTACCAAAGTTGCTTGTGCCAAAATAATCCCCCTGCAGGGCTGGCCTCAAGGGTATTGGTCCGCCATAGCCGGGACTATAGATGAGCAAGAAGGGTACAATAAGCCACACTCGGGCGGCATCTATGAAGGAGAAAATGAAAAGCCCGCCAGTTTGAAGGAGGAGTGATATGGCGATAAGGTATCTTTTATTGGTGAAATCGCCAAGAAAACCAAAACCCAGTCGGCCAATCAGGCTGGATAGGGTCATACCGGCAACGGCGCTAGCCGCTATCGTTGTCGGCACCCCCGCGTTTTCCAGATAGGGTACGATGTGCACCATCACGGCGCTTGTTCCTATATTTTGAAAGAAAAAGACGAGGGCAAGCAGCCAAAAAGCTCGTGTCCTTAGTGCTGCCTTAACCGTAAAATCTGTGGCTAAAGAATCTGGAGCTTGCCCCACTATTTCACTCGATGAGCGGCTGTTCGGCACATTGACTGCCTCATTTATTGCGCTCCTGGTTTCGCCATCGGGAAGATAACCGTAGTGACCGGGTTTATGTCTCATCAATGAACTGAGGGGTAGGCCAATGACCCAGGCGGCAATCCCCATGATAATCAGGCTCGTTCTCCAGCCGAACTGACTGATGGATAGGGCGACTAACGGCACCAGAGTGCCGCTGGCGCCAAAACCGACATACATGAAAGTCATGGCCCGGCTTCTTTTCTTGATGAACCAGTTGGCGACGGCTACGTTCATCGCTACAAAGGAACCAAAGCTGATGCCGATAGCGATAATCAAGAACGAGCCATAAAATGCCCACAGGGAGTCAACGCGGCTCATCCATAAAAAGCCGAGACCAACGACACTCCAGCCGGAGAGCATCAGCTTCCTCGGTCCTACCCTATCAACCAGGAAACCGACGAGCGGGCCCGAAATACCCCCTTCGAGCCTCTGCAGGACAAAGGCGACAGATGTAACGGTTGCCGTCCAGTGGAAGGTAGCCCTTATCGGGTTAAAGAAAACGCTAAAGCCATAAAAGAATGTGCCGCCGACAAAGAGATTGATGGTGGCGGAGGCCAGTACTATCCACCAGCCGTAGAAGATTTTTCTCTTTTTGGGCATCACTGTCGGCAACCTTTACCTGTCTCTGACTAGAGGCTTTTGTCGCTGGGGTCTGGGAGTCATGTCTGCAGGACGAGCACCGTCACGAATGGACGGAATAACTCTTGCGCTATAGAATAGCGGAATATGCCGAAATTTACAATCTGGGAAGCTGAGATTGTTTAGTAACCTATCCCCCCGGCCCCCTTCCCTTAAAGGGAAGGGGAAAAAGGGGGTGAGGGTGTTAGTCATTGAGCAAAAACTCCCAACCCCGTATTAAATACGGGGGAAGCTAAAACCGAGGCTTTTGAAGATTAAACAGCCTCGTTAAGAAGTGGGCGGTGATAAGCTGTGATTTCCCGGGGGAGTTTGCTATACTTATCGCAGTAATTGAATCAGGAGAGGCGATGTCTTACCAGGCGGACTTATCGTTCCTGGACCGGGCGGAAATCCTGGAGATTATCTTTCCGGTCGTTTATTCCCCTTTTTATTTGCCCGATGACGCCCGCTTTTCTCCGGCGGCTGTGCCCGCTTATGCCATCGAGGTTGAAGAGGGCATTAAGATTGGTTGCGGATTCTGGATTAGTGGTCAGGAATGCCCTTCCGTCCTTTATTTTCATGGCAACGGGGAAACGGTAGCCAGCCATGACTGGATTGCTCCCCTTTACCATGAAAGAGGTATAAATCTTTTTGTGGCTGATTATCGGGGCTATGGTGACAGTGATGGTAAGCCAACCATTGCTAACATGATTGGCGATGCTCATACTATCTTCCAGGGATTCAAGGAGATAATCGAGCAGGAAGGCTTTAAGCAAAGCCTTTTCATCATGGGACGTTCCCTGGGTAGTGTCTCTGCCATCGAGCTTGCCTTTAATTATCAGGATGAAATTTGTGGCTTGATTATTGAGAGTGGGGCGGCTAACAATTTCCGTCGCCTCTGGGATTACCTGGGGGTTGCCGACAAAGAAACCATTTTCAGTGAGGAAAGCCTCTTCTTAAACAAGGTCAAGATGAGACAGGTTCGGCGGCCGACCCTTATCATTCACGGCGAGTACGATGAGATGATCACGATCGACGAGGGGAAGGAGCTTTACCAGAGTTCGGGAAGCCGGGACAAAGAAATCCTGATTGTTCCCGGGGCTGGCCATAACGATATCATGCTGGTGCAGCCGAGCCTGTATTTCGACACAATTGAGAAGTTTATCAAAACCTATGGCTAGATAAGTAAAGATAGCCAGGGAGGATGAAAACATGGAACAGCTAATTGGCAGAGCCGCCAGGGATTTAGTTGATGCCCAATATGCGATTGCCCTGACCGGAGCCGGTATTTCAACCGAGTCCGGGATTCCTGATTTTCGGGGGCCTTCCGGTGTCTGGACGAAAAACCCTGAAGCCGAAAGAAGAGCCTACCTGGGCTACCAGAGATTTATGGCAGACCCCAAGAAGTGGTGGGAGGAAAGGTTAGCCAATCCCGGTTTGTTAGGAGACCTGGGCGCCGTCATGCCCAACGCTGGCCATTATGCTCTGGTTGAACTTGAGCAGTCAGGTATCATTAAATGCGTCATCACCCAGAATGTCGATGCCCTTCATGAAAAAGCGGGGACGAAGAGGCTCCTCGAATATCACGGCAGTACCGCCAAGCTAAGGTGCGTTGCCTGCGGCTTAAGGTTCAGGCGAGATGAATTTGATTTGTCAAGGCTATTAGAGGAAAAGCAATTGCCTCCCCATTGCCCCACGTGCCGGGGAGTAGTAAAATCCGACGGCGTTTCCTTCGGCGAACCAATTCCCGGTGACGTGGCTCATCAAAGCCTGGAAGAAGCCGGGAAGTGCGATTTGATGCTCATTTGCGGCACTTCGGCGGTGGTTTATCCCTTTGCCAATTTGCCGCGAATAGCCCGTGAGAGAAGAACGGAGATGGCAAGAAAAACGGGAACGGGCATATCTGCCGTGAGAAAAGTCGCGGCAGTAACCATAATCGAGGTCAATGCTGACCCGACACCTTTAACCGAGGAAGGGGTTTCCGATTACCTGATTCAGGGGAAGACCGGGGAGATTTTACCGGCGATAGCTGCCGCGGTAAAGAGGCTGAGAAAATAAGCGTCTGGAGTCTCAGGGTCAGCCAAGCGGGCTATGGAAGAGGGCGAAGGCATGGAGCAGCCAGCCACGGAAGTGAACATTAACCAGGCTAAGCTGGTTATCATCCAGGGAGATATTACCCGTCAAGCTACGGAGGCAATTGTTAATGCGGCCAACTCAAGCCTGATGGGGGGTGGTGGTGTCGATGGTGCCATTCACCGCGCCGGTGGCTCCACCATCCTGGAGGAATGTCGGCAAATCGTCTCCCGGCAGGGGCGATTGCCTGCGGGTAAAGCGGTCATTACCAGCGGCGGAAATCTCACAGCCAGGTTTGTTATTCATACCGTCGGGCCTGTCTGGCGTGGGGGTAATCAGGGAGAGCCGGAGCTACTGGCCAGTGCCTATCGGGAGAGCCTCAGAGTGGCCGCTGCTAATAATTTAGGCAGTATTTCCTTTCCGTCAGTAAGCACCGGCGTTTACGGTTATCCCGTGGCGGCAGCGGCCAGGGTGGCTCTGGGCACGGTGGCTTCATTTCTCCAGGAGCGGCCTACCTCAATCAAAGAAGTAGTTTTTGTGCTCTTCGACCCGGTTACTTTTGAAAAATACTTGTCGGTGCTCGGGGAGATAGCCGGGGGGGTGAGAAAATGAAATACCCCGGCAAGCTGGTGGACATTCTCGGAACTTTTTATAAAGTCTTGTCACTTCTGGCTAAGGGCTACCCCCTGTTACCTGGGATTGTTTAGTAACCCCTCACCCTTAATCCCTCTCCCCTTATGAAGGGGAGAGGGAAGAGATTTTAGAGAGGGGCGAAGCCCCTCTCTTAGACCCCATGTCGGGGAAGCCCGAAGGGGGCTAACGCCCCCTTCGGAAACCCTAATTCTCCCCCTTCCCTTAAAAAGGGAAGGGGGCAGGGGGATAGGTTATTAAACGGCCTCTATTACCCGGGATAGCCCTTCTCTCTGATGACCAGTGTTCGCTGCCCACAGCACGACAGCGCCGAGATAAGGTATAATCGATTGGGTCTAATCAGGTCGGTAAAGGTTTTTGCCATGCACCATGCGCTGAAGCTATACAGTCGATACCAGCAATCAGTTCTCCGGTACTATATCTTCCAGGCTAAGTGGGCCAGGTTACCCTTGGTCGGGAAGATGGTCAGAAGGGTCGCCAATCTCTACGGCAAAAAGGCGCATGGCGCCTACCTGCTCACCCATGATGAGGCTAATGAGATAGTAGACATTGCCGAAGGGCTGGCTCTGGGTCCCTGCGCCTGCCGGACCGTGTTCCCTAATTGCGATAGCCCGATAAGTGCGGAGATAATGGTCGGGCCCAGCCGAAACATTTTCCTGGACGAGAAAGCGCACGATTATCGGGAGATAACGAAGCAGGAGGCCAGGGACATCTTGAGGCAATGCCACCAGAGTGGACTGATACACACCATCGTCAAATGCCGGCAGGGTTTCTACGCGATCTGTAACTGCTGCGCCTGCTGTTGTGTCCCGCTGAGGCTTAACCGGCAATACGGCATAGGCAAGGCTTTCAGCCGGGACAACGGTATCGTTCAGCAGTTTAAGGAGCAACTCCGAGGGGGAGCGAAGCCGCCAATACCTTTGAGATAGGTTGGTTTAGCTGAGACAGGATGGCGGAATGTTCAGCCCCTGATTGGTGCCTCTAACCAGCGGCAACTTCTACCCGTGTCAGGTATTTGACAATAGCTTCCTCAAGTTCTGCCGGTTTGAAGCCGCGCGGGCCGATTGCTCCCGGATAAACTACTCGTCCATCCAGCCCGATGAGATAGAGACGGGTCGGGTGGGCAGCATACGTCTGGTTGACGGTATCACCCATCTCGTCCACGTAAGTCGGAATCTCGTACTTCAAATCAGTCTGGCAGCGGTCGGCGAGCGAGCGTCGTTCCTTAATCGTTTTCGGGTCATACACTGCTGGTGCCGTGGTCTCTGGCAGCCGCCACCCATCCAGGGGGTGAGCTTCTCGAATATAAATATCGAGGAATTGGATGCGGTCGTGATAGCGCACATAGAGGTCGTGGAGACTGACCGTCCCCTTGACGTAAGGCGGTCAGGTATAGCTGCCGAAGATGAGTGCCACCGGCTTTTGGCCGCGAAAGTCGGAGAGGCGAACGGGGTTCTCGCCGTTGACGTCATACAGCTCGAAATCCGGGGCAATATCCCCCTCTTTGGGGGCAAGAGCATCTAACCGCTCCTGTTCCGCCTTACGTTCTCTGCGGTATTTATCGACATCGAATGCCATGTTAACCTCCTCTATTAGTGCCCTTATTAGTGCCCTTGTTTTCCGGGCAAATCGACTATGGCAGAATGATACACCCCGGGTAGCTTTTTGTCAAAATCAGGCTGACTACTTCTTCAGCACTTGATAGAGGCGCGCCACGTTCAGGCGCTGTCGCTGCTGTCCCATCGGCGTGTTCTTGCCCTCCCGGGTGTAGGGGTCAATGAAGGGGAGCTTATCTTGAGCTTCTTCCAGGCTCATCCCCTGGTTCATCGCCGTTGTCACCATATCTATCCAGGCCTGAATGATGGCCGATTGCTGCGGCAGGTAGCTTCGGTCGCAGAGTTCGCCGTGGCCGGGAACGAGCACGTCAGCCTCCATTTCTTGAAGTTGTTTCAGCGAATCCAGCCATCCGTAAGGCACAGCCTCTCGCAGGGCACTTGGTACTTTGTAAAAAATGTTGTCCGAGGTGAAGACGACCCTCTCCTCGGGGATATAAACCGCCACCTGGTACGGGGTATGACCGGGGAGGTGAGTGAGCCGGAAGGTGTGGTCGCCGACGTAGAGGGTCAGCCGTTGAGAAAGGGTGATAGTGGGGGGACGATAGCGGTAATTCTTGACCAGTGCCAGGCTCTCCGGGGCGGTCTGCCGGAGGCGTTCCTTTAGCTGGGCGACTGAGGCCGCCAGGACGGCTTCTCTGGTGCCTTCATGAGCTATCACCGTGCCCTCAAAAAAGTAGTTTCCGGTGATGTGGTCGCCGTGAGGCTCGGTGTTTATCAGGTAGCGAACGGGGCCATATTGGGCAATCTCATCCCGCCACTTGATGGCGTCGGCCGGCATCTGGGGAGTGTCAATCATCACCACCCCCTCCCTGGTGACGACAAAGCCGACATTGCAGCCCTGGAATCCGGTTTCGGCGTAGACATTAGCGGTAATCTTTTGCATTATCTTCTCCTTTCAGTGGGCAAGAGCACCACCAGACGGGGCTGCCTTATGCTCGCCGGGCTTGCTCAGGGCTAACCCGGTCTAAAGGTTAGCCCTGGCGGCTACTGGAGCACTTCATAAAGGCGAGCCACGTTCCAGCGCTGTACTTGCTGTCCCATTGGCTCGCTGCCCCCTTCCATAGGGTAGCGGTCAAGGAAGGAAATCTTGTCTTGAGCTTCTTCCAGGCTTATCCCCTGCTTAATCGCCGCCTTGACAGTATCTATCCAGTCCTGAACAAAGGCACGCATCTCTGGAATATAGCTTCGGTCGCAGAGCTTACCGTGACCGGGAACGAGCACATCGGCCTCCAGTTCTTCGAGTAGCTTCAACGAATCCAGCCACTGGTAAGGCAGAGCCTGGTGCAGCCAGGCCTGTACCTTGTAAAACACGTTATCCGAGGTGAAGACGACCCTCTCCTCGGGGATATAAACTGCCACCTGGTATGGGGTATGACCGGGGATGTTAATCAATTGAAAAGTGTGCTCGCCGACGTAGAGGGTCAGCCGTTGGGAAAGGGTGATGGTGGGGGGACGATAGCGGTAATCCTTGAGCAGGGCCAGGCTCTCCGGGTCGGTTTGCCGGAGGCGTTCCTTTAGCTGCTCCACAGAGGCCGCCAGGATGGCTTCTCTGGTGCCCTCATGCCCCACCACCGTGCCCTCGAAAAAGTAGTTTCCGCTGAAATGGTCGCCGTGGGGCTCGGTGTTTATCAGGTAGCGAACGGGGCCATATTGGGCAATCTCATCCCGCCATTTTATGGCGTCGGCTGGCATCTGAGGGGTGTCAATCATCACCACCCCTTCCCTGGTGACGACAAAGCCGGGATTACAGCCGCGAAACCCGGTTTCGGCGTAAACGTTAGCGGTAATTTTTGCCATTGTCTCCTCCTTTCCAGGTTATATCAGGATTGGTCAGTTTGACCGGGCGGTAACCCGTTTCTGGTATTCCCTTTTTTCTACCTGATACCATTCGGCCCGCTCGGCGATGATATCGATAATAGGCAGACCGTAAGGGCATTTTGGTTCGCACAGGCCACAGGCAGTACAATAGGCTGCCTTTTCCAGCGCCTCGGCGAGCATGCCTGAGAATAAACGCTCGGGTGGCAGACGCCTGGCGAAGCTGCCGCTGGTCATCACCGTGGCTATCGGTATTTCCTCGGTACAGGGCTGGCAATAATCACAGCGGCGACAAAATCTGGTGCCCAGTTCCTCTCGCAGTCGCTGCATCTGGCTCTGTTCCGCCTCGGTCATTTGCCATGGCCCCTCCAGCACCTGGACAATCTCTTCTATCTCCTCTATTTTCTCGATACCCGGTATCGGAACGATATCCGGAAACTGGAAGAGATACTTGAAGGCGATGGTGATATTGTCCAGCATGCCTCCGGCCAGTGGTTTCATGACGATGTAGCCGACATCATGCTCCCGGCACAGGGGCAAAAGCTCGTCGGCGGCTTCGCAGGTAATAAAATTAAAGGGGAACATGATGGTCTCGAAGCGGTCTGATTTGACCAGCTCTTTAGCCATGTCCAGCGAGTGGGAGGTAACGCCAATGTGTTTTACGACCCCGGCTCTTTTGGCTTCTTCGACGGCGGCCAGGGCACCATCAGGCGCCAGTATTCGCTCGAAGCTGTCGGAATCGGCGACATTATGGAACTGGTAAAGGTCTATGGATTCGACGGCAAGTTGTTTTAGACTTAGTTTCAGGTGTGTTTCCGCCCCTTCACGAGTTCGGGACTGGGTCTTGGTGGCGATAAAAACCCCCTCTCGCCGCCCCGAAATCGCTTTGCCGATGCGCTCCTCGCTGTTGGTATAGGCATTAGCGGTATCGATATAATTGATGCCCAGTTCCAGGCACCTCTTGACCACGGCCACGGCCTCATCTTCGGAAACCCGTTGAATTGGGATACCGCCGAGGCCCAGCCTGGATACCATCATCTCGGTCTTGCCCAATCTTATCATCTCCATGACTTCCCCTCCTGCTCTTTGATAGTGTCTTTCATTACCTGATAGAACTCTTCTGGCTCTTTATCGAGCGATAGTTTCTCCATGGGACACATATCTGGCTCATCAGGTTTTTGAATGTAGGACACGATTTCGCTGATATGGTATTTGATGTCGTATTTATCTAGTGTCTTGATGGCCGGCAAACTGGCTAACGGGCTGTAAACCTCCCGGCCGCCAGCCTTGACCGATAGTAAAGCGGCCGCATTGCCCATTATCTTGTCAAAGATTACTACCGGCTGACGTTGCGGTACAAACCGGGTAATGTATTCCAGTAAGGCCAGCAACCTGTCTTTATTTGAGGAAAAGGTCAGATGCTCACCTTGATAGACGCGCAGGGTATCACCCCCGCTCAGGAATTCGCTGAAAAATTGATGGTACATCCCGGGTTAGATACTCCCCGGTGTTTTTGTCGCCAGCTTCCCCAGCAGCCAGATAGCCCCCGGTATCAAAGCCAGCTGCAGGGCGATACCTGGTCCTCCCTGTTTAATCACTGACCAGACGGCGGAGAAAGGACTGGCGGCTGAGCCGAGAGGAAGGTAGGCTTCTCCGGTAATAAGAGATATGGCGAAAATGGCGAGCAATAGGGCGAGACGCCCGGCTATCATAGCAGCCAATAGCGACCATATCACCCGTAGATTAAACCTTTCTCGCAGTATTCCGGCGACCAGACCGTAGGCCGAGAGTTCAACTATTATTTGCGGCAACAGCCTCAGCAGCGGCAGTCCCGATACGGCATAACTGGCCAGAGGGGTAAGGAAGCCAACGATTAAACCTGCCCGCCAGCCAAAGAGTAATCCGGCGGCGAAGACAAAGATATGCATTGGCAGGAAGGTCGGGCCAGCGAGATGAAACTGGTGGAAAGTCCAGGGTACGGCAACGCTTAATAAAGTGAAAACAACGGTAAAAATATAGCTACGAATCTCAGTGTACTTTAGTATCAGCGGAAAAGGCTGAGGCTTGGAAATAGCAATTCTATTAATCACGATTGGCCTCCTTACATTTAGTGTATTGATAACCTCTCACCTCTACTTCTCATCGTCCCGACGGCTATCAACTATGATGATAATGATAACTCTGTGTTCGGTGGCTGTCAAGCTTGAAGAGGTTCTATAATGTTCTATAATGATGGCTAAGGAGGATTCGATGGATAATAAGGAAATTTGCTTTATGTCTGTGGTGGAAATGGTAGAGGCGATAAAGACCAGGCGCCTCTCTCCGGTGGAAATAATGGAGGCTATTCTGTCTCGCATCGAGCGGCTCAACCCTGAAGTCAACGCCTATTGCACCCTGCTGGCTGACAGCGCCCGCAGGCAGGCCAGGGAAGCGGAAACTATGGTAATGCAGGGCAAGGAACTCGGAGCGCTTCATGGTGTCCCGGTATCAATCAAGGACTTGATATTTACCCGGGGCATTCGCACTACGGGTGGTTCCAGGATATACGCAAATTTCATTCCGCAACAAGATGCCATCGTCGTGGAACGACTGAAAGCAGCTGGCGCCATTGTTATCGGTAAAACAAACACCTCTGAATTCGGCTGGATGGCACTCACCGATAACCGGCTTTTCGGGGCGACCCGTAACCCGTGGAATTTAGAGTTTAATGCTGGAGGCTCCAGTGGTGGGGCGGCAGCCGCAGTGGCTTCAGGTATGGGCCCGCTGGCTATCGGCAGCGATGGCGGTGGTTCAGTACGCATCCCGGCCAGTTTCTGCGGTGTTTTCGGATTCAAGCCATCCTTTGGCCGCGTGCCTCAGTACCCGGGCTTCCCGGGGTGGGAGGCTCTGGCCCACACTGGCCCCATTACCCGCACTGTCAGGGACGCAGCTCTGGCGATGGAGGTCATCGCCGGCAGGGATGATAGAGACCGGTTTTCTTTGCCGGATACAGGATTACACTATTTACCCTTTCCCGGTGCTGACCTTGAGGGATTAAGAATAGCCTGGAGCCAGGACCTGGGCTATGCTACGGTTGACCCGCAGGTGTTGAAAATAACGGAAGCGGCCGTCAGGGCTTGGGCTGGTTCGGGTGCCAGGGTAGAAACAGCCAGTCCCGATATCAGCAACCCCGAAGCTGCCTTCTCGACCGTAGTCGGCGTTGAGCTAGCCGCGGCCTTACTGGAAAAAATGGAGGAGTGGGGCGAGCAGATTGACCCGGGTCTGGTTCGTTTTATCGAGCGGAACAAGGGTAGACCAGCCACCGAGTATGTCAGGGCGCGCCGGCAACAATGGGAGGTTTGTCCTGGCATCGGGTCGTTCTTTGAAAAGTATGACCTGCTGCTGACGCCAACGGTGGCGGTACCACCTTTGGCGCTTGGTAAATTTGTCGTCAGAGAAATTGCCGGGAACAAGGTACCACCCCTTGGCTGGATGCCATTTACCTACCCATTTAATATCACAGGACAGCCAGCGGCTTCGCTCCCCTGTGGCTGGACGGATGATGGCTTACCCGTTGGCCTTCAGATTATTGGGCGGCGCTTTGATGATGTTACCGTACTAAGAGCGGCGGCTGCTTTTGAGCGAGTCTTACCCTGGGCTGGCCGGCGCCCGCCGCTGGAGTAAAAAGCGTCTCCACTAAAATGACTGCACAGACAAAAAAGTGGAGAGCACTTTGTGAGTGCTCTCCACTATCTAGTTAAGTCTCTCCGAACCCAGCTCACTTGCGGTGTTCACCACTGCAGCAGGTCTCTCTTTTACGAGACTGACCTCTAACTCACTTCATCGAGCCAGGCTCAGTTTCCGTGTGCCCTGCTCTCAGGCAGGGCTTCAACTGTCTACTTGCCATACTCTCAGTACTGCATGAAGCCTCATGACCCGCCTCCAGAAGCCAAGATTCGAGTGGTATCATGTCACTTCTTATCTTTAATTAAAGCACAGAGAGTTTAGTTTGTCAAATTTTGGCTTGCTTCCATCTCATTAGCCCTCTACAGGTGAAGAAGGCCCTCTCTGTGTCCGTCAGGAAAACGGCTTATTTCGGGCCAGCGCGCTTAAAAACGGGCCGCCGCTTCTCGCGGAAGGCCTTACCTGCCTCCCGAAAATCATCGGTATTGGAGCCTACCCCCTGGGCCAGTTGAGTATCCTCCATCGCCGACCAGAAGTCCATATTCAGTTGCTTCAGCAGGGAGAGCTTCATGAGGCGCTGGATAATGGGCGGTCCCTGGCAGATACGCAGTGCCAGCTCTCGGGTGGCTTTTTCCAGTTCGGCGTTGGGCACCACCCGTCCCACTAACCCCATCTCTAGTGCCTTTGCTGCCGAAAGCCGTTCTCCCAGGAGTATCATCTCCATCGCCTTCTCCCGCCCCAGGGCCCGGGGCAAAAGGTAGAGTTCTCCCTCATCCGGGAGGAAGCCGTTGACCAGGCTGGCCTCGGTGAAGATTGCCTGGTCCGAGGCAATACGGAGGTCGCAGACCAGGGCTAGCGTCAGCCCGCCACAGGCTGTCATGCCGTTGATAGCGGCGATGGTGATTTTGTCCAGCCGCCACAGGTTCCAGGCGAGGAGGTGAATGCCCTCGCGCAGGTCAATGACGCCGCCGATAGCCTTGCCGGCGTAGGGCCGGATGGGTCTTTTGATGTCGGCTCCGATGCAGAAGCCCCGCCCCACCCCCGTGAGCACCAGCACTTGAATGGCATCGTCCTTGCGCACGTCGTCGATGGCGGCAAGCATCTCATCCACCATCGCCTCAGTATAGGCGTTCAGGACTTCGGGGCGGTTCATCGTAATTTTAGCCACATTGCCTACCTTTTCGTAGATAATGCTTTCAAAGGCCATAGCTAAACCTCCCTTGTGTAAATGGTCACCTGAAGAACGAAACGGGTTTTTCTTTTCCCGGGACCAATAACCGGCCTGACACTCGTCCCCTAGTCCTTTTCAGGGTTTATTATGAGACAGGGTATTATGGTACAGTACTCACAGTTCCCCCCGCATTTGGGTTCCTCGCTGCCATTACCTCGTATTCCGGCAGAAGCTCCTCCAGCCCCGATGGTAAAGTCTTTGGCTGGCTCTCGAGATTCAGCCACCGAGCCGGTTTTGGCTGGCTCGGTAATGCTGCGTTCCTCGTCCATTTGAAATCTCCTTTCCCTGCACGTTGCAAATCTCAGAGATATTATACCATAGTTCTTGGTCGGTACTGAATGGCTTCAGCCAGGTGATAGGCTTTGATAATGTCGGCGTTCTCCAGGTCGGCGATAGTTCGGGCTAGCTTGAGTATTCGGTGGAAGGCGCGGGCCGAGAGGTAAAGCTGTTTCATGGCCGCTTTCAAAAGGCTCTGGGCTGATTCTTCTGTCTGACAAAACTCTCTGACCTCGGCTGGTGTCATTTCGCTGTTGCAGGTTAGTTTGGTGCCGCTGAAGCGGTCATACTGCCGGGAGCGGGCGGCTTTAACCCTGGCTCGGGCTTTCTCTGATTTCTCTCCCAGCCGGTCATCAGCTAGTTTTTCGTAGTCAATATGGGGTACCTCAACAAAGATATCAACCCGGTCGATAAATGGTCCACTGATACGCCGCTGATAGCGGGCAACCAGGCTGGGAGGACAGGTGCACGGTCGAAAAGGGTCACCATAGTAGCCGCAGGGACAGGGATTCATGGCACCTACCAGCATGAAATTGGCCGGGAAGCTGACACTACCTTGAGCCCGGCTGATGGTGATGACCTTGTCTTCCAGGGGTTGCCGTAATGTCTCCAGTAATGAGTGCCCGAACTCGGGAAGCTCATCAAGAAAGAGAACCCCGCGGTGGCTAAGGCTTATTTCGCCCGGTTTCGGCCAGTGTCCGCCACCGACCAGGCCCGCGTTGGAAATAGTGTAGTGAGGGGAACGGAAGGGTCGTTGTCTCATCAGTGGTGTGTCCGCTGGCAGCAGGCCACTGACACTATAAATTTTGGTAACTTCCAGGGCTTCCTCGTTAGTCATTAGCGGTAGTATTGAGGGGAGCGAGCGGGCGAGTAGCGTTTTACCGCTGCCCGGTGGCCCCATCATGACGACATTATGTCCTCCAGCGGCAGCTACCTCTAAGGCTCGCTTGACATGCTCCTGCCCTTTAATGTAAGCCAGGTCGGTAATTGAGGAAGGCGGCGGGCTGTATTCGTCGCTTTCTCCAGGGTGATATTCCGGGGCTGGTATTTCTCCGCGCAGGTAGCTAACCAATTGACATAATGAGTTAACCGGGATGATTTTGGCACCTTCGATTAAGGCGGCCTCTTTGGCGTCAGTTTCCGGCACAATCACCGTGGAGAATCCTTGCTCGTGAGCCAGGGCAACCATCGGTAAGACGCCGTTGGTATGACGCAAACTGCCATCCAGTGATAGCTCGCCGAGGAGGAGGGTTTGAGAAACATCGGCGTATAATTGCTCTGAGCTGAGAAGAATACCCAGGGCAATGGGTAAATCATAAGACGGGCCCGCTTTCTTGAGGTCGGCCGGGGCAAGGTTAACGATAATGCGCTTCATCGGGAAGGTGAAGCCGGAGTTGCGGATGGCGGCTCTGACCCGTTCCCTGGCTTCCTGGACGGCGGCATCAGGTAAGCCGACAACGGTAAATGAGGGCAGTCCGGGGGACATATCAGCCTCGACCTCAACAATCGCCCCTTCCAGCCCGACGATAGCGCAGCTTATTACCTTGGCTAACATAGTTCAGCTTACACTATATCACAAACCTGTGGCAAGGTGGAATGTGGTAACTTTGGAGTGGTAAATAATACTATTTTGACCAACAGTTTCTCTAAGCTTGTTTTTTCTGTGGAGATAATGTTAAAATCGAGTAATTAGCAACACACATGAGGTGTGAGTTTTGAAAAACGAACTTAATGACCTAACTAATACCGAGTGGATGATAAGTACAAAAAGCGTCTGGCTAGAAGATGAGAGCAGAGCTAGAATAATACAAGACGTAGCTTTAAGATTTCAGGAGTGGCTTAAAAAGCAGGAAGATAAAGATATATTATTGGAACGGCTGGAACAACCGCTGCCAAGCGTCTTACTTAGCACTCCCCCGCAGCGTGATGACCTGAAGATTCAACATCCGGCAACATTCGCTGAGAGTGATATAGCTAGGTTGATTTTGTTCTTTACTAAAGAAGGTGAACTTGTACTCGACCCTTTCTTGGGGTCTGGGAGTACTTGTATTGCAGCGATAGGAACGGGAAGGCGGTCTATTGGTGTTGAACTAGTAGATAAGTGGGCAGGCCTTGCACAGGAAAGGATTAATCGACTTAAGTACACTTTTCAACTTCCTCTTTTGCCGGATAACGGCAACTCTCAGCAAACACACCTAGAAGCAACTGTTTTAAGAGGTGATGCGCGTGTCGTATTGAAGAGCATGGAAACGGAATCAATAGATTTCATAGTAACAAGTCCACCGTATTGGGGGATTCTCAACAAGAGGGCAGACCACAAAGTAAAAGCAGAAAGACTAAGCAAGAATCTTCCGACACGCTATAGTGACCAACATGAAGATTTAGGGAACATCACTGAATATGATGAGTTCATTAGTTCAATCGGTGTTGTCATGCGTGAGTGCTTCAGGTTACTGCGACCCAAAAAGTATGCTTGCATAATAGTCTCCGATTTTAGGCATAAGTCCCGTTTCGTGGCGCACCATACAGATATTAGTAGGGAAATGGAGAAGCAAGGATATAGTCTGGAAGGTATTACTATATTAGTCCAGAATAGTAAGAGTCTCTATCCTTATGGTATTCCGTATGCTTTCGTTTCGAATGTTCATCATCAATATGTGCTCGTATTTCGTAAACCTTCAGTTACTTAAGAACGCTTAGTCAAATAACTTCTCTGTGCTGTTTTACTTTTAACAAGCCTAAGCTCCTTTGTGTTCCCAAGCGCAACCATTAGTTCCACTATCTTGCCCCTGTACTTGCCATACGCTATAGAGTTTCTATAAGTATTGAGTAAACCATGTAGCTGCCCTTGAGCCCAGTTGTAAAATTTTAGTCGTTCCTCACGCGGTAAGCTACGATACATGTTCATTATTTCCACGCGGTTCTCAATTTGTGTTTGGTTGTATGTGTGGATGACAAATAAGTCAAGCTCATCTTGGTATATCCGATTATCAGGCATGCGAGACAATAACTCAAGTAGAAATGGATAGAAATATATGTTACCATGCGGCCAAGATATATCCATTAGAGAGCGACTTAATGCTTCTCTCATTTCGGAGTCATGAATGGCCGCGCCCAATTCTACTCCACGTTCAGTTAGGGTTATTCGTCCTCGCGTTTTTTCTTCCAGAAACCCTAGATGTACCAAATAGTTTTTCTGTTGTCTGATAAAGAGGTCTCTAACATGGGCCTTAGTGTGTTTTGAAGCGTAGGTTACCCTCGCGTTCTTGATTATGAAATTGGCATTATTGATTCCTAATTTTGTCGTACTTACATCAACATATTCATCTTTTTGATACTGTGGGATTTTCTCAATGGCCCTTATGACTCTGCCTAGTTCCTCTAGTTTGTCAATTATTACCACCCCTTGGCTTGGCAGCAAATACCAACCTCTCCATTTCTCAATCCGTCTCGTTATCTTAGGTTGCTCTATGTAGTTCATCCAACCATTCACAAAGCCTTCCAATTGTTTGTAGTTAGTGCTATGGTCCGGCTTCCCGCTCGGCCTAATAGTGTATCTAATCTTATTTTCGTTCTCAATATTCTTGTAGCTTTCAATATAATCTTCGTCAATAGTTTCCGAAGAATCCTTGACCGTCTGCCACAATTCAAGGCAGCTCCGGACTTCCTGCTGGCTACCTTCAATCAAAACAGCGGCCTCAACATTATCTTTAAGCCCGGAAACGCTGAGGTTAGGAGAGCCAACACAAACTACACAGTTACCGTCGGCATAATCTATGATCCAAAGCTTTGGATGATAGCCTCTTCTCTTCGTGCCTCGAAAAACAGATAGTGAGCAATTAATGTCGAGTAACTTCTGCAGTGCCTCACTCTCTGATATGCCCATATCATCACCAAATATTATGTCTACCGGGACCTTGTGAGAAATCAATTTTTGCAGATCTTTCTGTAACAGGACTACTCCCGACTTCATCAGAAATGACACTGCAAGCCTAACCTTGAGGACGTTCTTCTTTGTCAGTTTGCTATGAAGCTGCTCAAATATGTTGACCGAAGTTTCGTTTGACAAAAAAGTGATATTCATATTATTTCTCCTCCTCCTTTATTTTAGTCTTGCTTGCAGCCACTTGCGTTGTCTTCTCCAAATCTGCCTTGGCTAACCCAATTTAGCCAATACTATATCACAAACCTGTGGCAAGGTGGAATGTGGCTGTAGCCGGGGTGGGGACAGACTTTATAACAAGGCTTAAAGATGGAGGTAATGATTTAGCGGTTATCTGCCTTGCCAGTACTATTGTACTATCGTAAATGTCCTAAAGTACTATTCAGGTGATACTAATGAACTATTGGTAAAAGCGGGGACAGGGTTTACTATTAGTCTAGAGAAGTACAAATCTACCTGGTTTGTGTTGACAAGCAACTAAAGTCTGAGCTAAGAGGAGCGCTATCCCTATTTCGAATAATCAGGAAGACGGATATATCGGTGCTGAAGAGAAAGACAATGAAGACCGCTTGGGTCAGAAGTTATACTGGAAAAGATTGCCAGGAGGTGGGAACATGGTGGTACAACGAGAAATTTTAGAAAGCCTTCAACCCCTGTCAGGCGTGCCCAATATCAAACGCGAGGTTTTAGAACTGGTCCCGGAGGCGACCGCCCGGAAGTTTAATGTGATACCTCTGGAGGTCAACGGTAAAGTCCTGCGTTTAGCCATGACAAACCCGAGCGATATCACAGTTGCCGATACACTGAGTGCGCTCACCAACCTGTGTGTCGAGCCCGTGGCAGTCAGTGCTGAGAAGATTCAGGAGGTGCTCGATTTTTACTATAAGTCCTCTGAGGAAGATTCTAGCGAGGACTCCTATCAGGAAATAGAGAGGCAGCTCTCCAGAATTAAGTCACCCAGTATCATAGATGGGGAACAAACTATAGTAATAGGAGAAGATGATTCG
This sequence comes from Chloroflexota bacterium, assembly GCA_016199495.1. GTDB lineage: Bacteria > Chloroflexota > Dehalococcoidia > Dehalococcoidales > UBA2162 > JACQGQ01. The sequence goes on from JACQGQ010000073.1 coordinate 19,356, forward strand.
CCGATAATCAGGGCTTTCTCGCTTATCCTGGAAGATGCGGTGAGAGCTGGTGCTTCTGACATTCATTTGCAAACCCAAAAACATGAACTACTGGTGCGCTACCGTATCGATGGTGTTCTTCACGATGTCCTCAGCTTACCTCTGCACACAGCCAGGTTACTTATCTCCAGAATTAAAATCCTGGCTAACTTGAATATTGCTGACCATCATCATCCTCAGGACGGGCAGTTAGCTATTGAAAGAAACGGGCCGAACGGGCACAAGAAGAGAATAGATATTCGTGTGGCTACTATGCCCTCGGCACATGGCGAAACAGCCGCCTTACGGCTCCTTGATAACTCTAAAGTTGTCATAGACTTAACCGAATTGGGATTCCGTGCGGAGAGTCTAGCACAGTATCGGGAGATGCTCCGGGCTCCTTATGGTATGATATTGGTCAGTGGTCCTACTGGTGCTGGCAAAACGACCACTCTGTATGCTTCACTCAATAGTCTCGACTACTGGCAGAGGAATATTATCACTATTGAAGACCCGATAGAATACGAGTTTTATCACATTACCCAGATGCAGGTTAACGTACAGGCCGGGTTGACTTTTGCTAAGGGGCTCAGGTCCACATTACGGGCTGACCCTGACGTGATACTAATTGGCGAGATACGCGATGCCGAAACAGCCCAGATTGCTATGCAGGCAGCTCTCACCGGGCACCTGGTACTATCTTCAATCCATGCCAATGACGCCGTAAGCGTGGTTTCTCGCCTGCTTGATTTGGGAATCGAACCGTTTTTAATATCCTCGGCGCTTGTTGGCGTTGTTTCGCAGCGTATGGTACGAAAAATTTGCCCCAATTGCGCTCGGAACGTCAAGGTTTCTCTGGTAGAGCAGATGGCTTATGCCGCGGACTGTGCTGAGGAACGGTCTGAATTCCTTTATGGAGCCGGTTGCGAACTATGCAACTCTGGCTACCGGAAAAGAACCGCCCTTTTTGAAACAATGCGTATCAGCGATAAAATAAGAACCATCATTGTGAATCGGGGTTCCATGCCCGAGCTAAAAGCTCAGGCTCTCAAAGAAGGGATGATACCACTAAGAAAGGATGGCATGCTGAAGGTGAAGGAAAATATAACCACCCCTTCAGAAGTACTGCAAAATGCTTACTCAATATAGCAGAATAGGATGGCACACAACTTGGGTATGTCACTTCGTGACTAACCTCTAACGTGTCCAACTATTCTTTAAATCCTTTCATTGGTTGTCTGTAACCGGGCAATTTCAGACGCGGGAGCTTCAGTGCAGTGCTCTCTCGAGAGCCGGCCAATGTCTCAGCATATAGACATATAGAGATGAATCCTTACCGGCGGAATGTGGTTACGACTTGGCTGCCGGGGAGTAGCCCAATTTGTCGACCAGCCAGCCCTTGAGCCGGTCGGCTAGCTCCTGATGGCATTCCCTGAGGAAGTGGCCGCAGCCCTGGTAGATTACCAGTTCTTTGGGTTCCCTGGCCCACTGGTAGATGTCTTCCGAGCAGCGGACGGGCAGGTTTCGGTCTCGCTCCCCGTGAATTAGCAAGAGCGGCCTCGGTGATAGCTCGTGCACCCGATGGGCGCCAAAGGTCTGGCTGGCCAGCCCCACCACCGCCTTCACCTGGTGGCTCATCGTGCCGGCCATGATGACCACGGCCCCGCCGAAGGAATGGCCGACCAGGGCAACCTTATCCACCCCTTTTTGCTGGAAAAAATCAACGCCTACCAGCACATCGAGGACGCACTGGTTGAAATCCCCGGGCAGACGGTAATCGAGGCGCAGCGAGCTGAGCCCCTGGTAGATGAGCTGCTGGCTTAACGTGTCAAAAATGCCGAAAGAGGGACCGTCAAGCCCGCCCCGAGAGCCACAGACCCAGACCACCCCGCTGGCGCCCGCGGCCGGGTGAAATATCGCCTCGATGTCACCACGGGCGGTAGTGAGGGTGACACGCGCCTTGGCGCCGCTCAGGGGCTGACTCTCTACCCTGACGAGCTCAAGCTTGCTTTTGTTGTCCACTCTTGTCCGCCTGCTGGCATCGGATGAATCATTCATAAGTTTCAAAGGATAGCATGTCCTGGTGCCGTTTGGCAACACAATCCGGATAAAAAACCTGGGGGGTGAGATTATCCCGGTCAGAAAATCTAACGGGGTTGATAAGCAATCTCAACCGGCTGCTTGTGCATTACGTCTAAAATAGCTATCAGCCGGAGCTTACGGGGACAATTTTAAGAATACCTCTTAGGAGGGGTGGGGCGTGGTATAAAGAGGAAGAGTACTCCGGAAAGGACAATCATGACGAGGAAGATGTAGAAAGCCCGACTGTAGCTTTGCGAAACATCGTAGAGGTAACCGGCTAAAATTGGCGCTGTCACCGCGCCTATCATAGATAGGGGCATCGTCAACCCGCCGATGGTGGCGAAATTACGGCGGCCAAATAGGTCGGCCCTCAGGGCAATGGTCAGAGGGATTACCCCCCCATAGCTTAGTCCATAGATGACGATGTAGAGATATAACAATGGTAAGGTATTAGCCTGAATAAAGATAAATACTCCGGCACCCTGCACGAAGCAAAGCAGTGCCAGGAGAATCTTTTTACTGAACCGGTCACCCAGCCAGCCGAACAGTAATCGGCCAGGGATACTTATCAATATCATCAGTCCCAGCACCGCTGAGGCGGTTTGGTAGGAAATACCCATATCCACCAGGTGGGGAATCTGATGTACCACGATGGCGCTCAGGATAAATGACCTCAACATCATAGCGATAGCATAGGTCCAGAAGGAGCCTGTTTTCAGTGCTTCCCGAACGGTGAAATCGACTTCTTCGGTAGTGAATTCCGTTTCTAGAGACAGACTTTCCTGTGTGCCCGGTTGGCCATCGGGCTGTAATCCCATTTCTTCAGGGCTGTTTTTAATCAGCAGGCTCAGGGTAAGGGGGATTGCCAGCGTCGCCAGCCCGATAAAGATGACTGCCCACCGCCAGCCAAACTGAGTAATGAGAAAGGCAATCAGGGGTAGGAATAGGGCGCCACCAATACCGTTACCTGAAAGTAAGATGGCGAAGGCACGTCCTCTTTTTCTAATAAACCACCGGGCCACGGCCGCTTGGGGGGCATTATTGTAGCCCAGGCTAAAGCCCATAGATAGGAGTAGACCAAAGATAAGGTACAGGCTCAAAAGACTGTTGACTAGCGATAGTGCCATAAAACCAATACCAGCGATTGTCACGCCGATGAGCAGTATCCTTCGGGGGCTGAACTTGTCAACCAGCCAGCCAGCAATTGGTCCTTGAAGTCCCCCCTCTAGCCGGGATAGTGAAGAGACACCGGCCATGGCTGCCCGTGGCCAACCAAATTCGGCAATCATGGGGTTGAAGAAGGCGCTGAATCCGTAGAAAATTGTACCGGCACCAAAAGCGCCGATTACGGTACCTGCTACCACCACCCACCACCCATAAAAAACCTTCTTACTCCTGGCTTTCACCTGACTGATAATGTCTAAATTCAACGGGTTCTTTCTCCTGAGTAAGAACAATCTGCCTGGGTAACACAAGGGCTACGGGGTCTTGCCAGCCACATTTGCTAATAGTCAAGGGAATAAATGAAATCCCCTAGCACTATATCATAAATCTGTGCGCTGCGGAATGTAGTTACGGCTTTGGGGAGGGAGACGGGGTGGGCTTGTTTCTGCCCTTGTTACGCTTTAGCTTTAGATGCTAAAATGAAATGGCAGGATAGGGGTTTTCTGCCGGCAAACAATGCTGGCAGAAGAATTTTGTCGGCCTACCTTCGAAAAGATGGCGGCCAGATAGGGTGAAAAATGCCGTTAGATGCCATAGTGGTCAAAGGGGCGCGTGAGCACAACCTCAAGAACGTAGATGTGGTTATCCCGCGGGATAAGCTGGTAGTTATTACCGGTGTTTCCGGCTCAGGGAAGAGTTCGCTGGCGTTTGATACCATCTACGCCGAGGGGCAGCGCCGTTATGTGGAATCTCTCTCCGCCTATGCCCGCCAGTTTCTGGGCAGGATGGAAAAGCCCGAGGTCGATTATATTGAAGGGTTAAGCCCGGCCATCTCGATTGACCAGAAGGGTGCCAGTAGGAATCCACGTTCGACAATGGGTACGGTAACCGAGGTCTATGATTACCTGCGCCTGCTTTTTGCCAGGGTGGGTCACCCCCATTGCCCCAGGTGCGGGCGAGAGATTGCCAGTCAAACAGTGCAGCAGATTGTCGATGCTATTCAGGCTCTACCTGAAAACACGCGGATTATGGTGATGGCACCGCTGGTTAGAGACCGCAAGGGTGAATACCAGGTGGTCTTTGATGATTTGCGTAAGGCGGGCTACGTCAGAGTGCGGGTCGATGGGCACATCTATGACCTGTCTGAGGAGTTGCAACTTGATAAGAATAAAAAGCACTCCATCGAGGTGGTCGTGGATAGATTAGTCGCCGGGGAAAACGGTAGCCAGAGCCGCCTGGCTGATTCAGTGGAGACGGCGCTCAAGCTTGGCGCCGGTGTGGTGCTGGTGTCTATTGTTGATGGCGAGGAGTTGCTCTTCTCGGAGCATTTTGCCTGTGTCTATTGCGGGATTAGCCTGGGTGAGATTGCTCCCAGAACATTTAGCTTTAATAGCCCTCATGGTGCCTGTCCTGCCTGCACCGGCCTCGGTATTAAGCTGGAGATAGACCCTGAGTTGATTATTCCCAACAAGGAACTCTCCATAGCTGAGGGGGCAATACATCCCGGCTGGTGGTTCTCCTGGCATGCCCATGAGCTGGAGGTATTGGCCAGGCGGTATGATTTCTCAACGTACCAGCCGGTTAAGGAGTTGAGTGAACATCACCTTAAACTGGTGCTCTATGGGGAAGAGGGGAAGCTGGTGAAACACAGGAATCGTTACGGTCGGGTCAGGGAACATTTCACCGGCTATGAGGGGGTGATTCCCTATTTAGAACGCCTCAGTCGGGATACGCAGTCGGAGCGCACCCGGGTTGAGATTGGGCGCCATATGACGTCGACACCATGCCCGGTTTGCCAGGGTAAGCGCCTTAAACCGGAGTCACTGGCGGTAACTATCGACGATAAAAATATCGTTGATGTTAGCTCACTGTCAGTTACTCAGGCATTGGAGTGGGTATCGGTTCTGGGCAGTGATGGTAACCAGGCTATCCTTACCGAGCGTGAGCAGATGATAGCTCACCAGATTCTGAAAGAGATTCAAGCTCGTCTGGGTTTTCTCATGAATGTCGGTTTGAGCTATCTTACCCTTGACCGTCCTTCAGCTACCCTGAGTGGTGGCGAGGGGCAACGAATTCGCCTGGCTACCCAGATTGGCAGCGGGCTGATGGGTGTCCTTTATATTTGCGATGAGCCGACAGTGGGTTTACACCCGGCCGATGGCTCCCGTTTGATTGAGACCCTGAAGAAGCTGAGGGATTTGGGGAATACCGTATTGACGGTGGAACATGATGAAGCGATGATGCGGGCGGCCGACCATATTATCGATATGGGGCCCGGGGCCGGGGAGCATGGCGGGCAAATTGTCGCCGCGGGGACGGTTACCGATATTATGAACTCAAGGGAGTCAATAACCGGTCAGTATCTCAGCGGGGTGAAGCAAATCCCCCTGCCGCCGCAGCGCCGCCCCGGCTCGGGCGAGGAGATAGTCATCAAGGGAGCCAGGCAAAATAACCTGAAGAATATCGATGTCCATATCCCCCTGGGTAAATTTGTGGCTATCACCGGGGTTTCCGGTAGTGGTAAGAGCAGTCTTATCGATGAAGTTATGTCTAAGAAGCTGGCACAGCTCCTTTACCGGTCGAGGGAGAAGGCCGGTGCTTGTGACGGTATTAGCGGTGTCGAGCATATTGATAAGGTGGTCAATATCGACCAGTCGGCTATCGGGCGTACCCCTCGCAGTAATCCGGCTACCTATAGCGGCACCTTTACCCCTATCCGTGAGCTTTTTGCCACTGTTCCTGAAGCCCGGCTGCGGGGCTATGCTCCCGGCCGCTTCTCGTTCAATGTTAAGGGTGGGCGCTGTGAAGCTTGTGGCGGGGAGGGTTTTATTCAGATTGAGATGCAGTTTTTGCCTGATGTGACCGTCCCCTGCGAAGTCTGCCAGGGAAAGCGTTACAACCGTGAGGCCCTGGAGATTAAATTTAAGGACAGAAATATAGCCGAGGTGCTGGCTATGTCGGTCGAGCAAGCCCTAGTTTTCTTCGAGCATTTCCCCAGAGTCAGGAGTAAGCTGGAGACCCTGCGTGATGTCGGACTGGGCTATATTCGTTTAGGTCAGCCAGCGCCGACTCTTTCCGGTGGCGAGGCGCAGAGGGTAAAACTGGCGACCGAGCTAGCGCGGCGGTCTACCGGACGGACACTCTATATTCTTGATGAGCCGACTACCGGCCTTTCCTTTGCGGATGTGGCCGCTCTCCTCGGGGTACTACAGCGACTGGTTGATGCTGGTAACACGGTGATTGTCATTGAACATCACCTCGATGTGATTAAGAACGCCGATTATATTATTGACCTCGGTCCCGGTGCCGGTGACGAGGGCGGCTATGTGATTGCTACCGGGACGCCTGAGGAGATAGCACAACAGAGCTCTTCAGCTACCGGATGGTATTTGAGCCGGCTACTGTCTAAGAATGTGGAATATGCTTTGACTGGTTGAGTATTGCCTGGCTGGGTATCATCCCTGTTCTGGTAAGCTGCTTCCGATTGGAGATAAATTTGCCTGACAAAAGACCCGCTGGATTTTTCTATGGTTACGTTGTCGTTGTCGCTGGTCTGGTTGCTTCGGTGTTGCTGGTGGGGGCTTATACTTCTTTCGGCGTCTTCTTTAAGCCTTTGGCGTCTGAGTTTGGCTGGATGAGGGCGACCACCTCGGCGGCGACATCGATTGCCTCTCTGGTAATGGGCTTTTCCGGTATTCCTGCCGGTAGATTAACTGATAAATATGGTCCCCGGATGGTCCTGGTAGCTTGTGGCTTAATTATGGGTTCGGGTATTTTACTAATGTCGCAGGTTAATGCTCTCTGGCAACTATATCTCTTCTACGGGGTAATGGTTGGTGCCGGCATGAGTGCTGCCGACGTACCGATAGTAGCCACCGTAGCCAGATGGTTCGTCAAAAAACGGGGGATGATGATTGGCATTACTAAAGTCGGGGCTGGTATCGGCATTATGGTCGTGCCTTTGTTGGCCAACTGGCTCATCTCCGGCTATGGCTGGCGCCAGGCTTATCTCATTATCGGCGCCATTACCCTGGTGGGGATTGTATTAATGGCGCTGCTTTTTAAGCGTGACCCGGGCCAGATAGGGGCGCTGCCGGATGGCGCTACCGAGCTAGCGGCCGCCGGGTCGACTATTAAAACTCGCCAGTTTTCGGTGAAGGAGGCAATGGCTACCCGGCAATTCTGGATATTTTCCGCAGCCTGGTTCAGCTTTATGTTTTGCATGCAGGTAGTCATGTTGCATATTGTCCCCCACATTACCGACATTGGTATTTCGCCGACGATAGCGGCCACCATCGTTGGTGTCATTGGCGGCTTTAGTATTCTCGGCCGGTTTGGCTTGCCCAGTCTGAGCGACAGTTTAGGGACGAAAGCGACGTATCTGATTTCCTTTTCTCTTTTAGTCATCTCTCTTGTCTGGTTACAGTTCGCCACCGAGGCCTGGATGTTTTATCTTTTTGCCGCCATCTACGGGACAGCCCATGGTGGTAGTTTTGCCTTACTTTCCCCGATGCTGGCCGGGTTGTTCGGGCTGCAATCACTCGGTGCCATACTTGGTGTTACCCTCTTTGCCGGTACCTTCGGCAGTTTTATCAGCCCGCTGCTCGCCGGCCGGATATTTGATATAATGGGTAATTACCGGCTAGCTTTTTTAATTCTGGTCGTGTTCAGCGTTATCGGACTGATACTAATCTCTCTCCTGGCATCGCCCCGCAGCAGAGGAGGCAGAAATGACTCGTGAAGAAGCACTCGACTCGGTTAGAGCTAACGTGGACAATGAAAATCTGGTGAAGCATATGTTAGCTACTGAGGCAATCATGGAGGCATTGGCGGGGCGGCTTGGTGAGGATGAGGAGGAGTGGGGGCTGGCCGGTCTGCTGCACGATATCGATGTGGAACTTACCGGGGGGGACATGACTAACCACAGTAAGCTGGGGGCTGACCTGGTGAGAGAAATGGGAGTTAGTGAGGCGGTAGTGCACGCTATCCTCTGTCATAATGAAGCCCACGGTATTCCCCGGGAGGCCAAACTCGATAAGGCACTATTTTGTGCTGACCCGCTGACGGGTTTAATCACGGCGGCGGCTCTGGTGCGGCCCGATAAAAAGCTGGCTGGTATCGAGGCTAACTCGGTCAGGAAAAGATTTAAGGAAAAGAGCTTTGCCGCCGGTGCCAGCCGGGAGCAGATGGCTAGCTGTAGTGAACTCGGGCTTGAGCTGGATGAGTTCATTGAGTTGGGCTTAAAAGCAATGCAGGGAATTGCCCCTACCCTAGGTTTATAGATTTTATTGACCTCACCCCCTTAATCCCCCTCTCCTTCAAAGGAGAGGGGGAAGAAAAAGAAAGAGGGGGCTTCGCCCCTCTTAGACTCTCTCCTGGTTCGAATCCAATGTGGGCTACCAAAATATCTTAGAGTAAAAAACCGGGCGTTAAGAGGGGCGTCAGCCCCTCTTAACATATTTCTCCCCCTTCCCCTTCAGGGGAAGGGGGACACAGGGAGATGGGGTTCCCACAAATTAACTTACTTCAATGGTTGAGCCTGCGGCGGTCTTGATAACATCAATGCGGTTGGGGAAGGTGTCCCTGAACTCCTCGATATGAGTGATGACCAGTATCTTTTCAAAGTCATCCTGGATGGAGATTATCGCCTCTCTAAGCTTTTCCAGACCGCTGCTATCTTGAGTGCCGAAACCTTCGTCGATAATCAGCGTGCGCAGTGGTGCCCCGGCCCGTCTCGCCAGTAGTTTGGACAGGGCGATGCGAATGGCGAAGTTGATACGGAAGGCTTCGCCACCGCTAAACATCTCGTAATTTCGTGTGCCTAACTCGTCAGAGATATTGATATCCAGGGTTTCAATAACCTCTCCTTTTTTCGTGGGACGCTGTGTTTCGATTTTGACGTGCATTCTATTATCAGTCATGCGTCCCAGCAATTTATTGGCTTCAGCTTCAATTTCGGGACGGGCGCTATCAATGAGCAGGGCTTGTATGCCCCCTTTGCCAAAAGCCTGAGCCAGCTCCCGATAAATTTTCTCCTCCCTGGCGGCTTGAGCCAGGGATTTTGCCTTTTCACCCCTTTTTATCTCCAGTTCAGCGCAGCGTTCTAGCTTTCCCTTGACACTGCCCACTATCTCCTGGGCTTGTTTTTGCTGCCGGCTCAGTATCTGGTGCTCGGCTTCAGCCCGGGCTAGTTCAGCAACGAGCTGGGGCAGTGAGCTTAGTGCTAGGGTTAGCTCCTGCCCTTTTTGGTTATCAGCCTCGAGGCTGTGGCCCAGTTCTTGAGCAGCTTGCTCGGCTCTAGCCGCCGCCTCTTTTGCCTGATTGATGAGCCTGTCGGCTTCTACCAGCCTTCGTTTGGGGTTTTCATATTGCTCGAGACTGGTCAGACGGTGGCGCAGCTGTTCGTGCTGCTGGGAGTCGTAGTTAAGTTTACCCAGTTCCCCGTCCAGTTGCTGCAGCGCCGCCTGCTCACTAATGGCGAAATCTTTTTTCGCCAGGCGCTCTTCAATTTCAGCCAGTAGTTTCCTGGTTTGGCTGAGCTGGTTACCCGCCAGTTCAGCCTGGTCAATCTCCCGACTGATGAGGCTGATTTTACTCTGTGCCGAAGTTCTATCTTGTTTGAGCCGGGCTTCTACCCGGGATATTTCACTTTCTATTGACCTGAGCTCGATATTCTGCTGGGCCAGTTCGCTTTGCGCCGACTTTAGAGAGTCGGCTTTGCCGTGCTTAGCGGCGGTGTATTTTGTCTCAATGAGCTTGAGGCCGTCGCTACCCAGTTCCGTCTCACATAGGGGACATCTGGCGCCACTTTCGCCCAGCAGGAGGTTAAGTTTTTCTGCTATCTCAGCTATCTCTTCTTCCAGTCGGGCTTGGCTGGATTCCAGGGCGTGGACCTGGGTTCGTAGTTCCTGGCTGCTCTGCCTTTGCTGCCGGAGTGTTTCTTCTTCCTCAGCCAAACGGCCTAATTCAGTTTGCACCTGTTGCCATTCGTTCTTAAACTGGGGTACTTTCTGGCGGCTGGCTTCCAACTCGCCGATTTTGTTTTCCGCCAGGGCGTGCTCTTTAAGCAGGGCTTGACTGGCCCGGACAATAGTCATCTCCAGGCGGTGTTTGCCTTCATTTAGTTCGCTGCTTAGTCTGAGCTTTTGGTCAAGTTCGTCTTTTAACTTTTTGGCGCCGGTAAACTGAGCATAGCCATCTTCTATCGCGGCACGCTGGGCAATTAGCTCCTCGTACTCCTTGATTTGAGCATGGTGTTGTTGGCTCTGGGCGTCCCAGCGTGCCAGCGCTCTGGCTGTTTCGGCCAGGTGTTCCTCCAACTGAGCTAGTTGCCACTGCTTGTTTTTCAGCAGTTCTTTTTTCTGCCGCAGTTCGTTTAGTCCGGATTCCTGTTGACTGATTACTTTGTCTACGGAGGAGAGCTGATTCTGTGCCTGCGCCAGCTCAGCCTCGTAGGTCGGCTTCCGGGCTAATTCATCGCTAATATCCTTGATAGCACTTTCAGCCAGAGCCTTCTCCGTTTCCTGCTGCTTCGCCAGTTCCCTGGCTTGTTCTTCAAGCTCGTCGTAGCGAGAAAGCTCCAGGATGTTGGCTAACACCTCTTTGCGTTTACCGGGGGGTTTTTGCGTGAACTCGTCGGCGTGACCCTGGCGCAGGAAGGCACTGTTAATGAAGGTATCGTAATCCATGTGCAGCAGGGCGACAATTTTCTGTTCTGTCTGTCTTATGCCATCGCCGGAGATTACTTTGAAGCCATCGCCGCTGGCGATGAGCAAATCAAGACTGCTCTGTCCCGATGCCCGGCGTCGTTTCGGTTTAGCGTGCTTGCGGATGACGCGGTAGGCTTGCTGCCCGACGGCGAAGTCAAACTCCACCGCCATTTCTGTCTGACCGAGGTGAATGAGGTCGTCGTCACTCTTAGCCCTGGTTTTGCCCCACAGTGCCCAGGTCATGGCGTCAATCAGAGCCGACTTACCGTTGCCATTGTTGCCACAGATGCTGGCGACGTGGATGCCGCTAAAATGGAGTGCGGGCACATTATCCCCGTAGGGCATGAAATTACGCACGGCTAACTTAATGGGAATCATTGACGCAACTCCTCGATAACCGTCTTAGTTTATTTATTTTAGCATAGTCAGGAGATTATTTATCCACCTTATCTCCTTTCCTTTGGATGGGGGGATATTAAAAAAGAGGGGCGAAGCCCTTTGTAGACATCCCCCCTCTAGTATTTCTCTGATAGTCATTGACAAAACTAGTTTATCTATCTAAAGTGTCTATTAGTGAGAGGCAGGATATCAAAAAGCGGAGCTTTATTTCTTGAGTCTGGGATAGGTTCTTTGATAATCGGAGGTGCCAATGGAAAGGAAGAAAAGGATTGGGATTCTGACTGGAGGTGGCGATTGCCCGGGGCTTAATGCGGCCATCAGGGCGATGACAAAAACAGCCATCCAGGAAGGCTATGAAGTAATCGGAATTCGTAATGGCTGGAAGGGTTTTATTGATGATGAAAACGAGGTATTGGATAGAATTAAAACTTCGGGAATTATTGACCGGGGAGGAACAATCCTGGGAACTTCAAGGTTCAGTCCTTTCCAAACTGAAAATGGCCGGCAACAAGTTTTCGATGGATTTGAGCAGCTAGGATTAGAGGCGTTGGTGGTTTTGGGGGGAGAAGGGACGCTGGCGGTCACCAGTAAGCTATTTAAAATGGGTCTTCCCGCCATCGGAATACCTAAAACCATTGATAATGATGTCAAAGGGACTGATTTCACCATAGGCTTTCAAACTGCTGTCCAGATTGCTACCGATGCTCTGGACAGGCTGCGTTCTACTGCGGAAAGCCATCACCGTGTCATGCTTCTCGAAGTAATGGGCCGCCACGCCGGCTGGATTGCTACTTATGCCGGTATGGCTAATGGCGCCGATGCCATCTTAATTCCTGAAATTCCTCTGGACGAGGAGAAGCTGGAAGAATTCTGCCAGATGCTGACACGCAGAAATAAAAAGGGTATAAATTTTACTATTGTCGTCGTCGCCGAAGGAACAAAATTAGAAGGGAAAACTAGAGAAAGGCGTAGCTCCGGTGTCCCGGGGAATGAAAAGGCACCTGGATTGGGTGGGATAGCTAGTGTTATCGGGGAGATAATTGAGCAAAAAACAGGCTTGGAGACCAGGGTTTCTTCCTTGGGCTATGTGCAACGGGGAGGGACGCCGGTGGCTTACGACCGCAGTCTGGCAACAGCTTTTGGCGTGAAATCGGTCAGGTTGATAGAAGAAAAAAGGTATGGAGAGATGACGGCTCTGAAAGGCAATAGAATTACCAGCGTCCCTTTAGAACTGGTGGCCGATGGCATAAAAACGGTAAACCTGAATATCTATAAAGTGGCCGAGATATTTTTTGGTTAAGCAGTAAAAGACTGACTGGCAACCCGCCTGGGTAAAAAAGATTATTTATCTACCTCACCCCCTCGTTCCCCCTCTCTTACCTACACTCCCCTTCCCCTTAGTAAGGAGAAGGGGATACAGGGGATAGGGTCTCTGAAGCGCTCACTCCAGATAGTCCTTGAGTTTGCGGCTGCGGGAGGGGTGGCGTAGCTTGCGCAGCGCTTTAGCTTCAATCTGGCGAATCCGTTCTCTGGTTACATTGAACTCCTGCCCGACTTCCTCCAGGGTGCGACTTCGTCCATCCTCAAGCCCGAATCTTAGTCGGAGTACCCGCCGTTCACGATGGGTAAGGGCGGAGAGCACATCGTCGATTTGTTCCTTGAGCAATTGTTTAGAGGCGGCATCAACCGGGGGTAAAGCATTGCGGTCCTCAATGAAGTCACCCAGGTTACTATCTTCCTCCTCACCGATAGGTGCCTCCAGTGATACTGGCAGTTGTGCTACTTTGACTACCTCTCTCACCTTCTCCGGGGATAGTTCCATTCTCTGGCCAATTTCCTTGGAGCTCGGCTCTCGTCCATATTCCTGGGCTAAGCGGCGACTTACCCTCAGTAGTTTATTGATGGTTTCAATCATATGAACCGGCACACGAATAGTACGAGCCTGGTCAGCTATCGCCCGGGTAATTGCCTGACGAATCCACCAGGTGGCGTAAGTGCTGAATTTATAACCTCGGTGGTGGTCGAATTTCTCGACAGCTCTGATTAACCCGATATTCCCCTCCTGAATAAGGTCAAGGAGAGACATGCCCCGTCCCACATGTTTTTTGGCGATGCTGACTACCAGGCGCAGGTTGGCTTCAATGAGATGCTTTTCTGCCTTTTGAGACTCCCGTTCAATATTAGCCAGGTAAGCCTTGATTTGCTTTTCATAAATCTGGATAGAATTAATGAAAGCCTCCTCGGTCACCAGATTTTCCATATCGGCCAGTGAGGTGCTATCAGCGATAGCCGCGAGGACTTGCTCTGGTAGCAGGCTGCAATTTACTGACAGATTGATAAGAATCTGCTCTGTTTCAGGCATGGGTTTATCTATCTTGTAAGCCATTGCCTGCACCAGTTGCTGGTTGATGACGCCTTCAATACTGCCCCGCAATTCATGATTAGAGATGCTCTCCATAAAGCTGTCCGAAGATGTTAAATTGAGTTGTTCCTGGAGAAGATGGATGATAGTCGCCGCCTGCCCGATTTCTTTGAGCGCCGTCAGTACTATCTCCGTGGCTGAAGGATATTCTCCGTGTCTCTCTAAGTAGTCTTGCCTAATCTCCTTGATACGTTTCGCCGCCTCTATTTTTTTGGCTAAGTCCTTTTCATTTTCGGCAGTAAGCAGATGCACTTTACCGATTTCATGAAGGTACAAGCGAACCGGGTCATCGGCAACTTCCTGCGTTTCTACTTCTAGTGGTTCCAGTGGTTCCAGCGGCGTTTCTAATTCTAAATCCTCAGGGGATTTAAGCTCATCGTCGATCTCATCAGTGGCAGACGGCCCATCATCGTTCTCATCGTCAGCTAAAAATTGTTTCGGGTCATCGAAGTGTTCTAAGGTCATTTTCTATCTCCTTTGTTCCCAATCTCGGCTAGCTTTTTGAGTAAAGACTTCCCTCAGTTGAGTGCTTACTTCTATACCTTGCTCCTTGAGCTTGGCCATCTCGGCAACCGTGCCGCCCGTCTCTGCTTCTAAGGTTAGTGCCGCCCCTTTCTTTGTCTCCAAAGCTCGGAGGAACTTTTCCCGCAGGCGGAGGACACAGTTAGCATATTTCTGCTCTATCCGGTTGGAGGGTATCTTCTTGTTAATTAAGGCATCAAGGTGCTCCCAAATGGTCGTGTCAAGCCAGGCCTTCAGTGATGATAGGTCATCAGTCTGCTGCCAGGCGGTAAAGACTTCACGGTTTTCACTATTTTCAAAGTATTCGGCTAACAGACCTTCATTCTTGTTTTTAAGCTGGAGGTGTTGCAGTAGCAAGGCGAGGCAATATTCTTCAAGGGGGCTGGAATGGAGCGAATGCACAACCCGTGCCACCGCTGCTGACTTTGGCTCTTTAACTTTTTGCCTGGTTAGATACCCTTGTAGGGTTGACTCTAACTCTAATTTCTTATAAGCGTGTCCGCTCAACTCTGCCAGCTTTGTCAGATAGCGGTCTCTACGTAAATCATCCTTTATCATGGCGATGATAGGCAGCAGTCTATCGATAGCTAAAGATTCGTCCCTGGTGAAGGTATAATCAACTACCGGTAAGGCACCATCGACCATAGCCTGCCAGGTTTGGCTATCCTCTCGGATAACATCATCGGGGTCTTTGCCTTTTGGCAAAATAACAAATTTGACCTCGATATCAAGGCTATTTTCATAGTTAATGCTACGCAGGGTGGCTTCTTCACCGGCGGCATCGGCGTCAAGGGCGAGGGCAATTTTCCCGGCATTACTCAGTTTCTTGAGGAAGGTTAGCTGTTTCTCGGTAACGGCGGTTCCCATAGTCGCCACGACATTGGTAAAACCATTCTGGTGGGCGGTAATAACATCGGTGTAGCCCTCGACAATCACGGCTTGATTTTGCTGTCTGATAGCTGGCGCCGCCAGATTTATGCCATAAAGACTACTGCTCTTATCAAAGGCTGGCGTCTGCGGTGAGTTGAGGTATTTAGGTAGCGAGTCATCAAGCACCCTGGCGCCAAAACCTGTAGTATGGCTCCGGCTATCATTTATCGGGAATATCAGGCGATGGCGAAAGCGGTCATGAGTTTTTCCGTCCTCCGTTTCTACCAGTAAGCCAGCTTCAAGCAGTTCGCTCTCGGCATAGCCCCTCTCCAGCAGGTATTGCTTTAACGCCTCCCAGCTATTCAGGCTGAAGCCCAGTTGAAAGTCGCTAACGGTTTTTGCCGAGATACTGCGGCTAGCTAGGTAATTTCTCGCCTTTTCTGCGGCGGGAGAGTTGAGGAGCAAATTATGGAAATACTGGGCGGCGGTTTCATTAGCTTGATATAGTCTCTCCCTCTCGTCTTTCCTGGCATCCGGTTCAAATCTTGATGGAATAGTAACCCCCGCCCTTTGCCCCAGAAGACGTAGCGTCTCCCCAAAATCAATACCCTGTTTTTTCATAACAAAAGAAAAGACATCGCCACCGCTATTACAGGCACCAAAGCAGTGCCAACTCTGCTGTTCGGGATAGACGAAAAAGGAGGGGCGCTTTTCACTGTGGAAGGGACACAGGGCAGTCAGGTTTCGCCCGGCCTTCTTTAAGGAGGTGTACTGGCTGACAATGTCAACAATGTCTGTCTTCTGCTTTATTTCGTCGATAACACTCATTTTGTATACTATCTCAGCTTTATTTTGCTGATAATGTCCCTACTATTATTATACCATTTATCCCGGTTGAGGTTATTTGGGGTAACCCCATCCCCCTCTATCCCCCTTCCCCTTATCA
>JACQGQ010000075.1 GCA_016199495.1 Chloroflexota bacterium
ATGAAAGCTATTTATGAGACTGAACACTAGAATATTGTGTTCCTTTGAGTCCTGCTTTTAGAAGAGAGGTAAAGATGATACCCGAGCTACCAGCCATTGCTCAGGCATTATTAGACCCCAAGGCTTATCCTGATGCCTCACAACCTGTAAAGATGGTGCAGACCCAGATGTCATTTATTTTCCTCAGCGGTGACTATGTTTACAAGATAAAAAAGCCGGTAAATCTGGGTTACCTCGACTACACTACCCTGGACAAGCGCCGCCTTTATTGCCGGCGAGAGGTCGAACTTAACCAGCGTCTCTGCCCTGATACCTATCTAGGTGTCGTGCCCATTACCAGGGGCAGGGGCGATATTCTCATCGGAGGTCGGGGAAAGGTTATCGAGTATGCCGTAAAAATGCGTCATCTCCCCGAGGCAGCCATGATGAATGTGCTACTGGGCAACAACCAGGTGTCGGTAGCAATGGTAACCAGGGTGGCACGGAAGCTGGTAGAATTCCACCAAGAGGCGGAGACTAATGCTACTATCAGCGTCTTTGGTGACATTAATACTATTACCCGGAATACCGAGGAAAATTTCAGCCAGACAATAAAATACATTAGCATCACTATTTCTCAGAAAAATTATCGGCGTATCAAAGACTACACCGACGCTTTTATCGAGAATAATGCCTATATTTTCCGCAAGCGAATAGCCGATGGCAAAATAAAGGATTGTCATGGCGACCTTCATGCCGCCCATATTTGCTTTACCGATGGTATCTGCATCTATGACTGCATTGAGTTTAACGATAGGTTCCGGTACTGCGATGTCGCCTCGGAGATTGCCTTCCTGGCGATGGATTTAGACCACTACGGGCGGGCTGACCTCTCTCAGAGCTTTGTTAATGCCTATGTCGCTTTCAGCCGGGATAGAGAGCTAGTCCAGTTACTTAATTTCTATAAGTGCTACCGGGCTTATGTGCGGGGGAAGGTAGAGAGCTTCAAGCTCGATGACCCTGATATCACGGAGGAGGAAAAGACAGGGATTTTAGCTGTCGCCCGGAGGTATTTTGAGTTGGCCGAGTCTTATATCTAGGAATCTGGCATTGATTAAAAAGCAATAGGAGCGCATCAAGTGAAAGAGCCATTTCTAAAATTTGTGGAAAATGAGCTGGGGTCTGGCTTTGTGCTTATTGCCTGTGGTCTGCCTGGCACCCGGAAAACAGGGATGGCTGGGGAGGTCGCCAGGATTAAGAACTACCCGCTCCTCAGAAGCGACCTCATCAGACTGGAGGTGCTGAAAAACGAGGATATCTTGGATGAAAAAGTGGCATCGGATATGAGTAAGCGGACGGCCGTCTATGATGAGATGTTTCGGCAGGCGGAGAAAAGTGTGGCGAAGGGCGATGGTGTCATTCTCGATGCTACCTTCGTCACGCAGGCATTGAGGCGACGTGCCGCTGAGATAGCCGCTCAGCACAACCTGACCTTTGTCATTCTGCAAACAGATTGCCCCCGGGAGGTATCAATCAGGCGGATACTAAGCCGGACGAAGGAGGACTATCAATCGAACGCCGTGACGGAACAAGCCTACCTAAATAACCAGAAAGAGTTTGAGGCGGTAGATTTAGCTGACCTGAAAAGAACCTTTCCCAATCTTAACATCGTCCACCTGATAGTTGATACTTCCCAGGACCTGCCTGAGGATTGGTACGTTATCGGCCTGGCAAAGAGATAGAGATGAGAATCGACTTACACATTCATACTAAGACTGGTTCGGATGGTAATCTTTCCGTCGAAGAGGTTTTCCGCGAGGCAAAAAAGAAACATCGCCCTGATGTCAATCACTGACCACGATACTACAATCTGCCAGGAAAGAGCCATCGCCCTGGCTAAAGAATATGGTATTATCTATATTACCGGCGAGGAGAGTGTTGACGGCGCCTTCGGCCGGCCCCACATAGCTAACTACTTGGTAGAAAAGGGGCTTGTCAGGGATAAGCAAGAAGCATTTGATAAATATCTGGTCAAGTGCGATGTGCCCAAATACCCGCTTTAGCCGAACAGACGAATATTATCGAAGAAGATATGCTACAATACATTGACGGTATTGAGTGCTGGCATTCAAGGCACGATGCTGGGATGGTGGCTCACTACCTCGAGTTTGCCAGGAAGCACGTTCTACTGATGACCGGTGGCAGTGATTGTCATCAAAAACCGCTCCTTATGGGCACACTGGATATACCCGATTGGGTAGCTGGTCAGTTCAAATGAAAGGAGGACGGAAAAATGGAAAAAAGGGAACTTGTCAGATTCTATTTCGATACTATCAGTTACCACACCGAGCTGGAGCAATGGTATAGAGCGTTTTTCTTGGCATTTGAAGCAACTGTCTTGGCGAGCATTACCTTTGCTATTGTGCAGAAGAACCAGGGGTGGATTGTTGGTCTGGGTATAGTGGGTTTATTGCTCACTTGTCTCGCTATATGGTCAGGTAAACAGCGAGGGAACATAGTTGATAGGCAGAGAAATAAGCTCAAAGAAATCCTTTGGGATGTAAAAGAAGAAAGGGAAACCGATGTTGAGCAATTAGCTGAATGTTTCGAAATGTATAACCCAGATAAAACAAAAGTATTTGCACCAGGGGCACAGAATGTGGTGCCGCGACTTGTTTTCAACCTCGTTGTACCAATTGCAATTGGGTTCGCCCTAATATTCATTCTGTTGGGGGGTTGGAATCCGCTTTGGATTCCCTTAGCAATTATTGGCTATCTATTACTTTTTATCTTTCCTTTCTACCATTTCCTTCCTCGTCTAGGTGTCCCCAAGGATTTTTTTAAAAGGACAGAAATTAAGAAAAGGTATCTAAAGTGGTTAAATCCTATCATAAAGCCAATTATGAATTTTGGCCTTAAGGAGTAGTTAATGACTTCAACCAAAAACTATGACATTAAAGACCTGGCATTAGCTGAAGCCGGCAAGCAACGGATTGAGTGGGCGGCCCGTGAGATGCCGGTAGTGAAGCTAATCAGGGAGAGATTCTCCAGGGAGAAGCCACTAAAGGGAGTCAGAATTTCAGCCTGCCTCCACATTACCACCGAAACGGCTAATCTGGCTCTAGCCTTAAAGGAAGGCGGCGCCGATGTTATCCTCTGTGCTTCCAACCCCCTCAGCACTCAGGATGAGGCGGCGGCCGCTCTGGTGGATTATGGCATTCCGACCAATGCTATCAAAGGAGAGGATGAAGCAACATACTACAGACACATTAATACGGCTCTCGACAATAAACCTCAGCTTACAGTCGATGATGGCGCTGACTTGGTTACTACCCTTCATACCAAGCGCCGTGATTTAATCAAGGATGTTATCGGCGGCACTGAGGAAACTACCACCGGTGTCATCAGGCTTCGTAGCCAGCAAAAGGCAGGCGAGCTCAAGTATCCTATAATTGCGGTTAACGATGCCCAGACCAAGTATCTCTTTGATAACCGCTACGGCACCGGGCAGAGTACCATCGATGGTATCACCCGGGCGACTAATATCCTGTGGGCTGGTAAAAAGGTGATAGTTTCCGGCTATGGCTGGTGCGGGCATGGCATCGCCTTAAGAGCCAAGGGGCTGGGTGCCCAGGTGATTATCACCGAGGTCGAGCCGGTGCGTGCCTTGGAGGCAATCATGGATGGCTTTCAGGTGATGCCACTAATCGAGGCGGCTAAAGTGGGCGCTATTTTCATTACCGTTACCGGCGACAAAAATGTCATTGATAAAGCACATCTACAAGTGATGAAAGACGGCGCTATTCTGGCTAATAGCGGGCATTTTAATGTCGAGATTAATATCCCGGCTTTAGCCAGTTTAGCTCGCAGTAAGCGGACAATACGACCTTTCGTCGATGAATATGCTCTGGGTGATGGGCGCCATCTGTACCTGCTGGGTGAGGGGAGGCTAATTAATCTGGCGGCGGCTGAAGGGCACCCGGCCAGTGTTATGGACATGAGCTTTGCCAACCAAGCACTGTGTCTGGAATACATTGTGAAAAACAGGGGGAAACTTACACCCAGGGTCTACCCGGTACCGGAAGAAATTGATAAGCAGGTAGCCCGGTTGAAATTGAACTCTATGGGTATCGAGATTGACAGCCTGACATTAAAGCAAAAGCAATATCTGGCCAGCTGGCAGGAAGGAACATAAAGAAGGAATATCGAAAGGAGAAAAAAGTGACTAATAGTTTTAAGGAATCAGCCAAATACCTGCTCACCGCGGAATCGGTGACCGAAGGACACCCGGACAAGCTGTGTGACCAGGTATCAGATGCCATTCTCGACGCAATCATGGCGCAGGACCCTTATGGCCGGGTTGCCTGTGAAACGGCAGTGACGACCGGCCTGGTGGTCGTCCTGGGAGAAATCACTACTAGCTGCTATATTGATATTCCTCGAATAGTGCGGGGGGTAGTTCGTGACGCCGGTTACATCTACCCCGAATACGGTTTTGATTATCAGTCCTGCGGGATACTCAATGGTATTAAGGAGCAATCCACCGACATTGATATGGGCGTAAGCAAGTCACTGGAGGCTAAAGAGAGCACTGGCATAAGCCATCTTGACGAGCTTGGTGCCGGTGACCAGGGGGTGATGTTTGGCTTCGCCTGTAATGAGACGCCGGAGCTTATGCCCTTGCCGATATCCCTGGCACACAAGCTCTGCCGGCGCCTGGCTCAGGTAAGAAAAGATAAAACCTTGCCCTACCTCCGCCCCGATGGAAAATCGCAGGTAACCGTTGAATATGATAAAGGCACCCCAAAACGTGTTACCAGCGTGGTTATCGCCGCTCAGCATAATGAAATCGACCGCAAAAAAATGGAGCAGGATATTATCAAGGAAGTAATTAAGGAAATAGTCCCGGCGGCATTATTGGATGCAGAGACGAAATTCTATATTAATGCTACCGGGCGCTTTGTCATTGGCGGACCGGTAGCGGATACCGGCTTCACCGGTCGCAAGATTTTAGTTGATACCTACGGCGGTATTGCCCGCCATGGCGGTGGTGCTTTCTCGGGTAAAGACCCGACCAAGGTTGACCGGTCGGCAACCTACGCTGCCCGTTATATTGCCAAGAACATGGTCGCCGCCGGACTGGCTGAGCGTCTCGAAATTCAGCTATCTTATGTCATCGGCGTCGCCCATCCCCTCTCCATCTCCGTGGAAACCTTCGGCACGGGTAAGGTTGAGAATGGGGCTTTACTTGCCTTGATTAATAAGCACTTCGACCTCAGGCCCGGAGCTATTATTCAGAATTTCGACCTGCGCCGCCCCATCTACCGGCAGACGGCGGCCTACGGCCACTTCGGCCGTGATGACCTTGACCTCCCCTGGGAAAAGACCGATAAAGCCAAAATCCTCAGAAAAGAGGCGCTGGGGAAGTAGAGGGAGAAAAGTCTCGACAATTGTCATTCCCGACTTGGTCGGGAATCTAGGTCAAGAGTAATAGGTTCAAATCTGGATTTCCGCTCCCGTATCAAGTACGGGACAAACTTCGCGGGAATGACAGGGTGGAGCGGGAATGACTAGAATTAGGGAATTTAAGAGGGGCGAAGCCCCTCTTAAAAATACTTCCCCTTCCCCTTATCAAGGGGAAGGGGATAAAGGGGATAGGGTTGAACAAGACCCCCATAAAATTCGGCACCGATGGCTGGCGGGGAATCATCGCCCAGGATTTCACCTTTGATAATGTGCGGATTTGCGCCCAGGCGGTGGCGGACTACTTAAAGCAAACCGACTTAGCCAGTCGGGGATTGATTATCGGCTACGATACCCGCTTTGCCTCTGAGGACTTCGCCTCAGCCGTGGCTGAGGTGGTGGCTGGTAACGGAATACAGGTGAGCCTCTGTCCCCAGGCGACCCCGACACCGGTGATTAGCTATGGCGTCCTGGCTCAAAAGGCGGGCGGGGCTATTATCATCACCGCCAGCCACAATCCAGCTATCTGGAACGGCTTTAAATATAAATCTGAATCCGGCGCCAGCGCTTCACCGGAGATGGTCGCTGAACTGGAAAAGAATATTGCTCAGACGCTGGCGACAGGCGAGATAGACCAGATACCACTGGTTAAAGCCTTAGAACAAGGTTTAGTAGAATACCTGGATTTAGCGCCAATCTATTTCCAGCATTTAGCCGGACTCATTAACCTCGATGGGCTGCGCCAGTCCAGACTGAAGGTAGTTGTTGACCCGATGTATGGCGCCGGCGCCGGCTATCTCAAGGCATTGTTGGGCGGAGGCGCTATCGAGATAATTGAGATAAATAGTGAGCGCAACCCCCTATTTCCGGGGATACGTCCGGAACCGATTGCCGCTAATTTGACCAAGCTCTCAGCTACCGTGAGACAGCAGGGGGCTAACGCAGGATTGGCGACCGATGGCGATGCCGACCGTCTCGGTATTATCGATGAAAAGGGGAGGTTCCTGACTACACTTCAGGTCTTTGCTCTGCTTTGTCTTTACCTGTTGGAGATTCGCCGTGAGCGGGGGACTATCGTCAAGACAATAACTACTAGTAGTATGCTCTATCGACTGGGTGAGATATTTAATGTGCCGGTGCGCGAGACACCGGTTGGCTTTAAATACATCGCACCGCTCATGCTGACGGAGAATGTGCTCATCGGCGGTGAAGAAAGCGGCGGCTTCGGTTTCCACGGTCATGCCCCAGAAAGAGATGGTATCCTGTCGGCTCTCTATTTTCTCGACCTGATGGTTAAGACGGGCAAAACCCCTTCACAACTCATAGAATACCTCTATAGCAAGGTAGGGCCACATCATTTTGACCGTGTCGATATAGAGTTCCCTGAGGCGGCACGGCCGGCGATAATCGAACGCATCAAGCAGAATCCCCCGAAGGATATTGACGGGGTTAAGGTAGTAAAGTTCGATACTACCGATGGCTTTCGCTTTATCCTGTCGGATACCACCTGGCTGCTCATCAGATTCTCCGGGACCGAGCCGTTACTGCGCATCTATGCCGAAAGTAGTACGCCGGCTCGAGTAAAAAAACTGCTCAAGCTGGGTAAAAAACTAGCCGGTGTCTAGAGAACGACGAAGCTTTTTGGAGGTAATTGAGCATGGCGGATAAGCTTCCCCGAAAAGTTGAAAAGCCCTGGGGGTATGAGCTATTATGGGCACATACTCCGAAGTATGCCGGTAAGTTAATTTTCGTTAGAAAAGGGCATAGGCTTAGCCTGCAATACCATAAAGAGAAAGATGAAAGTATGTATATCTATGAAGGAAAAGCCCGGATAGAAATTGAAGGGAGCGATGGGCAGTTAGTATCGTCTTTGGCTCAACCCGGTTATTGTATCCGGATTCCTCCACTGACGAAACATCGCCTGGAGGCGATAGAGGACACAACCCTGTTTGAAGTCTCAACCCCGGAGCTAGGAGATGTGGAAAGGTTGGAGGATGACTACGGACGAGCCAGGTAGAAAATGTCAGGGAGAGGCAAGCATTTTGATAGCAGCCGTCTATGAATGAGTTCGAAGCTCAGACCGGGATGAAACTATGACTCAAGAAAAGACCGAAGGTATGCTCAATCCATACCGAGTTTTAGACCTGACTGATGAAAAGGGACTTCTCTGCGGCAAGCTACTGGGCGATCTCGGGGCTGATGTTATCAAGGTAGAAAGACCGGGTGGCGACCCGGCCCGCAAGATTGGTCCCTTCTATCATGACGAGGCTGACCCGGAGAAGAGCCTCTTCTGGTTCGCTTTCAATACCAGCAAGCGGGGGATAACGCTGGATATCGAGAGCGCCGCCGGGCAGGCAACCTTCAGGAAGCTGGTGGAGACGGCTGACTTCGTCATCGAGTCGTTCCCGCCGGGATACCTGGATAAACTTGGCCTGGGCTACTCAATCCTGGAGCAGGTCAATCCCGGTATCATCATGGTCTCAATTACTCCCTTCGGGCAGACGGGACCCTATAGAGACTACAAGGCGCCGGACATCGTCGCCTGGGCGATGGGGGGTATGATGTACCCCTGGGGTGACGCCGACCGTCCGCCTCTGCGCATCAGCCATCATTCTCACGCCTATCTTCACGCTGGTGGTGAGGCGGCGGTGGGGGTAATGATGGCCCTTTACCACCGCCAGATGACCGGGGAGGGGCAGCAGGTCGATGTCTCAATCCAGGAGTGTGTGGCTCAGTCCCACAACGAAGTGGTATCTAGCTGGGATATGACCAGGGTTATCCTGCGGCGAGGAGAACTGCGACCCGGTACAACCACAATCAGACGGATATGGCCCTGTAAAGATGGCTATGTTGCTTCGATGTACCAGGGTGGTGCCAACGGTAGCCGTTACAGTTTGCCGTTTATCGAGTGGATGGACGAGGCCGGGATGGCTGACGATTTCTTGAGGGGATTTAATTGGGATACGTTTGATTTGAGGGCGACCACTCAAGAGGTAGTGAATCGTCTCGAAGAGCCGACCGCTAAGTTTTTCCTGCGGTACACCAAAGCCGAGCTCCTGGAAGGAGCCGTGAAGCATCGGGTTCGGCTTTACCCGGTGGCGACGACAAAGGAGGTCATGGCGAGTATCCAGCTGGCCGCCAGGCAGTTCTGGGTAGAGGTAGAACACCCGGAACTGGGCACCACCATTGCTTACCCCGGCGCTTTCGGTCGTTTCTCGGAGACGCCCCTCCGAATATCATGTCGTGCCCCGCTTATCGGTGAGCACAACCAGGAAATTTACCAGGAGGAGTCAGGCATTTCAAGGCAGGCTGAAGCTTCTCCAGGCAAGCTTAAAAAAAAGAGCCAGAGGAAGAAGCCGGGGAGAAAATTACTAAATGGAATAAAGGTGGCTGATTTCAGCTGGCTTATCGCTGGCACTAGAACGAGCAAGGCTCTCGCCGATTATGGCGCCGAGGTGATTAAGATAGAAAGCAGCGTCAGGCCTGACCCCAGTCGACCATTAGCCCCCTTCAAGGATGGTATTCCAGGGCTGAATCGTGGCAATGCCAACCAGTGGAACACCAGCAAGCTCAGCGTTGCCCTTAACCTTGCCCTTCCCAGGGGAGTGGCAATAGCCAAGAGAATCGTTGCCCGGGCTGATGTTGTCGTGGAGAACTTCGCCGGTGGGACGATGAAGAGGATGGGGCTGGGCTATGAGGCACTGAAAAAGGTGAAGCCCGATATTATTATGCTCAGCGCCTCCATGCAGGGGCAAACCGGACCCCACGCTAACCACCCCGGCCTGGGTTTCCATTTGACCGCCCTATCGGGTTTTAGCCATATTACCGGCTGGCCCGACCGCCAGCCGCCGAATCTCGGGGTTTATACTGATTTCATCGTGCCTCGCTTTAATACCGTGGCTATCCTGTCCGCCCTTGACTACCGGCGCCGCACCGGTAGAGGACAGTACCTTGACATGTCACAATATGAAAGCAGTCTACACTTCATGGCGCCCCTGATCCTCGATTACGTGGTCAACCAGCGGGTAGCGATGAGGATGGGTAATCGCTCTGGCTATGCTGCTCCCCATGGTGCCTACCGCTGCCGCGGCCAGGACCGCTGGTGCGCTATCGCCGTCTTCAGCGATGAGGAGTGGCAGAGCTTTTGCCGGATTATCGGCAACCCGGCCTGGGTCAAGAAATCTAAGTTCAACACCCTGCCGGCCAGAAAGAAAAACGAGGATGAACTGGAGCGGCTGGTTGAGGCGTGGACGATTAACCATTCAGCCGAAGAGGTGATGACGATGCTGCAGGCGGCCGGGGTAGCCGCCGGGGTGGTTGAGACCGGTGAAGACCTGCTGGAGCACGACCCCCAGTTGAAGCACCGCCGCTTCTTCCAGGAGCTTGACCATCCCGAAATAGGTAAACACTATGCCCGAGGGCCGGCTTTTATGCTCTCGAAGGTTCCCTGTGAACTGCGGCGGGCTCCTTTGCTGGGTGAGCATAACGAGTATGTCTTGAAGGAGCTCCTCGGCATGACGGACGAGGAGATTGCTGAGCTGGTAATCGAGGGGGTCGTTGAGTAGACTATCAGGGCGGTGTATGTTATAA
>JACQGQ010000074.1 GCA_016199495.1 Chloroflexota bacterium
CGGCAGTAGTCGAGGAGAAAGCCGAGAAGGTGACGCCGAAGGAAGAGGTGGTGACGCCGAAGGAAGAGGTGGTACCCAAGGAAGTGGTGGCGCCGAAGGAAGAAGCCAACCTGGTAAAGTGGATGGGGACGAAGCTAGACGGCACGGTGGTGGAGAAAATGCTCGAAAAGCCAAAATATGGCGGGACTGTTACCTATGCTAGCAATCTTCAGCCGGTAGGGTTTGATGCTATCGCCATTCCAGGTATATCAGGTGGAACTCATTGGCATGTTGACCCTATTAATGAAGACCTATTAATCCGTGACCTGACCAGGGGTCAGGGCGGCACCGGTGAATGGAATGGGTTCCAATCTTTCCTTATTCCTGCACATGAGACGGGCTTGCTGGCGGAAAACTGGGAGCGACCCGATGACTCTACCATTATCTGGCACATTCGCCAGGGGGTTCACTGGGGGCTTGACCCGACCAGTGAGGCCAGCCGGCTGATGGGTGGACGGGAACTGACTGCCGCTGATGTCGTCTTTCAACTCATACGCGACTATGGCGGAGGATACATCAAGACCAGAGCTCCCTATTTGAGGGATATGAAAAATCCAGCCAACTCGATATATGTCTCGCCGACGGACAAATGGGCCGTGGTTATCAAGGTTCAACCGGAAGGGGCCGGATTAGTCTGGGAAACGTCTGCTGAGAAAAGTGCCGTTCAGCCGCGGGAAGTGGTTGAGAAATACGGAGACATGACGAATTGGAGGAATGTCGTTGGCACCGGGCCCTTTATGCTGAAGGAGTATGTTAGCGCCAGTTCTCTAACCTATGTCCGGAACCCCAACTACTGGATGAAGGACCCCTTCTTCCCGGATAACCAGCTACCCTATATTGATACCCTCAAGCTCCTCATCATACCCGATTTATCTACCATGACAGCCGCGCTGCGCACTGGCAAGGTTGATACTCTCGTGGGTGTTGATCTTGGCGAGGAGGATACCCAGCCTTTAATTAAGTCCAATCCAGAGATGAAGTGGCAAACTTCTGTAGGGACCGCTCCCGTAATATACATGAGGAATGACACCAGGCCCTTCGATGACCTCCGGGTGCGGCGGGCGCTATTTATGGCGATAAACTTCAGGGACATGGTCGACCAGTACTATGGGGGTGCTGCCGATTTAAACGTATACCCCATATCACCGGCACCGGGATGGGAGGATACCTATGTCCCGCTAGAGCAGATGCCCGAGTCAGTCCGGGAGCTATATGAATATCATCCGGACAAGGCGAAGCAATTGCTGGCTGAGGCCGGCTACCCCCAGGGCTTTAAAACCGAGATACTGGCCCGAGCGATTGATGTTGACGTGCTCTCTATTATTAAAGACTACTGGGCTAAAATCGGCGTCGACCTGAAGCTTGATGTCAGAGAAACAACAGTCTATACTTCTGTCCGGAATCGTCAGACATACACACAGATGGTTATGTATCAAGCGGGTTCTGGTGTTCCTTTTGCTTTTAACTATGAGCGCGCCGGGCAACGGTTCAACAATTCCATAATTAATGACCCGAGGCTGGAAGCAGCAATCAAGGAGATGGACGCCGCCTACTTCGACGAGCCTAAGAAACGCCAAATCATGAAGGACATAGTCCCATACAGGAAAGAGCAGGCCTGGTTAATAGACCTACCAACAGCAAGGGAATACTACATCTGGCAGCCGTGGCTAAAGAATTACTTCGGTCCCGCAGGTGGAGGTTATAGTAATAGTCTCTCTTCACCCAGATACGTTTGGATTGACCAGGAACTCAAGAAAGCCATGGGACGTTAGATATCGGCACTGGTGGCGATACAGCCGTAAATCCGGGGGGGGGTGATTAATATTAATCACCCCCCCCTTTTTATTAAGCACCGGCTGGCTTGAAGAACGCCCGCCAGTCATCCTCTTTATTTCAGCTAAAACTTGACAAATGCTAAAAAACAGATTATACTTCAATCTTAATTCTTAATTAAAATTAAGGAGGGGGCGAAATGAAAAAGAAAGTTGTCTGGCTGGTGGTGAGTGGCTGGATGGTGGCGGCCCTGCTGCTGGCTGCCTGTGCGCCGGCCGTGGTCGAGGAAACCGGGAAGGTAACGCCAAAAGAAGAAGTGGTGACGCCCAGGGAAGAGGTGGTACCCAAAGAAATAGTCGTGCCGAAAGAAGAAACCAACTTTATCAAGTGGACGGGGACGAAGCTGGACGGCACGGTCGTGGAAAAGATGATTGAAAAGCCGAGGTACGGCGGGACTCTGACCGCATGGTATCCGGACCCGCCGACACTTTGGGACCCTTATGTCCGCGGGGGCGGGAGTCGTACTTTCCCCATTCAACCCACTAATAACACGCTAATAGGAACGCCTCTCACCATGGGGCCGGTGGGCACCAATGAATGGGGGGGAGTGCTGGGTGTTGAGCCTCCGTATGAGCAAATGATGGGCATGTTGGCGGAAAGCTGGGAAATACCCGATGATGCTACCATTATCTACCACATCCGTCAGGGGATTCACTGGGGGCTTGACTCGACCAGTGCGGCCAGCCGTCTGGTGGGTGGCCGGGAATTTACCGCCGATGATGTCGTCTGGTTCTTTCGGTACACCTACGCCGGTGGTCACATCGGTAAGAATTATCCCAATTTAATTGATATGAAAAATCTAGAAAACTCGATATTTGTCTCACCGACGGATAAATGGGCGGTTGTTTTCAAGTTTCAACCAGGGCAGAGTGCCTCACATTTTATCTACGGTGGCACTTACCATGCCCCGATTCTAGCCCGGGAAGTGGTCGAAAAATACGGGTCGCCCATCGGTGACTGGAAGCAGACCGTTGGCACCGGAGCCTTTTTCCTGAAGGATTATGTTACCGAGAGTTCTCTAACCTATGTCCGGAACCCCAACTACTGGCAGCACGACCCCTTCTTCCCGGAGAACCAGCTACCCTATGTCGACACCTACAAAGTGCTCTTCATACCCGATAAATCTACTCGGATGGCGGCACTGCGCACCGGCAAGATTGCCATGCTGCACGACGTTGTGGCCGAGGATGCCGACCAATTAATAAGAACCAACCCCGAATTGCAGCGGATATTCTATTGGGAGGGTTCGCAAAAGATAAACATGAGGAATGACACCAAGCCCTTCGATGATATCCGGGTGCGGCAAGCGCTGGCGCTGGCGGTAAACCAGCAGGAACTGGTCGACCTCTTCTATGGAGGTAAAGCCTCGTTATTCGATTACCCGATACCATCCGGGCCGGAGTTTAGTGATATGTATATCCCGCTGGAGAAGATGCCAGCCGAGCCAACACTGCCAGGCTCAAGAGCCAGTGTGCGGGAGCTGTATGGCTACAACCCGGACAAGGCTAAACAACTCCTGGCTGAGGCCGGCTACCCCAATGGCTTCAAGACCGAAGTCCTTACCGTGGCGGATGGCGTTGACATGCTTTCGGTGATTAAAGAATACTGGGCTAAAATCGGCGTTGACCTGAAAATTGATGTCAGAGACGAGACTGTCTTTATCGGTATGACCACGAGGAAGCCTTTTAAATACACGCAGATGATGTATAATGCTAATGCTGGTACTTTAAACATTTGGGTTCTGTCCGAGTTACGCACTTCTAACAATTCAATAGTTGACAACCCGCTGGTAGAACCGCAAAGTCTGAAGATGCAAGCCCTCTATTATGAGCCGGCGAAGCGAAAAGCCACGATGATCGCCCCCCTGGGTGAAATTCATCCGGACATACCCCAAGCCAAAGGTCTGCCCAACTGGGTTACCTACACCAATGAGCAGGCCTGGTTCATCCTCTTGCCCGCCCCATACACGTACAGCTTGTGGCAGCCGTGGCTGAAGCACTACGGGGGCGCTTACCTGTCAAATTCTAAATATGACCAGATCGGTTTCGGCCGCTACGCCTGGCTCGACCAAGACTTGAAGAAAGCCATGGGACAGTAGACAGCGGCCCTAGCGGCGATACCGCCGTAAATCAAGGGGGGTGTGATGAGTATTCATCACACCCCCCTTTTTATTAAGCACCGGCTGGCTGGAAGAACGCCCGCCAGCTGGCGCGTGTTCCGCAGCAATCTTTATAATAGAATAGTCCGAAGGGCAGAGCCCCTCCTTATAAAACTTCCCCCTTCCCCCCTCCTCCGAGAGATGTTAAACTAAAGGGTGTAGAAGAGGAACACCGGAATGGAGTCATAAAAATTAAGGGGGAGCCATTAGTTTAGTAAAATGTCCAGGCCACGAAATTATCAGACGGAAGCCATAATTACCAAGAAGACCCGGCTGGGGGAGGCGGATAGCATCCTCACCCTCTATACTCCCCAACTGGGCAAAATCCAGGGCTTTGCCAAGAGCCTCAGGAAACCTAAAAGTAAGCTCGCCGGACACCTGGAACTGCTCACTCACAGCCTGGTGTCACTGGCGCGCGGCCGCAACCTGGATACCATCACCGGCAGCCAGACCATCAATAGCTTCCTCCCTTTGAAAAGTGACCTCGGGCTGACTGCTTACGCTCTTTATGCTACCGAGTTAGTCAACCAATTTACCGCCGACCATATTGAAAATCACCCTTTGTTCCGTTTACTCCTTGAGACAATGGAGCAGTTATGCCACTCAAGGAACAGTGAACTCGTTTTGCGCTACTTTGAACTTCACCTTCTCAATGAGGTCGGTTACCGGCCTCAGCTTCAACAGTGCCTTGCCTGCCACCAACCCCTGGCACCAGTCACTAACTCGTTTTGCTCCGGTGCCGGTGGTATGCTCTGCCCCAACTGCCGCCAGAGTCAGCCCTTAGCCTATCCCCTCTCGGTTAACGCCCTGAAAGTACTACGATTACTGCAGAGTAGCGACTATAGCACCATCAGCCGCCTAAAAATAAACCCGGAGCTATCCGGCGAGCTGGAAGCGGTAATGAGAGACTACCTTAAATACCTCCTGGAACGAGAGGTAAAGTCAGCCGCCTGGCTGGATACTTTAAGGGAGACAACCAGGCAAACCGTAACCAGCCAGGAGACTATCTATTAACCTCACCCCCTTTATCCCCCTCTCCTTAAAAGGAGAGGGGGAAGAGATTTTAGAGAGGGGCGAAGCTCCTCTCTAACTAACACCCCCCTTCCCCCGTATTAAATACGGGGGAAGGGGGCGGGGGGATAGGTTACCAAATAATCTCAAACGAAGACACTTTACGACAACACCCGATAAGATAGATAATATACGACTGAGGGTTGGCACTCTCAGTCTTTTTGCTATATTATAAGAGCGTAGGAGAGAAATGACATCCAGATTAGACCACATAGCGCAGCAGCGACTCGACAAGCTTGACCGCATTCGTGCCCGTGGCACCAATCCCTACCCGCGTGGCTATCACCGCAGCCATACGGCGCAGGAAGCTATTGCCCTACTCAAACAGGATGAAGACGAAAGACAGACCGTTAGCACCAGAGGTCTTCGAGATAGCTCACCCAGCGTTACCGTAGCCGGACGGATTATCGCCCGCCGCAACATGGGCAAAATCACCTTCATTGATTTGCGCGATAGCTCAGATAAAATCCAGCTTCTTTGCGGTGAACTGCTTGACGCTGACCAGACCCAACTGCTTAAAGAGCTTGATATCGGCGACATCATCGGCGCCAGCGGCCGCCTTTTCCGCACCAAAACCAATGAGCCAACGATTGCTGCTAGCAACCTTACCCTGCTGGCTAAATCGCTTCAGCCCCTGCCGGAAAAGTGGCACGGGCTGGCTGATGTGGACACCAGGTATCGGCAACGCTACCTCGACCTCATCAGCAACCCCGAGGCTAAAGAGACCTTCAAGGTGCGCAGCCAGGTTATTACCGCCATACGGCAATTCCTCAACCGGCAAGGATTTTTAGAAGTAGAAACGCCGGTGCTGCAGCCCTCGGCCGGCGGCGCTTTAGCCCGCCCCTTCATCACCCACCACCAGGCACTTGACCAGGACTTCTACCTCCGCATTGCCACCGAGCTTCACCTCAAGCGACTGATTATCGGCGGCCTGGATAAGGTGTATGAGCTGGGTCGCATCTTTCGCAATGAAGGCATTTCTACCAGGCATAACCCAGAGTTCACCACGCTGGAAAGCTACCAGGCCTACGCCGACTATCAGGATGTCATGAAGATGCTGGAAAAGATGGTAGCCAGAATTAGCCAAAAGATTTTAGGCACCGATAAGGTCAAGTTCGGCGATAATACCATCGACTTTAAACCTCCGTGGCGGCGCCTGAGCCTGCGGGAGGCAATTCAAAAATATAGCGGCATCGACTTTGAGCAGTCCCCCGACGCCGATTCCCTCCGGGCAGAGATGCTACGGCTAAAGATGGAGGTTGACCCGCAGAAGGACCGGGGCCGGCTGGTAGATGAGCTTATTTCAAGCTTCGTCGAACCCAACTTGGTACAGCCCACCTTTCTTTTAGACTACCCCGTGGAAATGTCGCCCCTGGCCAAGAGCAAGCCTGATAACGAGCGGCTGGTAGAGCGCTTTGAAGCCTTTGCCGGGGGGATGGAGATTGCCAATGCCTTTACCGAACTCAATGACCCGATAGAACAGCGACAGCGGTTCAAAAGACAGCTAGAAAATAAGAGGAATATAACCGGGGTAGTCCCTGACATCCAGGGGGATGAAGTCGAGACCATTGACGAAGATTTCCTGCTGGCGCTGGAGTACGGTATGCCGCCGACTGGCGGCTTAGGGGTCGGCATCGACCGCCTGGTGATGTTGCTCACCAACCAGCAATCAATAAGAGAGGTAATCCTGTTTCCGCAATTGAGGGAGAAGGCGTAAGGGAGAGTTAAAGAGGGGCTTCGCCCCTCTTCAGAACAATCTTTCCCCTTCCCTTTACAAAAGGGAAGGGGATAAAGGGGATGGGATTTAAAAGGAGAGAGCCATGCTTGACCTGAAATTTATCCGTGAAAATACAGAACTGGTGCGGGGGGCGATAGCCAGCCGCCGGGATACGGCCCCGCTGGATGAAATCCTGGAAACCGATACCGAGCGCCGTCAGAAGGTGCTGAGGTTGGAACACTTTAGGCAAACGCGAAACATGGCTGCCCACGACAGAGAAACACAACCCCCTTTAAGTGAAAAACAGAGAGACATTGCCCAAACAAGGGGGCGCACACTACGCGCCGAGATACAGAGACTGGAAGAAGAAGTAAGAAGCTTAGACAAACAACTGGCAGATTTACTGCTCCAGGTACCCAACATTCCCCATCCCTCCGTACCGATAGGCGCCGGTGAAAGTGATAATATCGTGGTGCGCTCCTGGGGAGAGCTTCCCGGCTTTAATTTTCCGCCAGCCCCCCACTGGAAGCTGGGCGAATCCCTGGGCATCATTGATTTTGACCGGGGGGTAAAGCTGTCCGGCAGCCGCTTCTACGTGCTCAAGGGGCTGGGCGCCCGCCTGCAGAGAGCCCTGATTGCCTTTATGCTCGACCTCCACAGCCTTGAGCATGGTTACCAGGAGGTCTACCCACCATTTATGGTCAAGCGGGAGACTATGGTCGGTTCCGGCAACCTGCCTAAATTTGCCGATAATCTCTACCATGATGATGAAGACGACCTCTGGTTTGTGCCGACGGCTGAGGTACCGGTCACCAATCTGCACCGTGATGAAATCCTACCGCCGGGGATTTTACCGATATACTATGTCGCTTACACGGCTTGTTTTCGTCGGGAAAAAATGTCGGCGGGCAAGGATACCCGGGGACTAAAGCGAGGGCACCAGTTCGACAAGGTCGAGCTTTACAAATTCACCGAGCCATCCGCCTCTGAAGAGGAACTGGAAAAAATGGTCAATGACGCCGAGCAGGTCTGCCAGAAACTGGGACTGCCCTACCGGGTGCTACAGCTCTGCACCGCGGAACTGGGCTTTGCTTCTACCAGGTCTTATGATATTGAAATGTGGGCGCCGGGCTGCGAAGAGTGGCTGGAGGTAAGCTCCTGTTCCAACTGCGGTGACTTCCAGGCCCGCCGGGCTAACATCCGCTATCGCCCCTCCCCCGGCGCCAAACCCCAATTCGCCCACACCCTCAACGGCTCCGGACTGGCCCTGCCCAGAGTGATGATTGCCATCATCGAGAACTACCAGCAAGCCGATGGCTCTATCCGCGTCCCGGAGGTCTTACAGGGCTTTGTCGGGCAGAAAGTAATACAATGAGAGTTAGAATTTCGAAGATATTTAGGAATTATGTCATCCCACTGGTAATCAGCATAGCTATCTTCGCTGCTCTAATGACAGTCGTTTACAGCGAGTCGCTTGAATTCTGGTCACGCATCTCCTTCACTGTCGCTACAATCGCTGCTATCTTTGCTGGTATTTCTGCGCTCATAGCTAATCATTCATTAGAAGTAACAAGAAATACGCAAAGGCCTTTTCTTAATGTTATAGAGCCTGTTAGATATCAGACATATGAACATGCTATTTACTACATAAGATTCTCCGTTTGTAATAAAGGTATTTTTCCGGCGGATGCAGTATCAGTCCGATGTGATGTTTTTAAGAATGAAGGTAATGTTAAAAGACTATCGTTGGAACTTGAGAATAAAGTTCCTTCAATTTATTTTCCAGAGGAAAAGTCAGAGTTAGATTTTAGAGATAATTCTGATGCGAAACAAAAATCTGGTGAATTGCATGTACTGATAACCATAAGTTACAAGAATAAGTTATCAAATACAAAACACAAGACGGTTAGGTCATATTTAATGGAATTCCCCAGCTTAATACCAGAGAATTATTTAAAGGTACACAGTGAACTTGATGACTGGGATTAAACGCAGTTAAATGACGCTCTGTTCTGGACAGATGGAAATTACCCCGCCTTAATAAACTGCCAGCCAGCCACCAGCTCCTCAGCCTCCCGGATGATGTTATCAATCAGCTCCTTAACTGTCGGTACGCTGTCAATCACGCCGACGGCGAGCGAGCCGACCGCGGTGGCCTGCGGGACGTCCGGCGAGCCGGGCCAATCGGAATTCTTGGGTTGAAGGTCTTCCAGCAGTCGCAACCATTTCGTCAGGGGCATCTCATTTCGCTTCTGCAACGCTGCCGCATAGTCCCTGGGGTTAGTACTGGACAATACCCGGAACCTGAGCCGGGGGTTATCCGGACTGGAATCGACCATTCCCACCTTGGAAGCCTGATTGGTCGGACACTCCTTGGTCGCCATAAAAGCAGTCCCCATCGTTACGCCGTCAGCCCCCATCGCCAGTGCTCCCAGAAGACCGCGAGCATCACCGATACCACCGGCGGCAATAAAGGGCACCTTAAACTGCTTGGCTCCCCAGGTGACATTAATCAGGGTCGGTAGCTGCTCGGGATTCTTACCGCCGGCGCCCTCTAACCCGACGACGATAACGGCATCGGCTCCCAGGTGCTCCGCGTGAAGAGCGTCTTTTACTCTGGCCGCTTTATGTACCCACGTCAGCCCGGACTCTTTAATCCGGGAAGCCAGAGCATCAGGCTTGTAGTGGGCAGTCTCTATCTTAACTCCCTCTTCGATGCACACCTCCAGCATTTCCTCGATTTTAGGCAAGGTGCTTACGCTCAAGTTCACCCCGAATGCCCCGTCAGTGGCATCGCGGCACCTTTTGATATCCTCCCGCAGTTTCTCCGGTGTCCGGGAAGTAGACGCCGTGATTAAGCCATAGGCTCCGGTCTTAGCCACTGCCGCCGCAAATTTCCAGTCGCCGAATGCGCCATAGGCTCCCTGCAAAATAGGATACTTACAACCCAGTAATTCGGTTATCCTGGTTTTCCATTCCATCTGTTGCCTCCTCTGAAAGATGATTATTACCTCGTCTTAAGAAACTGGTAGCTATCTAAAAGCTCCTCGGCACCCTGGATAATACTATCGACAAACTCCTTTACCGTCAGCACACGGTCGACCACCCCCGCCGCCAGGGATACCACCCTCAGCTCGCGGTCGATAACAGCCGAGGGATTACTATGTGGGTTCCTCCAATCAGGGTCTTTAAGGTTGACCCGCTCCAGCATCCGAAGCCATTCGCCCTGGGGCATCTTGTTGCGCAGCTTCATCACTTCCTCTAAGTCTTTAGGGTCGGCAATGGCCAGTACCCGGTGACGCAGTTGCTGGTTATCAGGCGCCGTCTGCACCATTACCTGTTTGAGGGCATCCTTCAAGGGACATTCCTTGGTCATCATGAAGGCAGTACCCATCATTATAGCATCAGCCCCCATACCCAAAGCTCCCAGAAAACCGCGGGCATCACCAAAACCACCGGCGGCAATGAAGGGAACTTTTAGCTCTTTTTTCGCCCAGATAGTGGTTAGCATTGTCGGCAGTTGTTCCGGGCTCTTAAAACCGGTGCCCTCCAGCCCGACGACGATGACAGCATCCACCCCCAGGTGTTCCACATGTACGGCGTCCTTCACTCTGGCCGTTTTATGTATCCACTTCAGCCCGGCCTCTTTGATACGGGGAGCCAGGGCATCGGGCTTATAGACAGCCGTCTCCACCGGGACCCCCTCTTCAATACACACCTCCAGCATCTCTTCCGGGTTTTTAAGGGTACTGCCCAGGCTCACATTCACCCCAAATGCCCCGTCGGTAGCAGCGCGGCACCTTTTGATATCCTCCCGCAGCCTCTCCGGAGTACGAGAAGTAGAGGCCGTGATTAAGCCAAAAGCGCCGGTCTCAGCCACCGCGGCGGCGAACTTCCAGTTGCCAAAACCACCAAAGGCCCCCTGCAAAATAGGATATTTACAGCCCAATAGCTCGGTTACCCTGGTTTTCCACTCCATCTATTGCCTCCTTACTAAAACAGTAACTTCTGGTTGAGTAACTCTCCAGCGGCCACCTAGAGCATAGCGGAATAAACGGTTCCCGTCAACTCTTATCTCATAATCTGTTAGGCTGGACAACCAGCACCACAAAGGATGAAAATATAGCGACACTACCATTCCGAACTTGATTCGGAATGACACCTGACCATTACGAAACGGCCTCCTGTATCCCTGGTTGAAATATAAGCTACAAAACAGTATTATAACCTAGCAGAGTAAGTAAGTAAAAGGAGGCAGTAACATGGCGGAAAGATACGATATACTCGCCAGGGTAATTTCCCAAAAGGGACACTGTGGTGCCGGACACAAAGTCGGCGATGAATGGGTCATCGGCAGCAAAACGCCAGAGGGTATGTGCGTTCCGGCTTTCAACTCCCTGCTGCCTAAAGCCCGGGCGCTGATGTATGGCGGGGCATTGCCCTTTGGAGATAACCCTTATGTCACCACGGTCGCCTGCCCGGATGCGGAGAACCCGCTGGTCCTTAAATTAAGTCGATTAGAAAAGTAGTCGCCGGTAGCCGTTATAAAATTGGCATCGGTTGGCGTCACTTTCTGCGGGGTGTCAGCGCGGTCTCATACCACTGAAGGTGCTCACCGTCTAGCCTGTCGTAACAAGCCACCTCGTCCGACAATCTTCTTTGACTCGTCGAAACTTCAGCTAAATTCACCTGTC
>JACQGQ010000001.1 GCA_016199495.1 Chloroflexota bacterium
CCGGGTTCGAGTCCCGGCAGGGGTACCATTTTTTGAAGCTACAAAAACTACATAAACTACATAGTACGTTTGGGATACGGCACATATCCGTAATTGACATAGCGAGCACAGTCAATGTAAAATTACTTAATAATTTCTTCCGTATCTTGTGGAGAGGACAGGGGGCAGATTGCCCGCTGTTCTTTATTGTGTGAGTCTAAGCGTGATTTGTGAGTAAGGTAAAGGTAGATTTCGCTAAATTAGACCGGGCTTTTAACCCCCGGTGCGTCGCCGTTATCGGGGATAGTGGGAATAACGATTTCAGGTGGCTCCGGGCGCAAAGCACGTTTACCGGAAAACTTTATTCCGTCCAGGTCAATCCCAAGACAGTTGAGGGTATCAAAGCCTTAGGGGTGGAAAATTACACCAGCCTTTTAGATATTCCGGAGGCGGTAGACCTGGCGATTGTCGCCGTGCCCCGGGCGGTGGCTCACCGGGTTTTGCAGGATTGCATTCGCAAGGAGGTAGCCGCCGCTCATTTTTTTACCGCCGGTTTTAGCGAAACAAACAGCGAGGAAGGTAGAGAGCTGGAACGGCGGCTCACTGAGACGGCAGAACAGGCAAACTTCCACCTCATCGGTCCCAATTGCATGGGAATCTTTAATCCCAGGCTCGGCCTGAGGCAAAATGAGGGCCAATATACTGGTTTTGCCGGACCGGTAGGCTTCATCTCACAGAGCGGCAATCATGCGATGAACTTCTCTCTGCTGGGTCACCTCCAGGGAGTGGATATCAACAAATCGGTCAGCTTCGGTAACGGCGTAGTGCTCGATTCGGCTGATTTCCTGGAGTACTTCAGTCGTGACCCGGAGATTAAGATTATTGGTATGTACCTGGAGGGGGTGAAGGACGGGAGGCGGTTCTTCAGGGTGTTGCGGGAGGTATCGGCGCGGAAGCCAGTGATAATATTGAAAGGTGGACGCACCGGTGGAGGGGAACGGGCGATTGCCTCACACACCGGGTCGCTGGCGGTACCTCAAGCAATCTGGGAGGCGGCCATGAGGCAATGTGGGGCAATCAGCGTGGCAAATATGGATGAACTTGTCGACACGGTGAAGGCGCTGCTCCATCTGGCACCGGTGCGCAGTAAAAGGGTGGGTATCATTGGGGGGTCGGGCGGGCAATCAGTGGCTGTGGCTGATGCCTTTGGTGAGGCCGGGCTGGAATTACCCCCTCTTACCCGGCAGTCCTATGATGAGCTGGCAACTTTTTGGACATTGATTGGTGGTGGCTATCCCAACCCGATAGATACCGGCAATGATAACCGCAAAGAGATAAAACGTATTTTAGAAATCCTTGAGCGAGACACTAATATAGATAACCTGGTGCTCTTAATATTACTCATGCCCGGTAATGCGGCTAACACGGCGCAGCTTGAAAACAGCATCAATTTGATGGTCGATATGAGGAAGAAAACATTGAAGCCGCTGATGGCGATTACTACCTTTTTTACCAATGAGGATATGCAGCAAGCCAGGGATGTTACCCAGAAGCTCGAGGGTGGCGGTGTCCCCACATTCCACACTATTGAGCGTGGCGCCCGGGCTCTGAGAAACGCTCTGCGTTATTACCGCTTCAGAGGCACTGTCGAGGGGGTATAAGAGACAGGTTAGCGGCGTCTTATACCGAAAGTCGACTACCGGACTCCAACGCCAGCTTATCCATCTCAATCTGGACCGGTATGGGATAGTCACCGGTAAAGCAAGCCAGGCAAAAAATATCCTTGGGCAAAGCCACCGCTTTAATCAATCCAGCAACGCTCAGATAGCCCAGTGAATCAGCCCCGATAATATCTCTAATCTCAGGTATAGTTTTCCGGGAGGCGATTAACTCCCAGCGGGTCGCCATATCGACACCAAAGAAACAGGGATAGCAGATGGGAGGGGCACAGACACGCATATGCACTTCTTTGGCGCCCGCTTTTCTTAGTAGCTTTACCACTTGAGGAGTGGTCGTGGCACGGACAATGCTATCATCGACCAGGACGACCCGCTTACCCTCGAGCACCTGCGGCAAGGGGTTGAATTTTAGCTTAACGCCAAGGTCCCTGAGGCGCTGGTCAGGCTCAATAAAGGTGCGCCCGACGTAGCGGTTCTTAATCAGCCCTTCCGCCAGAGGTATCCCTGACCGGAGAGCGTAACCAACAGCGGCTACTGTAGCTGAATCAGGCACACCCATAACCAAATCGGCGGCTACGGGGTGCTCATCAGCTAACCCGGCGCCCATAGCCTGTCGTGCCTGGTAAAGTAACCGTCCGTTAATGACACTATCGGGACGAGCGAAGTAGATGTACTCAAAGATACATAATGCTTTTTTACCCACTTCTTCACGGTAACTCTCAACACCACTTTTACTAATCGAAACTATCTCGCCCGGTTCAATCTCTCTGATAAAAGTAGCTCCAATATGGTCGAGGGCACAACTTTCCGAGGCTAAGACCCACCCCCCATTAATCGCCCCCAGGCACAGAGGACGCACGCCCAGGGGGTCACGAACGCCAAACAACTGGTGGTTGGTCAGAATGGTTAGAGAATATGACCCCTGGAGGCGATGCATGGCATATCTTATCTTGTCAACCAGGTCTTTTTCAGGAGAGGAAATAATTAGATTAAGGATAACCTCAGTATCTGTGGAACTGTGGAAGGTATAGCCCTGCTCAGAGAGTTCTTCATGCAGGTGCTCAGCGTTAACGATATTTCCATTGTGTGCGATCGCAATCGCCTTGGAACCCTTGCCGGCTAAAATGGGTTGGGCATTGCTTATCTGGCTGGAACCCTTGGTAGAATAGCGGCTGTGACCGATAGCCATATCCCCGGTAAGTTGACTCAGGGCAGCCTCATCAAACACCTGGGACACCAGCCCCATGTCAGCGTAAATCTGAAGCTTTTTACCATCAGTGGTGGCAATACCGGCGCTTTCCTGACCGCGGTGCTGAAGAGCAAATAAAGCAAAAAAGGTAAGCCGAGCGACGTCCTCATGGGGAGCATAAATACCGACAACGCCGCAAGACTCGTGCAAGCTCGCTCGTCTCCCTTTACCCCTTAACTAATCCCTACCATCACAATTATAAATCATTAGCTGCTTATCAGTCAATTTACTAAAAATCTGGAGTGTATCAGTCAACCACAAGGTTGACCCACTCGAAAATTAGGCGGTGGACTTTGCCAGGCTACCCTAGTGTCCTGTCAGGCTAATTATTGACACCTTTCCCATTGTCATTCCGGACTTGTTCCGGAATCCAGGTGGGGTGGTGCGGCTGGATTCCCGCTCCCGTATCAAGTACGGGACAAGTTTTGCGGGAATGACACATTATTTACCTGACGCGATACCAGCTTGACAAGCAACTGCCATTGACATACTATTGGTGCTGAGAGCAAAGCGGGCCAGGATGCCTTATGGCGAGTTGAATTGGGAATCCCCAACTAAAGGTATGTTGATGGCAATAAGAGCCAGAAGTGGTTGCCCGGGCTAGAGATAAGGAGGTCAAATCATATGTGGCAGACGAGAATAACTGAGATGCTGGGCATAGAGTATCCTATCATACAGGGCGCCTACGGGGGATTCGGGACATCGGCCATCGCCGGGCCTGTCTCAGAGGCTGGTGGCTTGGGGATAATCACGGCCGGCACTTTGCGGACACCAGCGAAATTGAGGGAAGACATCGCCAGGGTAAGAGCGATGACTGATAAACCCATCGGCGTAAACCTGTCCCCGCGGTCTATGCCTAACGCCGATGAGATAGTGGAAACAATTATTAAGGAAGGGATAAAGGTGGTTGAGACCGCCGGAGTTAGTGCTGAGGAGTATGGGAAGCGTCTCAAGGAAGCCGGGGTGGTCTGGATACATAAAGTGGCAACAGTGAAACACGCCGTGTCAGCCGAAAAACAAGGGGCTGATGCGGTGGTCATAGTCGGCATCGAGGGTGCCGGACATAAAAGCCCGATACAGGTAACCACGCTAATCAACATCCCTATGGCCGCGAAACTAATCAAGATACCCATTATTGCCGCCGGAGGGATTGGAGATGCTCGAGGTTTCATGGCGGCCCTGGCTATGGGTGCCGAGGCGGTCTATTTAGGCACGGTATTCATGGCGACCAAGGAATGCCCTATCTCGGACCGCTACAAACAGAGAATGGTGGATAGCTCGCCCTTTGACCCGGTACTGCGGGCACGTGTCTTTGCCCCGCCAGGTGCCGAAGCAGACGAAGCGGTTCCGGAAGGGGATGAGGCAGGGACGAGAATCAGCGGGTTTTCGCTGGCGGTATCAGCCGTTGACAAAGTGGTTACGGTGCAAGAACTCATCCAGGACATCATTACCGGTGCCGAAGCTATTCGCCGGCGCTGGGCGCTGAGCTAGGTCCGAAAACCAGGCGAGCCTCTAATTGATGGGGCATTCAGCATATTCAGGCTGAAAAGCCGGTTAGCCCTTGGTCGACTACCCCATTGGCAGAGTGCCATCGACCTGGTGGACTGAGACCGTTGAGCAACCTATCCC
>JACQGQ010000077.1 GCA_016199495.1 Chloroflexota bacterium
CGCGGCGGTTATCCAGCGGCAGGTAACAGTGGACGATGTCCGGTATCAGGCTGCTGCGCAGCATCGCCCGCCCACTCTCCGGCTCCGACTCCAGCTCCTCCCGGGGCTTATAGTAATCATCGCTCTCATCATAGCGGTCCTTGAACTCGGCGGGATTGTCGAAGACGAAGCTCCGGCTCTGGAATAAGCCCATCACCGGGGGAGCGCTGGTGGCTACCAGCAGCAGCGCCGGACTGGAGGTGGCATTTACCAGGCGGTGCCAGTTATTCAGGGGAATGGCGAAGTGACTGCCCGGCTGCCACTCGAAGGTTTGCTTCTTGGGGCTTCTTTCCCGCCAGACCTCGGTGCTGCCGCGCCCCTCGAACACGGTGAAGACCTCTTCATATAGGTGCCGTTCCGGGTTCAGTACCCCGCCGGCGGGCACCTCGACGACATATTGTCCATAGAGACCGGCTTGCCCATCGAGTTCAATAAAGGTTCCCTGTCCGCCCATGCGCCGCCACGGCGCCAGGGGTAATTCTCGAATATCGTGCACCCCGATACCTCGATGAATCGGTAACTTTTGCTCCTCCATAAACACCTCGTAGGCAGAGGGCGGCACCTTTTGTGTCAAGTGCCCGGCCGTCTCCTGGCCGGTAGGCTCCCGATATTTGGTCGTCATGATGCCCTCCTTTCCAATAGCTTAGTTTCCTTGAAACCTGTCGGGCTAATCTTAGCTTATGGTTTAGTCTGCCCCCAGGCTGCCAGTGAGCCAAAACTGCCCCTAACATATTGGACTTTTTTTGGGCGGCATCGCCACTCTTTCACTTTGTGAAAGAGTGGGGTACCTTAACGCCCCATGGCTTGCTTGAGCTCCTGGTCAATCCAGGCGTAACTCATCCCGCTCATATGACCGGTATCGGTGGTAGTAGTCTCGCCGGTGAAGCCCTTCAACCACGGCTGCCAGAAAAGGTATTTGTATGGTTGGGGCAGCACTATCCGGTAGACCTGCAGAGTCACATGTTCCACCCAGCCCGGCATGCCCGGAGCCATAGAATCGTAAAGTACTGCCCGCTGCGCTTCGAGGTCGAAGTAGTTCTCTATCAGACTGTCCCAGACAACCTTGTGCCACACGCCAGGGCTCATGGCATAGTTGCCTCCCCCCTTCGTTCGGTAGGTGGACGCCCAGACATGAACGACGCCCGACCCTCCAGTCCATTGATACATCTG
Source organism: Chloroflexota bacterium (assembly GCA_016199495.1). Taxonomy (GTDB): domain Bacteria; phylum Chloroflexota; class Dehalococcoidia; order Dehalococcoidales; family UBA2162; genus JACQGQ01. The sequence continues at coordinate 1,210 of JACQGQ010000077.1, forward strand.
GGTGTGCGTCTTGCGCGCCCCGATAGTCCTGTGGACAGATGCGTCTCTAACCTCAAGTTGCAGGTCAACACCGATTTTAGCCCAGTACTCTTTAATTAGCGAGAGCAGGTCCACATAGGGGGCAGTGAGGATTATCTCGGTCTTAAAGCCATTGGGGTAGCCGGCTTCAGTCAGCAGTTGCTTTGCCTTGTCCGGGTGATAGCCATATAGCTCCTGTACTGCCGGGGACATCTCCTCCAGCGGCTTATAGTGCCACGGCAGGTCGGGGCCTATAGGTTCAATAAAGACTATGGCGTCACCCTGCCAGTATAGCTCCTTTATTTCCTGGAAGTTGATTGCCATCATCAGCGCCCGTCGCACCCTGACGTCATCCAGGGGCTTGGCATCTACCCTGAGAAAAATGTCGCCTCCCCCGGTACCCGAATGCTTTGTCCACTTCAGTGCGGGGGCGGTCCGCCATAAAGCCTGAGCCTCCTCCAATCCAAAATCGAGGTCGCCCAGGGTATCCTGACTGGCGCTGATTTTCCCGGTGCGTAGGGCGGCTGTCATCGTAGACTTATCGGGAATGACGAGGACTTTGAAGCTATCCAGATAGGGTAGCTGGTTCTCCGGAAAGAAGGGGTCAGGCATCCAGTAGTTGGGATTCCGAACGTAGGTATAGGAACTGGCGGCAACATAGTCCTTCAGCATAAAGGGCCCGGTGCCAACCAGGTGCCGCCAATTATTGATTTCCTTTTTCTCTCCCACGCCGTATTTCTCCCAGACCTCCGGCGCCATGATTTTGTTAACCCCTATCGGGACCATGCGAAATAGCTGTCCGATATCGCCTGGTGTCGATTTGACCACCATCGTCCGTGGGTCGTCTGGCGAGAGATAGATTGAGTTTGCCGGATTTTTCATATCGCTTAAGTAGGGATAAGCGCTTTTGGGATAACCTACCGACCAGTTGCGCGCCGTGCTCTTGACGACATCCTCGGCGGTAAGCTCCCGGCCACCGACCAGCCGGCTTGCCTCACTGGTCGGGTCGAGCGCCCAGCGAACCCCCTGGCGGATAGGAAAGGCCAGGGTATCGGGGCCGAGTAGCTCCCATTTTGTCGCCAACAGGCCTCCCTCCGTAGTGCCCGCCACGCCACGAATAACTACCCCGGCTGTCCAGTCCTCGCTACCAACGGGTCCCCTCGTCCAATCCCTGGTCAATAGTGTCTCATTAACCGGACCCCCGGCGTAGTAAGCACCGCTCAGTCGGAAAGTACCTATCGTATCCCAGTGGTCTGAGTCCACTGAAGTATAGAGGACAGCCGCCCCGCCATACTTTGGTTTTTCAATCATTTTTTCCACCACCGTGCCGTCCAGCTTCTTCCCCGTCCACTTCACCAGGTTGGTCTCTTCCTTGGGCACGACCACCTCCTTGGGCACCACCTCTTCCTTAGGCGTCACCACCTCTTCCCTGGGCGCCACCTTTTCCTCCTCGACCACTGCCGGGGCGCAGGCTGTTACCAGTAGGGCCGCCACCATCCAGCCACCGACCACCATCCAGACAACCTTCTTTTTCATCTCTCCCTCCTCCTTTCTTAATCAGGTTTGGGGTAGTATAACTTGTTTTTTTTAATTTTGTCAAGCAAAGTGAGATTGCTTAATTTGAAGCAACGCTTGACAGCTCGGGGGGAGTAATATACTATGGGTAAGGGTAGCTCGGTGGCTGGAAGAGAAGCTAAACTCTGACTCTAGCAGCGATAGGGTACAATGTCCCCTATCGCGTTGCGTTCTCAGGCGGGAGATGCCGTCCACGGAGCATTCATAATGTATGATTAGAGGAGGTTTAAAGCGCCGATGCATGAGGATTTTAACTTTCCTGGTTCCGAACATCTTCACTCCGAAGAAGAAGAGCGTATTCCACTCCCCAACGATGATTTTCGTTTTACTGGACCCACACGTGACCTTGCCGAAGAGGACCGTATTCAACTCACCAGTGTCGGCGTTGACATTGGCTCATCCACTTCTCTTCTTATCTTTTCTCGCCTGGAATTGGAACGACAAGACAGCCGCTACGTGCTTGTTAAGCGCACCATCCTGCACGAGTCGGATATCCTGCTAACACCCTACATTGACGGTACTACGATTGATAGGGATACCCTGGGGCGCTTCATCGACCATCAATACGAAGCGGCTGGTTTGAGTCGGGAGGATGTAGACACGGGGGCACTCATTCTAACTGGTGTCGCCTTGCTCAGGCAGAACGCCCGTGCCATTGCCGATTTATTTGCCCAGGAGGCCGGGCGCTTTGTCGCGGTAAGCGCCGGTGATAACCTTGAAACTACTATGGCGGCTTATGGCTCAGGGGCGGTAGCCCTTTCCGCCGAGGGTAACCACACTCTCATCAACCTGGACATAGGTGGTGGCACCACCAAAATAGCCGTTTGCTCCAAGGGCAAGATATGCGACATTGCGGCGGTAGATGTCGGCGCGCGCCTTCTAGCCTGGGATAGTGGCAATGTTATCACTCGGCTTGAAGAGACCGGGCGCCGCATCGGCAAAGCTGTGGGACTTAACCTGAGCCTTGGCCGACGCATCAATACGAAGGAGCTGGCGACAATAGCCACCTATATGGTCGACCGACTGTTCGAGGTAGCCGGGCTAGCGCCGCTGACCGAAGAAGCGCGGGCACTGATACGTACCCCAATTTTGAGCCACACTGAAGAAGTCAGTGCCGTTACCTTCTCTGGTGGTGGTTCGGAGTTCATTTATGACCGCCAGGAGAATCAGTTTGGTGACCTGGGGCCTCTGCTGGCGGAGAAAATTAAAGCCAAAATAGCCCGAACTGGAGTTCAGATACTACAGCCAGCCGCCGGCATAAGAGCCACCGTCATCGGTGCCTCTCAATACACGATACAGGTGAGTGGTAGTACCATATTTATATCGCCCCTGGACGTTGTCCCCATCCGTAATATCCCGGTTATTGCCCCCGATTTTGCTTTAAGCGAGGCTGACATTGACCCGGCGGCCGTGCGGGAGAGCATTAAACACGCCTTGAATCGGTTCGACCTGCTAGACGCCGACTCGCCAGTGGCACTCGCCTTCCGCTGGCAGGGCTCGGCAACCTATGCCAGGATTCGAGCCTTCTGCGCTGGAATCACCGCCGGGATGAAAGACATCCTTAGCCGCGGAAATCCGGTAGTACTCGTCAACGATGGCGATGTCGGGGGGTTATTCGGTATTCACCTGAAAGAAGATATGCACCTTCCCAATCCGGTAATCTCTATCGACGGCATTGACCTGAGAGAGTTCGACTATATTGATATTGGCAGCTTGATTCCTACCTCAGGGGCGGTGCCGGTAGTCATCAAATCTCTGGTATTTCCCGCCTCCCTGAAGCAGACGCCGGCTCGTTAGTTTGCCGTTTTCTTGCGGTTCTCCACAGGTTTCACGCCCGAGCAACGAGTGGTAGTAGTTCAAGCAAGGCCGGTCGAAGAGGTAGAAGCAATGCGAGAAAGAATAGAGGCCGCCCTGGAAAAATTGAAACCAGCTTTACACGGCGATGGTGGTGATATTGAGCTGCTAGATGTCAAAGACGGTACCGTCAGGGTGCTGGTGGCTGGCGCTTGCGCTGGCTGTCCGATGTGCCCCATACCGATAGAAGAGGTAGTGGAACGGATAATCCGGCAGGAGGCACCTGAAATCAAAGAGGTCGTCATCGTCATCTAATGGTATTTCCCCAGATACTGCGCCGGGCATAGTTTCATAAATAGGAGCGGATAACAGGCTATATCGGCTTTTTGTCTATTGGAGTGCCCTCGACCTTACTACGGTAGATTTTATTCAAATTATCCATCAATTTGTGTATCGTCTCTGGCCCTCCAGCTCTGGCTGCCTTCCTCAGGCTCTCGGTAGTGATGTTATCTGGATTTCCGTGGTCATCCTCTGGCATCATACAACCGCAATTCCAGCACATACGTCCTCCTTAATTAGATATATTCTGCTCTTTTCCACCTATCATGATAATCGCCAAACTATCGAAAAGTCATAAAACCGGTGGCGAAAAAATTACGAAACTATGTCATTTGGGGGTTAGAGCCGGATAATCTGGCGGTGTCATGTTGACCAGATTTTCTACTTATGGCCAAAGCGGTCGTAGAAGATTATCTCGGAAAGCTCTTTCCTCGGCCTGACCTCCGGTTGTTCATCAGGATAGCCTAATGGTGTTACCGCCACGACACGAAAACCATCAGGAAGGCCAAGTATCTCTCCAACCTTCCTGGCGTCAAAGGCGCCCACATAAACCGTACCCAGGCCGAGTGATGCTGCGGCAAGCACCAGATTTTGCATCGCCAGAGCGACATCAAACATGAACCAGTAGCCTTCTTTATCAGTTAGCGGTTGCCCATCCCGGCAACCAGCCCGGTTAGTCTCGGCGCAGGCAACAATCGTAATCGGGGCTTGTCGGCAAGCTTCAAAACCCCGATTCCCCACTCTGAGAGCGGTCTCAATCAGTTTGTCCCTGATACCCTCATCTTTAACAATAACAAATCTCCAGGTCTGGCTATTGCCCCAGGACGGAGCCATACGCGCTGCTTCCAGAACGGTGCTCAGGGTTTTGTCATCAACCGGGGTATTTTTGTAGGCGCGAATACTTCTTCTGCTGCTGATAGCTTCCATAATGTCCATCGTTTCTGTGCCCTCCTGGCACACTATTTTTTCACAGGAGACCTGAGAATGCAAATCTCTAGCTGGAGCCGGGGAAGACGTTTATTCGCATGTTACACCCGGTCTTCAAGAAACCATCGCTGCCACCAGCCTTTAATCATCCAGCACGGGCGGGGATTATACCGAACTTAGTAAGGAAAGAGCATCTGCTTAATGCCATCTCACTGGACACCTTTTCGGTAATGGCGATGCGGATGGTGGCGATGCCTTTAACCGGTTATCTGATAGTTTTTCTGGGGGTGTGGCCTATCTTTATTATACGAGCGATACTTGTGGTCATACCAATCTTCTTGCTTCGCTTGGTTAAGACCCCACTTAACCCTCCCCTCCTTAAAGAGCAGGCGATTACAGAAAATCTGATTGCTGGGTTCCGTTATCTACGTAGCAACACCATAGTTTTGGGTTTATTCTTGCTGAATGCTCTTCCAATGCTGACCGGGAGGGCGACGCAGGATTTCCTACCGGTGGTTGCCGAGGATATTTTAAATATGGGCGCCGTCGGCTATGGATACCTTCTAGGTGCATCTGGGTTAGGGTCACTAATCGCTCTTATCGTACTTACTATGTTGACCTATTATAGAGGTAAGCTAAAACTGCTTTTGGGTGCCAGCCTCATTTCAGGAGTGGCACTGCTTGGCTTCTCAGCATCACGGTGGTTCTTTCTATCCTTTCCCTTGCTGGTAGTTATTGGAGTTATGAATACAGCTTTCATGTCAATAATTAGCACCCTGGTTCAGGGGTTTATCCCTAATGAAATGCGGGGTAGAGTGATGAGCTGGCGTGAAATTACCCAGGGTCTAAGCCCAGTTGGCGCCATAACACTTGGCGCTATTGCCCAAAATACCGGGGTCCCGTTTGCCTACGGTGTACTAGGGGGCATACGCCTCTTAAATGCCCTTTTGCTGGTGGTACTTTTGCCTAAATTCAGAAGTCTGGAGCAAGAAAAATAGCAGATTAAATAGGGAGTAGCCTATGATTTCAACTAAAAACCGATGTCTAACGTCCCATGGCTTTCTTCAGCTCCTGGTCAATCCAGGCATACTCACTGGCGAATGCCGGGAGGGTTGACAGATACCTGGCTCCGCTCTGTTCACCATAGTAACCGCCCAGCCAGGGCTGCCACAAGCTATAGATTTTCGGTATCGCCAACAGGAAACGAATGACAGCCCGGTGCATGTCGGCGTAGTTTTCCCGATAAATTCTGGCTTTCTCCTCGGGGTTGAAGTAATTCTTCATGACCGCCCGATAGACCTCATCTATTAGCGGCACATTGCTCCGAGACAGGTTCCATTGATTGGCAGGGTGGGAAAAGACAAACAGGTCAAATTCTGCCCCTACCGTCTGACCACCAGCATAGCCCCCTTTGTAGGTGAATTTAGTCCGCATAGTAGCAGCTATCGTTGGGTCTTTGATATCGAGTTCAAGCTTAACACCGACCTTTGCCCAGTAGGCCTGGATGATCTGTAACACCTCTATATCCTCCGTGGAAGTTGAAGAGACGGTCACTGACGTCTGGAAACCGTCCGGGTAGCCGGCCTCAGCCAGGAGCTGCTTCGCCTTGTCCGGATGGTACTCGTAAAGCTCCTGGACATCTCTGGGCATCTCCTCAAAGGGCACCATATACCTGGCAATTTCAACGTGGGGAAATGCCGGCCAGAACCACTTAATGGCTTCGCCACCATAGTAGTCGTTAATTATCTCATCACGGTTAATGGCCATTTGCAGTGCCCGCCGCACCCGGACATCATCTATCGGCTTAACGTCGTGCCTCAGGTGAAACCCCATGACACTACCAGACCAATCCGATGCCGACAGCAGCTCCGGGTTGGTCTTCATTAAAGACCTGGCATCATCAGGCTTCAGGTTCGTAAGGACATCAATCTTGCCGGTACGTAAGGCTGCCTGCTGGGTAGAGAGATCCGGAATAATGAGGATTTTCATCCTGTCAATATAGGGCAACTGGTTCTGCGGGTGAAGTGGGTCCTTCTTCCAGTAGTTGGGGTTCCTTTCAAAGGTGATGACGCTATCCATAACATAGTCGGTCAATATCATGGCGCCGGTACCGACAACACCCCGCCAGCCACCGTAGCCTGGCCCTTTTAAGGCGTCTTCCAATGGACCGAAGGCTGTCCCCCACATTACCGGATGGAAGGTAGCTAGATTCATCCAAAGGTTGCCTAGATCCCCCTTAAAAACCACGGTTCTGGGGTCATCAGGGTCAACGTAGATAACTTTTCTAAGGTTCTCAAGGTTTAACTTGAAGTCTAAACCAAAATAGGGGTAAAGGCGGTGCTGGATACTTGCCTGATGCCCGTTAAAATAAATATAGTTATAAACTACGTCTTCAGGGGTCAGCTCGGCACCATTCACTGGCGGCCTATTCTGCCAGTAGACCCCCTTTCGTATTTTGAACTTCATGGTATCGGGCTCGGCTATTTCCCAGCTCTCCGCCAGGTTACCCGCAAACAACTCGGGACCGAATTTGATAGACGCCATTCCTTTCCATGCCTTAGTGCCGGCTGGTCCCTTAAGCGGGTCGGGAACAAGTAGCTGCTCGTGGGCAATCTTATAATCCCAGCTATGAGGAGTTCGTGCCAGGTAACTGTTACTATCCCACGTTGTACCCATGTCGCTCGATGTCATAAGGGTCAGTGTCCCGCCATACTGTGGTTCGGCCACCCCTTTCTTCGGTACCACCACCTCTTCCTTGGGTACCACCACTTCTTCTTTTGGCGCCACCACTTCTTCTTTGGGCGCCACCTTCTCGGCTTTCTCCTCGACTACTGCCGAAGCACAGGCAGTCAGCAACAGGGCCGCCACCATCCAGCCACTCACCGCTAGCCAGGCAACTTCCCTTTTCATTTCTACTCTACCTCTCCTTTCTTAATTAAGATGTCGTAGTGTAATCTATTTTCTATTATTTGTCAAACGGAGGTCGCTGGCAGGCTTGCTACCTCTGGCTAAGGTAAAGTTATCTGCCAGCACCCTCGTCTTTTTGCTTGATTCTTGATTATTGAGCTACACGAGCTTACGGATGTCAGTGACCTGGGTTGGTGCTCTGGGAGGTGGGGTGAGAATCAGAAGGGCAGTGGTAAAGACAAGTAGCCCGGCAAAGGCAGTGAAGGCAATGGCATAGCTATCCGTGGTATCAAATACCCAGCCGAAGTAGACGGGCAGCAACATTCCCAACGGCATAGTGAACATTGCCGAAGAGCCCCGCACGGAACCGAAAGCCTTCCGCCCAAAGTAGCGTCCCCCAATCACAGACATCAAAACCATGTTTATTCCCCCACCAATAAAGTAGGGAATAAGGAAAGGATAGACCACAGCTACAGTTTGGTTGAGCAGGAAGATAGTAATCCCGCCAGCTTGCAGGAGACAGGCTCCGCCCATGAAGAATCGTAAGTGCGTTTTTCTAAGCCGGTCGGCAACAAAGCCGCCGCCGAACCTAGCCACGACGCTAAAGAAACCGACTATTGTCATCGTGGCCGCCGCCTTAGTTGGCGTCATCCCAATATCGGTAAGCAGAGGCATGAAATGCACCATCAGAGATGACATAGACGTCATACTGACAGATTGGAACAGGATTAGTATCCAGTAGGCCGGGGTTCTTATCGCCTGGCGGAGGGTGAACTCTATCTCTTCAACCTCGGCGGCATACTCAACCCCCCGCTCTATCATTTGCTTGGTATCCTCTGGCGACCCGGTCGCCACGGTGGCGCCGTCAGGGAGTAATCCGTAGTACTCCGGTCGGTGCTGCCTGATAAAGAACCAGACAAGGGGCAAGCCAACCAACAGCATGACTAGCCCACCAACAACGTTAGCTATCCGCCAGCCCTGGTTAACAATCAGCCAGGTAATAATGGGTAAGGCAAACACCCCGGAAATCATCACTCTAATGCCCAGGGCTATGCCCCTTTTCTTGACAAACCAGTTGGCGATGGCTGTGTTTATCGGTATGCCCGAAGAGAGATTCGCCGCCGTGCCCACTATAACTCCCCAGACTAGATAAAAAGACCAGAGTGAATTGACAAACTTCATCAGTATCAGACCGAGGCCAAAAAGGGAGACGCCGAAAAGGGCTATCCACTTGGGTCCATACCTATCGGTAAGCCAGCCGGTCAGCGGTGCCTCAATGCCTCCCCCAAACCGGCCAATACTGGAAGCAACCGATGTTACCGCCCGGCTGAAGCCCAGTTCCGCAGATAGTGGTTTGAACAGTGCCCCAAAGCCGTACACCGTGTAGCCAGCTCCCCAGAGGTTTAGAAAACTGCCGGTGACAACTGCCCACCAGCCAAAATATATCCTGGGGAACTTTTTTCTCTTAATCATGACCTCACCCGGCAAAGGGGTATCATAGACAAAGTGTAGCCAGCATTATCCGCTTACTATACAAATGAGGAAGTCAACTCTCAACCCACGCTGTTTCTGGCTAATGTATCTGCCGGCACTTCGCTCTTTCTACTTGGCTATTAAGTTGCTTCTTCAGCGAACTTCTTCCATTGGTAAAAGGTCTGCTCGGCAATGCCATTCTTGCGGCAGATGTCAGAAACCGGCGTCCCCGATGCTGCCTACCTTATGGCGAAGGCTACCTGCTCCGCCATGTACCTCGGTCTACTCAACGACTCCCTCTATTACCAGCTCAGCAATCTCATCGTCCGACATGCCGAGAAGCTCCTTCAGGGCATACTCGTTATGCTCGCCCAATAGAGGGGCACGCCGCACTTCACCTGGCAACTTCGATAGCACAAAGGCATGCCGGGGAACGTGGTGCTTGAATCCCTCCGGATGGTCAAGCTCTAAAAAGAAGCGGCGTTGCCTCAACTGGGGGTCATGCTCCATCAGGTCTTCGCAAGTTTCGACTACCCCGGCGGCCACCCCAGCCACCTGCATCAGGTTCATTACCTCTTCAGGTGAGTGGTTAATCGTCCATTCCTCGACCAGTCTATCCAGTTCGTCCTCGTTCTTCTTTCTTGACAAAAGGGTGCCGACTCTGGAATCATTGGTCCAGGCCGGGTTGCCGATGACCCTGGCGAAGCTCCCCCACTCGTCATCGGTGAAGACGGCAACAACGCACCACCGGTCCTCCCCACGGCAACGGTAGGCACCATGTGGGGCAGCGTAGATGTGGCGGTTTCCCATTCGGTTGGCTATTCGCTGGTTTACCACATAGTCCAGGATAAGGGGTGCCATGAAGTGTGCCCCAGCTTCATACTGCGACATATCGATATACTGCCCTCTGCCGGTGTGGCGCCGATAGAGAAGGGCAGCCGCGAGACAAGAGGCAGCAAAGCTGGGAACAATGTAATCGGTGTATGCCCCAACTTCTGTTGGATCTTGCTCAGGCCAGCCGGTAATCTGGCAAAAGCCAGCCAGAGCTGCCAGATGGCTCCCCAAACCGGGAAGGTTGAAGTGGGGTCCCGTTTGCCCCTGCATACAGGCGCTGAGCATAATAATGTCAGGCTTTACCTTCTTCAGTTCCTCGTAGCCCAGCCCCATTCGTTTCATGACCCCCCCAGCCATGTTTTCCACGACGATGTCAGCCCGGGCAACGAATCGCTTGGCTAGTTCCACCCCCTTAGGAGTGGCAAGGTTAAGGGCAACACTGAGCTGGCCACTGTTGAACCAAGCAACCCAACCATTGCGATCCACCCCTGGAATGCCGTCTTTTACCGGCCCCCCACTCACTCGCAACTGGTCAGGATGGCTCCTGCCCTCTATTTTAATCACCTCGGCACCATAGTCAGCCAGTGCCTTGATTATGGCGGGACCCACTACGACCCAGGTAAAACCGACAACCTTTACTCCCTCAAACAACTTTTTTGGCAGGTTCTCTCTCTGGCTCCTTCTGTTGAGCCTGGCTGGATAATCCTTAGCTTGCCTCAACGCCAGCAGTTCCTGCTTGGGGAGAGCTAACTCCTTCTGTAAAATCTCCTGGTTATGCTCACCGATAAGCGGGGCACGACGTGATATTCGGGGAGGTGCCTCTGCAGTCTTGACGAAAGCGCCGGGGTAAGTAATGGTCGTGCCCAGTTCCGGGTGTGCTATCTCTACCCAGAACTCCCTGGCAGCAAGCTGGACACTCTCCAGGATATCCTTGGTGGTAGCCACCGGGTAAAGCTGAAGGCGCCGCTTAACTGCCATCTCCAGGAGTTCGGCTTTGGTATGCGCCATGAAAAACTTGGACGTCGGCTCTTCCAGGCGCTTTACTGTCTCTTCAGTTGCCTCGGCGGTATTAAATACTTCCCAGTCAAATTCCCTTAAGAAGTCGTCAGCCATTCCCTCGCTGTCCAGCAACTCGACAAGTGGGCGGCTCCTCCTCATCCCTCCGGTGCCGCCAAAGAAGGTCCACAAGACATAGCCGTCTTTACAAGCCCACATCAGTTTCAAACGAATATCACCGCCGAGTAGCCCCTTTGTCCACTGTTTGTTGACCTTCCGCATATCCCAGTAGACTTCGTGGTGGCTGCTGGACTTTGCCACAGACTCCTGGATTGAGACATCGACCTGCTGCCCCTCTCCGGTCATCTCCCGATGGTAGAGTGCCAGCATTGCCCCCAGCATAGCCCTACTTGCAGCGTTAAGATACGCCTGGGAATAATGGCTCATTCGAACCGGAGAACGGCCAGTAGTCCCATAAGCGTACATATAACCACCCATCGCCCAGGCGACGATGTCAGGCGCCTTGTAGTCCTTATACGGGCCCGTCTGCCCGAAGGGAGTAACCGAGACCATGATGATACCGGGATTGACCTTCTCCAGGGCTGAGTATCCCAGGCCAAGCCTGTTCATATATCCCGGCGGGAAGGACTCGATGACGAAATCAGCTGTCTCCACCAGCTGCTTGAAGGTTGCCTGCCCGGCGGCGGTCTTAATATCCAGGGTGATACCCCGCTTGCTGGTATTGAAAGCGAACCAGAAGAGGCTCTTCTCCGGGTCAGCCTCGTCGTGATAGAAGGGGCCTATCTTTCGGGCCGAGTCGCCACCCGGTCTTTCCACCTTGATAACATCGGCGCCGAGGTCTCCCAGTAGCTTGCCACACAGAAGACCCTTTTCATCAGTCAGGTCTAAAACTCGGTACGGGCTGAGCATGCCTTCGGTCTTTTTTTCCTCTGTCATACTTTAGCCTCTCTTTACCAATCGATAGCCTGCTCTTGCCATGCTTTAGCTAAAACTTCATTCTTTGATTCGGCCTCTAGTCATTGTTCACGATGCAGAGTGTAGTTGAGATGATGCCAGCGGCCACCCTCATGGAAGGTAATTAACAGCGTCGCTTGTCAAACGTCCTCATTATGCCGGGTAGTTAAAGTTTTATTGGGGCATCTCTAAGTCAGGGTACTTTCTCTTAAGATAAGCCACCATGCCAAACGGCGGCCCTGACGCAGCCATGGTTTCTGTCCTTCCGCCGTAGGCCGCTTCCTGGCGAACGAGTCCTTGCGAGCGGTAATATTCGTTTATCTGCTGACCTATTTCCCGGCTGCTCAACTTCTGCTTCATGCCATTCAGGACAATGTCCTCAATGGCGCGGACGTCCTCCTCAGACCATTGCAAGGTTTTGTCCGGTGAGTAGCTCGCCCCGTTATAACCGAAGACTAAGATGCGCTCTGCCTTCAAAGCCCGCAGGCGGTGCAAAGAGTCTACCGCTTTGTCCACATCGAACAGGGGGGGTAAAATGTCAGGTCTAGTCCGCTCCTTACCCGGTCCGGCAAAAAAGGCGCCGGCAGCATCGCCGGTGAACAAGGTTTTAGTGCGGCGCTCAAAGATGCATTGGTGATGGGGAGCATGGCCTATGGTCTCGATGATTTCCAGTTCCCGCCCTCCCAGGTCAAGGACCTCGCCGCCGGCGGCGGCTATTATCCTGTCCTCAGGTATGGGGTCTATTTGTGGACACCCCGACTCCGCGCCCCACACCTGCAAAGTACTTTCGTTGAGCCGGGTAGGCTCCATCAGGTGCGGCGCCCCGCGCTGGTGAACCACCACCTTGGCGTTGGGGCATTTTTCCAGTAGTCTATTCGCCCCGGCAATATGGTGCAGGTGGATATGAGTCGGGATAAGGTAGGCGATACGGTTCAGGTCCATATTCAGGTGACCTTCTTCGCTGCCCCCAATCGCCCGCAGGAGCTCAGCCGCTTGTCCCGTCTCCCCCGGCTCCAGGATGGCCGCCCGCTCGTCGCCCACCACCAGGAAAGGTGCGGTCCACGGAGTCGCGCCATTATTTTTAGTGTCCAGCGGACCTATCTTAAAGATGCCCTTGACTACCTCTGTTATTGGAATCACATTACCTCCTTATTAAATTAGACTAGTGTTTTTAGACCACAGTTAGTCTAGATTCCAAACCCGATGGTCGAGATGACCGGAATAGTCATCAAAATCTTCGTGCATATTAATCTCCTGAATATGCCAGGAAAAACTCTCCAGTCAACTTGCTCTCCCCGAAGAGGCCAGCTCTTTCACCAGCCTGACTTCTTGGCCGCCGTTAGCCACAAGGGACGGCTTGCTCTTGGATTTATGTTAAAAGCGGTAAGGGATCGGGTCGGTACGATAAACCACTGGTGGCATATCGAACTTGACGCCAGTTTGCCGTAACTCCTTCTGGAACATGCGCCGAATCTCTGGGTCCTCATCATCGAATTCAATCTGCCTACCGCCCTCCCGGACGCTTGCTGATTTTCCAAAGTCGCCGTAAGGCTCGCCCCTGAGATGGCCCAGCCCGCCTCCAACCCCACCACCCGTTATCGCCAAGTGACGGGCCGGCTCCGGTCCGGTGTTAAAGTGCTGGTGGAATGAGTTGCCGTAGACACCACCTTCACCATAGGGAGAGTAGATACTGCCCGGCTTCCAGTTCATCTTTGCTACCTTATCCCCGTATCCGTCCTGGTAGGGGTGCGGACCATAGCGCTCAGGCCAAACCAAGACGAAGCCCACGGACTTCATCCCCATCAGCACGGCTCCGGGCCCGTGAGTATGTGCCTTGTGATACCTCCCCACCGGCCACTCCGAGGCGTGCCCCCCACCCCAGGCAGCCATCGTGAAACCCGTTAGCTTTCCGCCGGGGCCACCCTTCTCAGGCAGGTCATCCAAAAGGGCTGTGCGCAGGTCGGGCACGAAGTTCGTCCACCAGGCAGTCATGAACCCCTTCCCCCTGGTATTAGTCCGTTTTTCGCCAGCCAGGAAGTAATCCTCCTCCCCACTATAACGGTCAGTAAAGTTGTAGTCACAGTTGAAGATGAAATCCGTGTTGCGGTAGGCATTTATTACGGCAGGCGCATTCGTCGCCGCCATGAAGAGCACCGGCTCCCGACCGCCGTTCACCAGCCGGTGCCAGGCATTGGTTGGCACGGCAAACAGGCTGCCTTCACCCCACTCAAAGCTGCGCTTACTCCCCCCCACCTGCCACACCTCGGCCAAACCCCGACCCCGCCAGATGTAGATAAGCTCATCGTACATGTGCTTCTCCGGCTCCAAAGCACCACCCCCGGGTATCTCCGCCACATAGAGACCCTTATAGGACTGTTTCGTCCCCTCAAGCTGGATAAAGGTACCGGAGCCTCCCATGCGGGCCCATGGCCGCCGCGGTAGTTCCAAGATATCTTCTACCCCAGCCTCGGCTTCGTAGACTGGTATCTCTTCTTCTTGCATCCATTCCTCGTAGAAATTTGGGCCTGTCCCTGTTTGTTGCCTTCTTTGCATGTCTCTCCTCCTTTAGTCTATTTGATAAACCTATACTATTATTTCCTTTCAGGCTGTGTCCCCACCTCTGCCCCTGTCTAACGTCCCATGGTTTTCTTCAATTCCTGGTCAATCCAGACGTGGACGGGGTGACTGAGGGTATCGCCATGACTTGTATTGGTGACACCGTAGAAATTCTTTAACCATGGCTGCCAGAGGATGTAAACATCTGGTGCCGGTAGCTCTATGCGCCAGGCCTGCTCTTTGATGTATGGGACAAAGTCCTTCAGTATCTGCTGTCTCTTAGCCACGTCAAAAAAGACTTCATTCATCGCCTCGTATACTTCCTGCGTCTTCGGGTCATTAACGTTGCTATAGTTGGCCCCAGTCCCCGGGCGAGTCTCGGTGAGGGTATAAGGATAAACCGGAGAGGGCAAGCTGCCCATATACATCTGTAGGTACGACTTCCGCCGCCCGATAGTCGTATGGGCAGTAGCGTCTCTGACCTCAATGTTCAGGTCAACGCCGATGTCAGCCCAGTAACGTTTCACTATAGAAAGCAGGTCAACATCCGCCGCTTTGGTGATTACCTCGGTCTTGAAGCCCGCGGGGTAGCCGGCTTCAGCCAGCAATTGCCGTGCCTTGTCCGGGTGGTATTCAAATAGCTCCCTGATTGACTGGGACATTTGCTCAAGCGGCACATACATAGCCATAAAGTCGGCTACCGGTGCGATGGGATAATTGGATAACACGCCCTTGCCCTCGTATAAATCGTCGAGTATTTTTTGATGGTCTATCGCCATCATTAATGCCCGCCGCACCCTGATATCAGCCCAGGGTAGTTCTGGCTTGCCCATCATCATGTATATCCCCGGCAAGTTGGTCGCGGTGCGGGTGTACCGTTCCAGTTTGGGGTTGCTCTTCATTAGAGGCTCGGCATCATCTGCTGTAAGTTCATCTAACATGTCAACTTTACCTGTCCGCAGTGCCGCCAGGCGGGTAGACATATCGGGCATGATGAAGACCTTGAGGGTGTCGATATAGGGCAGCTGATTCTCCGGGAAAAACGGATCATGTCTCCAGTAGGTATCGTTCCTGATGTAGGTTAAAGAACTAGCGCCAACATAACTTTTCAGTATAAACGGACCTGTGCCAACGACGTTCCTCCAATTTTGCTGGTCTCCGTACTTCTCGACTACTTCCGGCGCTACCATAGACTGATGGTCTGTAGCTGACTGATATACCGTTCCGGCCGCCGCGGCTGGTTGAAACTTTAAAACCACCGCCCATTTGTCCGTCGGCGAGACATATATTGAGTTCTCGCGATTTACCGGGTCAATTAAGTTGGGAGTTCTGGCCTCGACATAGTTTCCCTTGGTCCAGGTGCGCCTCATGGAAAAGACGACATCATCGGCGGTCAATTGCCTACCATTTAGTGGTGGCTTATCCTGCCAACTAACCCCCTTTCGGATGTGGAAGACGAGGGTACCGGGTTCGGCTAGCTCCCAGCTTTCGGCTAATATGCCGGTCTCATGTCCAATTTCAGCAAATGTAGTTAGATCTGCCGACCATTCATGAGTGCCCTGTGGCCCCCGTGTCAAATCTTTGGTCAATAGTTGCTCGTTAACGGGATTAACAGCCCAAGCGTTGCTAGAGTTCAGCGGGCCATTATCAAACGATGCCGGCTCCACATCGTTAGCCGTGATGTATACCCCGCCATACCTTGGCTTCTCGATCATTTTCTCTACGACCGTGCCGTCCAGCTTCTTCCCCGTCCACTTCACCAGGTTGGTTGCTTCCCTGGGCACGACCACCTCCTTGGGCACGACCTCTGCCTTAGGCGTCACCACCTCTTCCTTGGGCACCACTTTTTCCTCCTCGACCACTGCCGGAGCACAGAACGCCAGCAGCAGGGCCGCTACCATCCAGCCACTCACTACCAGCCAGACAACTTTTTTCCTCATTTCTGCGCCTTCCTTTAAACTATTTGATAAACCTATACTGTTGTCTGCTTTCATATCCTGCCCCCTCCTTCTTCATTCAGAATCTCTCTTTCTTTACCCTTTTTAGTGACAGCTGGCCCTGCCGCTAAGCCCGATTACCCCAGGGCTCCGGTCACGGGGGGAGAAAGGAGGTTAATTAAGCTGCCAGGTTGAAAAAGAAAGACCGGCAGCACCCTGGTTGCCCCCGACAGGACCAGCTGTTATTTGATTACCCTCTGCTTCCCCCCTCATCTCGTAAAGACACCGAGTTCATAGCAACAAACTTTAGCTCGGCTCATCTCTCTATCAGTAACGTGATAATAGTAAGTTTCTAAAACTAAACTAGTCCTATAATATCTTCTCCCTCCTCACGCTGTCAATTTTTTTTTGCATGTTTTGCTAAGTATTTGATAAATCGAGCAATATGTGGTAAGGTATAAGCGGATATGTACAACTTGGACGAAAGAAATAAGCGATTAATCAAGTTGCTGCAGGAAAACGCCTGGCAAAGCTCTGAAGCCTTGGCTAAAGTTCTCAAGATTAGCTCGGCTACGGTCAGACGTAGATTGAAACAGCTGGTGCAGAGTGGTGCGATACGCGCTGTGGCTATTACCAGTCCCGGTATTACTGGTGCACGCATAACCACCCTGATAGCTCTAAACGTATCTCACGAAAATATCGATGATGTTATCCACGAATGTGTTGGTCACCCCGAGACTAAATGGGTAGCCAGTGCGACCGGTCGATTTGATGTTCTGGTCTTAGCTGAATTCAGCTCTACGGAAGAGCTGTCACGTTATCTGCAGGAGAAACTCATCAAAATAGAGGGAGTAAAAGACAGTGAGACGTTTGTCTGTCTTCGTGTAGAGAAGGGGAGACAAATACTAAGTTTAGATTGAACAAACAAAAGGCCTAATAAGCTGTGACGCAGTCAATCTTTTCAATTTTAGTCCTTTTACCATAAGTGTTTGAACATCTTACTTTGTATATTTAAGCTGGTAGATATTTTTGAGTGATTTCTTTTGGTTTTACTTTTTAGTATTTTGTTACCTTGAACATAATGGCATTTTTTCAATGATAGCCGGGGCACCCGTAGTGATATTTCCTGTGTTACTCACTATTGTCCGTCGAACCATCTTGTTCTCTCCAATACCTTAGCATTTGGGTTCTTCTTTTCAACTTGCTTTGCTTCGCTCAACGAGTTAAAATGCGTCATATAATTATCAAGTACGCGTTCTAGGCAGCGCTCTTGCATTAGGCTGCCGATAGGGAAGAAATATAGGACAGTACAGATGGTCATTGCAGATGCGGAATTTGTAACCAAGGTTTTGGTTCCGCGAAGACGAGAGGATGTCATCCATCGTCAAAGGTTGATTGACCTCCTCCATGCCCATATTCAGTTGCGTGTTCAAGTTGTATCTGCACCAGCTGGCTACGGTAAGACAACCCTGTTGATGGATTTTGGTAACGATCTTGACGTACCAGTTTGTTGGTACTCGTTGGATACCTCTGACAAGGACCCCAGACTGCTTCTTGAAGGTATTTTGGCCTCGATCCGTTCTCGCTTCCCTGACTTCGGCCAGCTAACACAATCCCGTTTGCTCGTGACCGAGGATGTAGCTAAAGAGGTTGAACACCTGGTTGGCACTCTAACCGGAGAAATCTATGTGGCTATTCCTGAGTATTTTGTCCTCGTGCTGGAGGATTATCACTTTGTCGAAGACAGTAACCTGATAAAGAGGCTTCTGGACCTCTTTCTGAACCGTGCCCCAGACAATTGCCACATCATAATTTCCAGTCGTATCTCTGTCGAACTGCCAGCCATATCCAAGCTGGTTTCCCAACGTCAAGCAGTAAGCCTGGATGCGTCTGACCTTGCCTTCACCGCCGTGGAGGTAAAGGAGTTGCTGGCTACGTACTACAGTCTTAGTTTGTCCGACGCAGCGGTGGACAAACTGGTTACCGATATGGAGGGTTGGATACTAGGTGTACTACTCAACATTTATAGCTTGCAAGCAGGTGGGCTCTGTAGAGCAACGCCGGTGCTCACTCAACGGGACCTCTTTCGCTATCTAGCAGCAGAGGTCTACGAGAAGCAACCATTTGCTATACAAAGTTTTCTGCTGGCATCTAGTATACTGGATGAGCTAGAGCCGGACTTCTGCGACCGCCTGCTAGGATTAGCCAACTCTCGAAAGCTACTACATGACATTGAAAGGCGGAATCTCTTTACGAACCGTATCGATGGCGAAAAAACTTGGTATCGCTACCACCACCTCTTTCGTGAATTCCTTCAAACGAAGCTCTTAGAGGAAAACCCTGAGCAATTTACACTTCTGCATTGCCAGGCGGCTTCACTCTTTGAACAAGACCAGCGGTGGAACGAGGCAGTTACTCACTTTCTGTCAGCCAGAAAATATGACGAGGCCATAAGGGTTATCAAGATTGTAGGCGAGGATTTTCATAAGTCTGGGAAATGGACAACTGTTGCACGATGGATTGATGCCTTGCCGGGAAACATGCGCCTATCTGATCCTGCGCTAGTCGTGCTTTATGCTCAGAGCTTGATCCGTGAGGGCAAGGCAGATGAGGCTATCCACATCTTAACTAGCCTCCTGAGCCAGGTCACGAGTAAGGAAAACTGGTTGTATGAGGCTAAGGCACTGAGTTGGCGGAGTGCCGCCTTTCGCCTGACCGGCTACTTTGCAGAGGCTATGGGCGACATTAGGGCGTCCATTCGTCTTCTAGAACGGCACGGTGGACCATCTGACATTCTTGGTGAGGCCCACATGCGCCTAGGGAATATCCATGCTGAACAGGGGAGGTTCCGTCTGGCTCTGAGGTATCTACAGCGTGCCTTGAAGTACTACTCACCCGTCTTTGATGTAGGTCAGATGGCTGCAGTGCACAATTCGCTGGGTATCATCTATAAGCGCCTTGGCGACCTTACCAAGGCCAACATGCATTTCGAACATGCCAGACAAGGTTGGCAGAAGGTAAGGAATTACGGGTCTCTGGCTATGACGCTTAATAATATGGGCAACATATATCGCCGCCAGGGTCAATATGACTTGGCGTTAGATACGTTTCGCTCCGGACTAGAGAGGGCTCGTGAAACCAAGTATCGACGAGCTGAGGCTCTCATTCTTATCAATATGGCAGAAGTGCTACGCGACTCGGACTTGTATGATGATGCGTTGGCCATGTATCACCAAGGGCTCGAGTTGGCAAGAGAGGTCATGGAGGCGTACTACGTGGCGTTGGCTACAGCAGGAATAGGAGAAACACATCGGCTTCTTGGTGCTCGTGACAAGGCAGAGGTACTACTCAAGGAGGCTATCTCTCAGGCCAAAGAGCATGGACAGACCTATGAAGCCACGCTGTTTGCCACACAGTTGGGAATCATCGAGTATGAGCGTGGTAGATACGAGAGGGCAGTGGCTATCCTTAGCAATGCTTGTAAGCGTTTCAGTGAGATAGGAGACAAAGATGCTTTGGCGAAAGCATACTTTCATCTGGCTCAAGTATCGTTTTTGTCCAAGGAATATGACGTGGCTATTAGCTGGCTTGAAAAGGTATCTAGCCTAGCTGATGAACTGGGCTATGAAGACTTCTTGGTAGTCGAAGGTAGAAACTCAGTTCTTCTCATTCAATATGGTGCATCAAAAGGTGTAGGTGGCAACCGTCTTGTCCGTATCATGGAGGAACTTAGGAAGCGCCGCGATGGCAAAAGAAAGGAATCAACTACCGAGATCTCAGTCCGCCCCTATGTGCCAGTCAAGCCCGACATTGAAGCTCATGCCTTGGGAGAAAGTCGAGTCCTAGTGGATTCTCGCCTGGTTAGCGAGGGGGAGTGGAGAAGCAACAGGGCCAAGGAGATCTACTTTTATCTGCTTTGTTGCGCCACAGGACGAACGAAGGAACAAATAGCAACTGCACTGTGGCCTGACCTGTCTCCAGCCAAGTGCACTAGCAATTTCCATATCAATTTGTACCGAGCGCGGAGGGCAGTATTCCCAGGAATCTTCACCCTTGAACAAGGGCACTATAAGCTCAATCCCGATCTCAATATCTGGTCCGATGTGGCGGAGTTTGAGAGCCTCTTGAGTCAAGCAGAGAAACTACCTCCCGCTAGCAAAGCTAGGGCAGCCAATCTAGAGCAGGCTATCGAACTCTATAAAGGACCTTTCATGGATGAGTTCTACAGTGAGTGGACCGAAATGCCACGCCGGGAACTTGAAGACAAGTATCTGAAAGCTCTTTCATTGTCGGCCAGTTCATACGCTGACAAAGGAGAATATGACAAAGCTATCACACTTCTCGAGAAGTCAGTCGCTGTTGACCCATATCAGGACGAAGTATATTGTCAAATAATTGAGTGGCAGTTAACAGTAGGAGACAGGGCCCGTGCGTTACGGACGTACAAGCATTACGTTGACATAACCGCCGGTGAAATCGCGATTGCTCCCTCGGCTCGGATGCAGAAACTGCTTAAGCGTATATTAGTAGGTGAAGAGACCGCCTGAAGTCAAATCTAGCTTCAAACTTAGTCCTCCCTGAACGAGGCTTACCGCAAAGGTAAGCCTCGTTCGTATTTGTCTCATGCCCCGTGTCGTGGTAAGAGACTGGTAAGAGTTCACCCCCTATTATTCAGCTATTGATACTTTGGAGTCTTTCCAAATCTGAATGAAAGGAGGTGAAAAGCATGAGACGGTTCTTCTACCTGGCGGTGCAACATCAGGCCTTGCTGAGGATTCTACTCGTCCTCGTGGTGATGACAGCCGCAGCAATATATGCGGTAACGCCTGACGTAGTTCTAGCAGATGGCGATGGTTTTGAGCCATAGGTTGTCTGGAGAAAAGGGGGCCCCATGGCGTTTCGTCTATCCCACACTGTGGGGCCCCTAATTCCCTCTCGAAATCTGGCGATAATTCTTCAAAAAAGAAGAGGCTGAATAATCAAAAGGAACCTGTGCCTGAAATGACGGAGTCAATGGTCTCTTAATTGCGACTTCGAAACTGAACTCAGTGGTAGTAAGCATATCTTTTGCAAAATTAGATTTGGGTGGCTTGTCATTTTTATTATCTATTGACTGGACAAATCAATGGCCCTTGTCTGACATTATTCCAATTCAGCTCGTGGCGGAGTATTTATTCTGGGAGATGCCCTGATTGAAGCTGGACTGCCTTATTTTCGTAGGTGATGTAACTAGAGGCAACTCCGTAATGTAACCGGGTACTGATTAAGTGAGGTGTGACAAGAACGCCAGTGAAGAGCTATCGGCAATAAAAAGGGGTGCTAAATGCCTCATGGTAGTGAAGAAAGGGATGAACAGGCTCTTAGTGAATCCTTTAAAGAAATGGATGCCATAGCCCGAGGCGTAGAGGCAAAACTTGACTTGCTTACGGGTCATTCAGAGATTGTGATTCAAAGAACTATAGATATTGCTCGACAGCTTGGCATACCGAAGAAAGAAATTCAAAGGTGGGCAGGCGTGAAAACAACGCGTGATAGTGAGAGAAACAGGGTAATAGAGCCGTTACTAAATCAGCCCAAACTGCCCAGAATATAACTTCTAACAAGCGAATCGGAACCCTCACACAGGCTTTACTCGGCTGCGTTCCACTAAGGTCAGCTTGGTTCTGAATATTGCCACTGACGTGTTACCCTAACCCTGCCCTGCTACCATAAGGCTACTAGGTAATATTTGGCGACTGATGATGGTTCTGAGATCCCGTCTGAACAACTAGACAGGCTTGACTGTTGGCATTTGACAATTCATAATATTGCTGTGACCGGCAATTGCACTAATGACATAGCCACGGTAATAAAAAAACGGAGGATTTCAATTCCTCTGACCTTGCGCGAGCTTGCCAGCAGGTCGGGAGTGTCTTCATCGCATCTAGGCCGTGTGGAGCGAGGAGAGCGTTTTCCTTCAGCGCATATTTTGCGAAAAATTGCTGAGGCCCTAGGTTTTGATGAAGGTGAGCTATTTATGTTAGCTGGCTTTCTTTCCGGCCGCTCTCCTGCGATATTAGAGCACTATCCAGCCCGCAGTAGTGGACAACTGGACCCTTACGTAGCCAGGGTGTTATCACAAGAGCCAATAGATGTGTAGCGCACTGTTATCGGAATCCTCAGTATCTTGAGTATCCTTGCCAAAGCTACGAAAAAAGAATAACGATACTAGTGAGTTTGAACATGCCTGCGCTCAAGTAACTGGTATTGACAAGAAACTAAAGTCCACAACGCTATCCATTACACGAAAGCTTGTTATGTGTGGTTAGATACAAAAAAGGGGACTGGGGTATTACCCCAGTCCCCTTTTAGTAATTGAGAAGAAACAGGCTAGCTCTTGAGAGCCATATTGATGGCTTCCTTGACGACCTCAGACCAGTACTCCAATCCCCACTCCACACCCTTTTTCACCTGGGCAAGAATGTCATCGGTTATGGC
>JACQGQ010000086.1 GCA_016199495.1 Chloroflexota bacterium
CCGCCAGCCAGTCCCTTGCCTTTGACCTGGAGACGACCAGCCTGAATGCCATGTCAGCTCAGCTGGTCGGTATATCGTTGTCAACAACTCCGGGTGAGGCTTACTACATCCCGGTTGGGCATGTTGGCTTCGGGCAGATGGAGCAACTGCCCCTGGAATATGCCATCGACCGGCTTAAGCCTCTCCTGGAAGATACTACTCTGGCCAAGCTTGCCCATAATGGTAAGTATGATATGACCGTGCTGGCTGAGTACGGTGTCACCGTCAGCAACCTGACATTTGACACGATGGTGGCTGCCTACCTGCTCAGTGAGAAATCTCTGAGTTTGAAGGCGCTTGCTTTTAGCCGGTTAGGCATTGAAATGACACCTATCACGGCGCTTATCGGCTCCGGAGCCAAGCAGTTCCCGATGTCCCAGGTAGAGGTAGCCCGAGCTGCCGATTACTCCTGCGCCGATGCCGACATCACCGGACAATTAACCGAACTGCTCAAGCCAGAGCTCCAGCGGCCGGGGCTATGGTCGTTATTCGCTGAGGTTGAGATGCCTCTGGTGCCGGTGCTGGTCCACATGGAAAGAAACGGGGTCGCCCTGGACACAGAGCTACTGAGGCAGATGGCACACCGCCTCGGTGAGCAGTTACTCAAACTGGAGGCTGAAATATATCGTAACGTCGGCCACCAGTTCAACATAAACTCACCCCAGCAAGTAAGTTTTGTGTTGTTTGAGGAACTGAAACTGCCATCGGCTCGCAAGACTAAGAGCGGCTTTTTCTCTACTGATGCTTCGATAATTGAGGGACTCCGCGGTACCCATCCTATTGTGGATAATCTTTTAGAATACCGCCAGTTATTCAAGCTCAAGTCAACTTATACTGATAGCTTAATCAATCTCGTAAATTCTAAAACTGGGCGGGTTCATACCAGATTTAACCAGACCCGAACAACTACCGGCCGCCTTTCTTCAGACGAGCCAAACTTACAAAACATCCCTATCCGCGGCGAGTTGGGGGGAGAAGTCAGGGAGGCATTTATTGCCCCGCCCGGCTCTAGCCTCCTGGGGGGAGACTACTCACAGATTGACCTCCGCGTCCTGGCGCACCTGTCTCAGGACCAGGGCCTGCGCGACGCCTTCAAGCGGGATGAGGATATCCACGCCGCTACAGCCAGCCGTCTCTTTGCGGTGGATGCTTCACAGGTAACGGCCGATATGCGTCGCGTCGCTAAAACAGTTAATTTCGGCGTTATCTACGGCATGAGCGGTTACGGGCTGGAGCAGGCAACCGAGCTATCACGGGAAGAAGCCACCCAGTTCATTACCGCCTACTTTGAAAAATACGCCGCTGTCAAACAATACCTCGAAGCTACCAAGCAGCAGGCCAGGGATATGGGCTATGTTGAAACACTGCTGAGTCGGCGACGCTCTATCCCCGAAATCAACTCGGCCAACCGGCAGGTAAGGGAAGCCGCCGAGCGGATGGCAATCAATATGCCGGTGCAGGGCACATCAGCCGATATTATCAAGGTAGCTATGGTCAGGCTCTACCAGGAGATGGGCAAGCGTCATCTGAAGAGCAAAATGTTGCTTCAGGTGCACGATGAGCTTCTCTTTGAAGTGCCGCAGGAGGAGATGGAGGAAATGTGCCGGCTCGTTCCCAAAATAATGTCCACTGCCTTAGAGCTTAGCGTCCCGTTAAAAGTGGATATCAAAACTGGCAGCAACTGGGGAGAAATGGAGTAAGTGCCGCTAATTAAATGAGCAGGCTCTATATTGGTATTTATGCTATTTTCCTTATTTTGTTCGGGCTAATTGGCTATTTCGCTCATCAACTTCCCTTCTTCCCCGGTGATAGTACCATTAGCTTATGGCTGCAAAGAATTACCCTTCCCTTCGTTGCCTGGCTAATGGTGGCGGTCTCCTACGCTGGCGCGACCCTGCCGGCGGTGGTCACGGTTACCCTGACGGCCGCAGTGCTCTGGTTTTCCGGCAGAAAGCTCGAGCCCGTTTTCATCGTTTTGTTAACCAGCCTGGCGGCACTGCTTAACTGGCTTTTAAAATTGTTGGTTAGCCGCCCTCGTCCCGGGCATGAATTCATTCAGGCACTGGGGGAAAATGGCGGATTCCCCAGTGGGCACACGACCTACGCGGTCGTCTTTTTCGGCTTTCTGTTCTATCTGCTGGCGAAGTTGGTTAAGCGACCGCTGGTAGTCGGGGCACTACGCTGGCTACTGGTAGTGCTTATCATTTTCAGCGGGGTATCCCGTGTATATCTGGGAGCACACTGGCCCAGTGATATTCTGGGCAGTTTGCTCCTCGGTGGATTACTACTTGCGCCGGCCATTGTCTTATATGATAATTACGCTAAAAGCCGCCAAAAAACTGGAGGGTAAAGATGCCGGAACTTCCTGAAGTGGAGACAGTAAAAAATGAGCTATCACCCTATATTATCGGGCGCCGGATTACGGGAGTTACCCTGGTCTGGGAGGGAATAGTTAAGCAACCCTCGGTTGAGGAATTCCGCTCCCGTATTATCGGGCAGGAAATAACCGGTATAGAGCGGCGTGGCAAGTATCTAATCATCAGTCTGAGCGGTGGTGATTTATTAGTTATCCACCTGAAAATGACCGGTTCCCTGCTCATCGGTCAGGATTCGTTAGAGCCGCCTAAATACACCCGGGCTATCATTCATCTGGATAATGGCACCAATGTTTTCTTCCGCGACCCCCGCAAATTCGGCGTAATGCGGTGGCTGAAGGACACAAGTAGTATCGAAAGTAAGCTCGGGCCGGAGCCGCTGGAAGCCGGCTTTACTGCTCAGGTCCTGGCGGAGCGATTGGCTAAGCGCACGGCGCCGATAAAAGCAGTGCTCCTGGACCAGAAGGTTATCGCTGGCATCGGTAATATGTACGCTGACGAGGCTTTGTTTGCCGCTAAAATCAACCCCTGGAGGCCGGGGGGCAGCCTGTCTCAGCAAGAAATCAAGCGCCTCCATAGTGTCATCCTGAAGATATTACGGGCGGCGATTGAAAACAAAGGCGCCAGTGTCGATACCTACTTCCGCCCCGATGGCACCGAGGGCACGGCACACTTCGAGTTTAAGGTCGCCCATGGACTTGGCGGTAAAACCTGTCCTGACTGCGGCACCCCCATCGAGCGGATAGCCGTGCGCAATCGTGGCACCTACTTCTGCCCCAAATGCCAGCCGGCACCCAGCTAAAGTCAAGGATGCGGATATTTTGCAGAATTTGATAGCTATTATTCATCGTTAATCGCTAGAAAGCTCTTTCGCTTTAGCGTTTTACTATCTTCCCTTCCTTAATCGTATAGATTCTATCAAAACGCTCCTTAATAACGGAACGAAACAATCGTATGACTTCCCTAGCATCTTTCTCAACACTTGGAGCTTTTTCTTTAGGATGCACATATCTATCACGAAGATTTTTAATCTTCCGAAGTCTCTCATAATCGTTCGACGAGATAGTGCCAAAAGTGAAAAGAACAGCAAGTTTTCGTTCTTCAGGTATATAGTCATCACGCCCAAAAAGCTTCTCTTTCGTCATACTTACTCCACTAGTAGAAGTAACATTTTTGAATTCGCTATATAAAGTATCCGTAAAGCTCTCAGCCGCAATACCAATAAGTGCAACGACTGCTCTCCACAATCCGAATTGAAAAGCATCAACTGCTTCCCTCATGAAGTCAATATATTCACCAACTTCTATCGTAATAATAGGGTCAAGCTCGGCAAGACGTGAAACCATGTTGGGCACATCATTTATAAGACGTTCCTTAAGCTCACTTTCATACTGGGGACGTAGCATCTCATTTCTAGCCTCGTTCGGTATGAAGTCTATAAAAGCAGAAAGAAGTTTGTCATCCATAGCACCCATCCTTCCATTTATTATTTTCCTTTTATCCCTATCTACCAACTCCTCACCCTTTATTCTTGTAACCCTATCCCCTTTTTCCCCTTCCCCTTGTTAAGGGGAAGGGGACTTAGTTATGCGAGAGAGGCGAAGCCTCTCTTTGACTCTCCCTGCTAAAGGGGGAAATTCCCTATTTGCGCCGGGCGAGGACTTAACTGGTGTCAGTTTCACGAAAGCAACTAATTTAGAGGCTATGTTCTTTGAGAATGTCCTTCGCATCTTCCACCAAGTCTTTCCACGATAAACCAGCACCTGCTTTCATACCTCTCTGCCTATCGGCTTGAAACATAGACTCTACACGTTCGGGGTATCTAGCTCCAAAAATACAGCCGTAATGAAAGCTCAGCATTCCAATTTTTTCAATATGTTCAAGGTTAAGACCTCGTTTTTTCGACTTAACTGCATCAGCCGTTTCACCATCAACCCATATAAAATAGGGGTCTGAGGTTTTCTCGCCCAAACCCTTTCTTATCTCCTCCACTTGTTCAACCCAGTCTTCCGATATACTCATATCGTAATTACGTAACTGAGTCATCTCCTCGTTTACACTTTGTAGTCTTTGTGGTTCTAATTTAGTAATTACAGCCCCCGTTATAAATACTAAGTAAGCAAACGGCTTAATCTTCTGTAGCGGATACTTGGCTGGTATCATGTCTTGGCGTTTGCTTTCCGTTAAAAGGCTTAGAATCCACCCTACCACTGCCGTGCTAAATGTTTGTTTCCTCATTTTATTAACCTCCTTTCCTTTGGGGCATACATCCAAAACTGACTGGGCGTCTAAGAGGGGCGACAGCCCCTCTTTCCTATTCTACCCCCTCTCCTTTGAAGGAGAGGGGGACACAGGGGGTGAGGTAGATTGTAGATAATTGAAGCTATGCGCGGTTGGTCATTCTCCCCCCATTCTTCCCGACAACCTGTCACTTACCTCCTGGGGTGTTACTATGCCAGCGGATACGACCATTCTTAACGCATTCTCAACTGAAATGTTAGTCCGGATAACCTCGCTTTCTCCCATTATCTGCAGGAAACCTGACATCGGATTAGGAGCATTCGGCACGAAAATATTAAGCTGTGTCTCTCCGGCTTGAGCCGACGATTCTTTGGTAATAAAGCCGATAGTCCAGATACCCTTTCTGGGGAATTCTAGGAGCACGGTCTGTATAAAGCCGTTTTTACCGGATGGAGAGAAACTGTCCATGAGCTGTTTGACGCCGAGGTAGAGTGGTCGAACCACAGGGACTTTTGCCAATAAAGACTCGCCATAGCTAATCAGCCTCTTGCCAAGGACATTGCTGGCGATGACTCCAACCAGATAAATCGCCACTATCGTTATGCCGAAGCCTACGCCAGGAAGTGAGCGGCCCATTATAGGTTTGATTAGGGGTTGTAGAAAATTATCGATAGCGTTGAAAGTCCAGACCAGTACTGCTATGGTGACGCTAAGGGGCACCACAGCGAGTACGCCCGTGAGGAATTGTCTTC
>JACQGQ010000078.1 GCA_016199495.1 Chloroflexota bacterium
GTATACAATGCCTCAACCGCCTGAAGCTACGTCTTTCATTGCCCAAGGGCCGTCACAAGTCATATAATGAAAACGTATTACCCAGCGGAGAGGAAAAGCATTTTCATGGCAGATATCAAGACCCTTGTCCAGTGTGATTTTGACGGCACAGTTACCGAAGAGGACGTCAGCTTCATGCTCCTGGATAGCTACGCTCGCGGCGATTGGCGGGAGCGCCTCAAGGAATACGAAGCCGGACGCATAACCGTCGGGCGGTTTAATACGGAGGCATTCTCGATGGTCAAGGCTGACCGTGCCAGCCTGGTGAAGGCCGCCCTCGAAGGCGTGAGGATAAGGGAGGGGTTCGAGGAGTTTGTCGCCTATTGCCGGCGAAAGGGATTCCGCCTCGTCATCATCAGCAACGGTCTGGACTTCTACATCAAGGAAATCTTGAGTGATATCGGTCTGGACGGCATCGAGGTCTTCGCCGCGCTGACCAGCTTTCGCCCCGACGGCGGTCTCGATGTCCGGTACATCAGCCCTGACGGCCGCTGCCTGGACGACAATTTCAAGAGCTCATATGTCAGTTCGTTTCTCGAGGAAGGCTACCGTGTCATCTACGTGGGTAACGGCGCCTCCGATTTTCTCGCTGCCAGCCGCTCCCATCATGTGTTTGCCACCGGCACGCTTCTGTCCCATTGTCGCGAGCGCAATCTCGATTGCATCCCTTTTGACGATTTCGGAGAGGTTGTCAGGGGAATGGAGTCCCTCCGGTGAAGACTGTACTGCACATATGCTGCGGGATCTGCGCTGCCGGTGTGGCTGAGCGGCTATTATCCGAAGGCCACGAGGTATCAGGTTTCTTCTACAACCCCAACATCCATCCCGCGAAGGAGTACGAGTGCCGGCTGGAAGTGGCGCGCCGCGTAGCCGGGGAATTGGGCTTTCCCCTCGCGGTTGGCCAGTATGGCACGGACAGATGGTTCGAGGCGACGAATGGACTGGAGACCGAGCCGGAGGGTGGCAGGAGATGTCCCGTCTGCTTCCGGCTGCGACTGGAGAAGACTTTCTCTCATATGCAGGAGAAAGGCTGTGATGCCTTTACCACCACGCTGACGGTCAGCCCCTCGAAATCGGCGCTGGTTGTCAACCAGATCGGACAGGAAATTGGCGGCGACAGGTTTCTTGCCCGGGACTTCAAGAAGAAAGACGGTTTCAAGCGTTCCATCGAGCTGGCGAAGAAGTGGGAGCTTTACCGGCAGCACTACTGCGGCTGCATCTTCAGCCTGAGGCAAGCGCAAGCTAAGGCGGGTGCGGTGTTCCGCTGTCAGGGCTAGAGCCTGGCAGGACCCGCGTCGCGCCAGAAAACTAGCGGGTGCAGACATTACTACGAATGGGCTTTGTGTGAAATTGTCATTCTGAGGAGCGAAGCGACGAAGAATCTGTGGGCGGGGATTTTAGAACATTGATAATCCCACCCTCCCAGAGACCCTTCGCTACGCTCAGGGTGACATAAACATAGCACTTTTGATACAAGACCCTTTCTAAGGGGAAGGGGAAGTCTTGCCCCCTTGCCTTCGCTGACCTGCCCGCCGGGGCTTGGCAGGCGGGGGGATGGGTTACGAAACGACCTCTCTAGAGTTGCGTTCCTTCTGTGGTATAGGGTAAACTATGGCAGCAGAAACAGTCGGTATATGTTGACCTGGTAAGGTGTCCGAGAATTGTCATTCCGTACTTGATACGGGGCCGGAATGACATCTTTACTTTAGAATTATTTTTCTCTGACAGCCTCCTAGAGAAAGGATTAAGCCAGCGTGGCTGAGATTTACCCCTTCCGGGGTGTGCATTATCACCAATCGTTGACCGGTCAACGGTCAATGGTTATCTGCCCTCCGTATGATATTATTACCCCCCAGCTACAGCAAGAACTCTACCTGAGAAGTGAGTATAACTCTGTCCGCCTGGAATTTGGCCGGGAGTTACCCCAGGATACGGTTACGCACAATCGATATACCCGTGCGATAGCTACCCTGGAGCAGTGGCTCAAGCAGGGCATACTTGAGGTTGACGAAGTACCAGCTATCTATCTCCATGACCACTATTTCACTCATCAGGGAAGGGAATATAAACGCCGTGGTATAGTCGTCCGTGTCCGCTTGGAGGAATGGGACAGGATGGTTGTTCGCCCTCATGAGGGCACTATCGCCGAGGCGAAGAATGACCGGTTAAGCCTGTTACGGGCGCTCCAAGCTAATACCAGCCCAATCCTGGCATTGTTTGAAGACCAGGAACAGCCAATTTCCTCGCTGTTAGCCATTCAGGAGCGAAGCCAACCTTTAATTCATCTGAGTGACATCGATGGGGAAAGTCATATCGTTTGGGCAATCACTGAGCCTGAAGTAGTTCATCGAATATCCAGTAGTCTGGCTGAGCAGCCGCTTTATCTGGCTGATGGACATCATCGCTATGAGAGTGCTCTGGCTTACCAGCGTGAAAGGCGAGGCTCGGCCTCATCAGTGCCGGGGGATGAGGCCTTTAACTTTGTGATGATGACACTGGTAGATTTTTCTGACCCGGGACTTATTATTCTGCCGCCTCACCGGCTGGTTCGTGGTCTATCCCGACAAACCCTGAACGAATTGACGGCTAAGCTGGAGGTATTCTTTGAGATAACAGAGTTGCCACTAAGCCGGCCCGGGGTATGGCAACAGGCTGATGATTTACTCGCCGAGACAAACGGGGTTAGACTAATCCTCTTTGGTTTGTCAGCCGAGTGTCTTTTTGTACTGAGGTTGCGTAATTTGGCGGCCGTTAGCCAGATGATGCCTTACTTCCATTCTGAGCTATACAAGAGGCTCGATGTAAGCATCGTTGACCATATTGTACTGGAGAAGCTCTTGACCGTGGTTGGCGATAAAGAGAAAACAACCCTTGCCTATAGTTATGATAGACTGGACGCGGTAAACCGGGTATTAGCCCAGGACTACCAGCTCGCCCTTCTCTTAAGCCCGGTTAAGGCGGCAACGATTAAAGCCATTGCCGATGCCGGCGACAGGATGCCGCGCAAGTCAACCTACTTTTATCCCAAGCTACCCGCCGGACTAATCTTCAACCGGCTGCTATAAGACGCTTATCTCCCCTTAAACTGAGGAGGTCTCTTCTCGAGGAAGGCACGCACAGCTTCCCGGTGGTCCTCAGTGGACAAGCAGATTGAATTACCCCAGGCTTCCAGGTCAAGTTGACGAGTTAGCTCATCAAATATGCGGCGCAATACTATCTTCTTTGTTAGTTGTACGGAAAGAGGGGGCTGTTGGGCAATTTTGACAGCTAACTCTTGAGCCGCCTTCATTAAGTTGTCAGGGGGGACGACCCGGCTGACAATACCCAATCGTTCGGCTTCGGCGGCACTGATTAACTCTGCGGTGAACATCATCTCTAAGGCTCTAGATATGCCTATTATCGTCGGTAAAAAATAGCTCATACTCCAGTCAGGAACTAGCCCTCGTGTTACCTGGGCGACGCTAAACCGGGCTGTCTCCGAGGCTATCCTGATATCACAGCTCATCGCCAGCGACAGACCGCCGCCAACACAAGGCCCGTTGATGGCGGCAATTACCGGTTTATTCAGGTCCGGGAAGCCCGGCTTTTCCACAGGCCACCCCGCTCCCTGAACGCGTGCGTAACGGGATACCTCAGCCGGCTCGCCAGGGCGTTCCCGGTCAGTCATCGCGGTAACATCAGCCCCGGAGCAGAAGCCACGCCCGGCACCGGTAACAATCACTACCCTGACATCGTCGTCTTTGGCTATCTCACCGATGACTAAAGGCAAGTTCATTCGTATTTTTTCAGTAAGGGCATTCAGTTTTTCCGGTACATTCAGGGTTATGGTGGCAATGCCGTCCTTCTTTTCCAGCAATAAGCCTTCATAATTCATTTTGACTGACCTCTCGTTTATAGTTACATCACCGGGGTCGCCTCATCACTCCCGAAAGAAGTGGTCACAGCCGAAACCGTCTAGTTTTTTCTTGGGGTTTAGCGTCCCTTGAATACCGGCTCCCGTTTTTCAATAAAAGCCCGGGTTGCCTCCCCGCTATCCTCCGTAGCCCGGTTGATGGCGGAATAGTTATGTTCCAGTTCCATCTGGGAAAGTAAATCGGTGTTGGTGACTCCTCGATACAGGGCGCGCTTGGTTAATCGAACGGTAATTGGAGGGTTTTTAGCGATGCGGTTCGCCAGCTCCCTGACCACCGTCAGGAGGTCATCATGGGGGACGACACGGTTGACCAGGCCGATTCTATCGGCTTCAGCGGCATTGATAATATCACCGGTAAAAGCCAGCTCACAAGCCATGCCCATCCCTACTAATCTGGGCAGAAGCCAGGTCGAGCCGTTATCCAGCAGGCCCCTGGTGACGAATATCTGGGAGAAACGTGCCCTATCCGAGGCTATCCGGATGTCGCAGGCCATGGCGAGGGATAAGCCTCCCCCGGCGGCCACCCCATTAATCGCGGCAATCACCGGTTTGTCGAAGACACTCAACTTTCGTATCTGCGGTCCCATCGCCGTCTCGTGGTGCAGCGGGTCAATCACTCTATGCCGCCCACGGTCGCTGAGGTCCGCCCCCGAGCAAAAGCCGCGCCCGGCTCCAGTGAAAATTACCACCCTGATGTTGCGGTCTTTGCCGGCTTCCTCCAGGGCTTTGACTACTTCCTGTCCCATGTTATAGGTATAGGCATTCAGTTTGTCCGGCCGATTCAGCGTTATCGTTGCCAGTGGCTTTTCCTTTTCGAAAATAATATCCTTATAGTTCACCTGGCACCTCCCTCGTTGTTACTTCATCTTTAGCTAAAGGTGGGTTTACTCGTATTTTACTGGCGGCGGCCGGCGTTGCCCGGGCAACCGAAGAAAATTTAGCTCGTTACCTTCCTTTGAATACTGGCTCCCGTTTCTCAATAAAAGCCCGCGTCCCCTCCTTGCGGTCCTCTGTGGCCATAGTGGTGGCGTTATAGTGAAGCTCTAGTTCCATCTGGGCATGCAAATCGGTGCTGATGGCGCCCTGATACAGAGCGCGCTTGGTCAATTGTACCGTAATTGGCGGACCATTGGCGATGCGGGTGGCCAGCTCTCGGACCACTGTAAGGAGGTCATCATGGGGCACGACACGGCTGACCAGTCCGATTCTCTCCCCTTCGGCGGCATCAATGATGTCACCGGTCCAGGCCAGCTCACAGGCTTTGGCCATCCCCACCAATCGGGGCAGAAACCAGGTCGAGCCGTTATCCGGAACGATGCCCCTCTTGACGAAAATCTGAGAGAAGCGTGCCCTGTCCGAGGCTATTCGGATGTCGCAAGCCATGGCGAAAGACAAGCCGCCCCCGGCCACCACCCCGTTGATGGCGGCAATCACCGGCTTATCGAACTGGCTTAACCTGCGCACCGGGGGTCCCATGGCCGTATCGCGGCGAATCGGCGCCGCCTCTTGTGGCCCCCCGCGGCCGCCGACGTCTACGCCGGAGCAAAAGCCGCGCCCGGCCCCGGTTATGATTACTGCCCTGATGTTGCGGTCTTTGGCGGCTTCTCCCAGGGCTTTGACTATTTCCTGCCCCATTTTATGAGTATAGGCGTTCAGCTTCTCCGGCCGATTCAACGTTATCGTTGCCAGTGGCTTTTCCTTTTCGAAAATAATCTCCTTATAATTCACCTGATACCCTCCTCGTTGTTACTTCATCTTCAGCTAAAGGTGAGTTTACCCTTATTTTACTGGCGGCGGCCGGCGTTGCCCGGGCAAAAGAAGAAAATTCAGCTCATTATTTTCCCTTGAATACCGGGGCCCGTTTCTCAAGGAAAGCGCGCAGCCCCTCTTTGGCATCCTCCGAGGCGGAGCAAACGCTCTGTGCCCAGGCCTCCGCTTTCAGGTCGCTGACAAAGTTGTTGGACTCCAGCCCCTGGTAGACGAGGTACTTGGTCAGCTCGATGGCAAGGGATGGTCCTTTAGCCAGCTTCAGGGCGAACTCCTCAGTTACCGCCATGAGCTGGTCGTGGGGCACTACCCGGCTCACCAGGCCGATTCGCTCCGCTTCACGGGCGTCGATGATGTCGCCGCTCCACATTAGCTCCAGGGCTTTGGCGACACCGACGACGCGGGGCAGGAGGAAGGTGCCTCCGGAACTGGCCACCATTCCCCGGCGCACGAAGACCGTGCAGAAACGGGCCTGCTCGGAGGCGAAGCGGATATCGCAGCCTAGAGCCAGGCAAAAAGCGACGCCGGCGCACATGCCGTTGACGGCGGCCAGGGTCGGCTTTCTTGTCTCATGCAGGCGCTGGGTAAAAATGCCCCAATTGCCCATGGGTGATTCGCGCTCGGCACGGCTGGCGATTTCCCGGGTCTCCCCGCGGCGCAGCCCGCTAGCGTCGGCTCCGGGGGAGAAGCCCTGGCCGGTGCCGGTGAGGATGATGACCTTAAGCTCATCATCCTTTTCCGCCTCCTCCAGGTCGGCCAGCATTTCCTGGAGCATGGTGGGCGTGATGGCGTTGAGCTTCTCCGGCCGATTCAGAGTTATTATCGCCAGTGGCTTTTCCTTGCGGAAAATAATCTCGTTAGAGTCCATACCATAGCCTCCCTGGGGCGATTTCAGCGACAACTGAAAGTGCCCTTATTCGTATTTTTCAGGTGGCACTATTATAGCATCAGTCGGGGTCAGGGGCAAGCCTTTCCTCTTGCCCTCTTCTCTGGCGGAGTAGTCAAAAAACAGGGTCACTTCTCAAAGTGACCCTGTTTTACTTTATATTTATTTATTTAAGTCCTGCGGCGCCTGAGTGCTATCCGGATAGTCAGGCAATACGCCGTCGCCACCACAAGAAGTAAACGAGCAGCCCAATTACTATCACTGCGGCAATGATGCCACCGATGAGCACCCAGTTAGCTGGTGGGGCTGGTATTTCCACGGGTGACGGTGGTGTTACCGGTGGTGTTACCGGTGGTGCCACTACGGTGAAACTGGCACTGAGGTCAGCCACGGCGACGCTGTAGCTACCGGCTTTTTCCCTGATGACAGAGAAGGTGACAATCTGGCTACCACCGGCGGCAATCGTCAGGCTTTTCTCGGCGTCTTTGACGCCGTTTATCTTCAGCACTACGGTATAGCTTCCTTCCGTACCACCGGTGTTAGCTACCACGACACTGATGTTTACGGCCTCTTTGGATTGAACCTCGGCCGGCCGGACGGTGAGACCGGATACCGAGAAGGCCGCCGGTGCTGGTGCTTCGACCGGTGGTGTGACCACGGCGCTACGAGCCAGCACGGTATACTTACTTAAATTCTTTATCCGTGTTTCGCTCGTATTCTCTTCCGGGTTAACGGCGCTAACTTGACGCTCCCATTGGTTATTCTCCGGGTTAAACTTGAAGATGGCCAGGTTTGCTTCGGGGAATTCTGATGGTATAAGCCTATCGTTGTATTTGATGCTAAGCTCTACCGGATGGTCAAAAATGGCTTCTCCGCCGCCGGCATCTATTTCATAGGTGTCAGCCACAGCCGTATCACCCGGGCCCAGGTTTGTTGGCGCGCCCGCGTTAGTCATACTTATCCTAACGATGCGTTTGCCATCTACCAAACCAGTGGTGCCTTTCTCGATAGTGAGCCTGGCATTACCATCAGCAGAATTGATAATAACGCTCTGGGTGAAATTGCCTGTAGTAGTGACCACCTTAGATACATCGATAATGCCTGGACTTACCACAACCGGTTCTGGTGTTTCTCCTCCTCCTCCCCCTCCCCCTGGCAGTATCCCGCCGGTGGCTCTGGAGAGTGTGAACGAGCTACTGGTCTTAACGAAGGTCTCGGTGCGGGTTGGAGAGGTGGCAACAATACTAACCTTAGCCTTATATTCGCCACTGGGCCAGCCTGAGGGTGATGTCCAGTTTCCGGTGTAGGTTATGCTGGCGGTTCCGGTGGCGTAGCCATATCCATAGGCGGTGCCGAAAGAATAGCCCGTTCCCTGCCAGATAGCGTAGCCGGTGCCGGAGAAATACCCCCAGTTATCGTTAGGTGAAGAGGCGATAATACTCACGGCACCACCACCAGTCTCGGTGCTGGTATAACTCTTACTGCCCCCATCATTTAGAGGCAGATTACTGGCGGCAACGGTATAGGTGGTAGGGTCGGATACCTTAAAAATCTCTAAATTAACACTTTGTATCGGCACCAGTTCTATGGCAGAGATATCTACCGTTATCGTGAAGGAGTGAGTAGTACCGATAGGTGCGGATGGGGGGGGTGTAATAGTGACCTCAAGAGCCCTCACCGGGGTTGGTGAAGAATACCATAATGAAGCGGCAATAGCCACTACCAAAATAATGGGCACGGCTACCCGGGACAGGTTCTTGAAACTAATTAAATTCTTCATAATGTTAAATCCCCTTTCGCTATCAGTAGTTCTGCCTTTTTTCTGAGTATAGCCTGACCTCAGCAGTTGCCGAGCCTCACGATTTTTCAATATCTGGGCGATGTCATCCGGTATTCTGCCAGCCAGGGTTAATAGCTCATCCTTATCAGCCTTTAAGGCCTTCACCAGCCTCAGTATTACCTTATCACTGGGCGGAGGCATTACCCCGTTTTCAATCTTACTCAGATAGGTAAAGTTAATCCCAACTTCATCGGCTAGCTCTCTCTGGCTCAGGCCAATCTGCTTGCGTAACTCTTTTAATCTTGCCCCGAATTCCTGGGTTGCCATACTTACCCCTTAGCCCTGATAAAAACCGACTTTGGAACAAAGCCTACAGTATGTTGACTAAGAAGTCAAACTTTGTTACCAACCCTTTTCTGAACTCTACCACATGTTGACTAAAAAGTCAAGCCTTTTTATGGACACCGGGCAATATCGTAGATGAATAATCGGGTCTTTCTATGGACATCAGGCGCTATTCTGGACAAAAGGTTAATCAATCACTCTCCCGCCTCAGCTTCTTTGAGCAAGTAGATATTCCTGGCTACCTCCTCAAGGTCGGGGTTATCACTGCCATACTCAATATTCTGCCTACCATCAAAAACGCGGGTATAAATGAGGGAAATCCCATTTCCCCTGAGGAAGGTGGTGTTGCCGCTGCCGCTCCTGATGAAGGCATAAGCTTCATTGTCTGTGGCCGTGGGCGCCATGTGTATCCGGGTATAAATATCTTTGCCGGTGATGGCGCTAAAGGCGGTTGCCTTCCATGGGTCTAGTATTGCCTTTTCATAACTATCGTTGACGTTTTCCTTAATCCAGGCAAATGCTTGATAATCCTCTCTATCAATCATGTGGTAGTAGAGAGTATTCAGGCGAGCCGGGATACTGCTGGCTAGCACTATACCAATAAGGGCCAGGGACAATAATTTGCCGATATTTTGGCTGGCGAGCGGTACCTTGAGCCAGGCGCCGAGCCGGGCGGGCAGCTTGAGCCAGGCGCCGAGCCGGGCGGGCAGCTTGAGGTTCTTTATTTCGGCCAGTCCAGCCCCGGCAACGATGCTCACCATCAGCATCATGAACATCAGCCCGCGCTCATACATTATGGACACTCCGTAGTGGAAGGTATAAAAGGTAGCCAGCATCAGCAGCAAAGCCAGTAAGCCCAGTATTAAGCCGTAGTTTTTCTTGCCCCCCCTTAGCGCCAGCATGAAAGTACCCAGGAGACAGAACGCGATGGGAAGATAACCATAGGTCTGTATCACCCGTGGTAACTGGACATATTCCGTAGCCGGCTGTGGAATAAGCAGGTCCTTGGCTGTAGGCAGCAACAGGTTAAATATCCAGGGGAAGATTACCATCGCTGTCAGGAAAGGAAGGAGCAGGGCTAGTCCTATCCCCAGGCTGTGCTTGAAGTTA
>JACQGQ010000081.1 GCA_016199495.1 Chloroflexota bacterium
AATTCGGCTGGAGTAGAGCCGGCACGGCGACAATCGTATCCGTCAGCGGGATAATTTACGGAATCAGTGCCCCGATAGCCGGTACTTTATTCGATAGATTCGGGCCGAGGAAGACATTCCCGGTGGCGGCGCTACTTATCGGCATTGGCGCCCTCGGCACCAGCCAGGCACAGGAAATATGGCAATTCTACCTTTTCTTTGGCGTTATTGTCGCCCTGGGGCTGGCGCTAATCGGTTTTTCTCCCATCGTTGCCCTGGCGTCAAATTGGTTTGTTAAGTGGCGAGCGACGGCGGTTGGTCTCTCTACCGCCGGGATTCAGGGAGCCATTCTACTGGCGCCACTGGTTCAACTCCTTATCTCAAACCTGGGCTGGCGCAATGCTTTTTTAGTGCTGGCAGGTATCGTCCCGGCCAGTATTGTGCCCCTGTCCCAATTGCTACGAAATCGGCCACAGGATATGAGACTGACGCTCGATGGCTTGGACGGTGACCAAGATAAAGAGGCAACGGCGCTAAACCGGGAGGACAGTCTCATTATCGATAAAGAATGGGCCACCACGGACTGGACGTTGTCCCGGGCGCTGAGAACCTATCGTTTTTGGGCGATATTTGGCATAATGCTCGGCCTGTCAACCGCCTTCAATATCCTGTTCACGCACCAGGTAGCTTTTATGGTAGACATCGGCTTCACGGCCACCTTCGCGGCTTCCCTGTTCGTCATCTTTGCCGTGATGAGCATGATTGGTCGCTTCGGCGGCCTCCTTTCCGATAGATTAGGCCGAGAGCTGACCTACACCATCGGCAGCCTCGGAATTGTCCTGTCGATACTGATGCTGATTCTGGCTAAAGATACCTCTGATGCCTGGATGTTATATGTTTATGTCATCTGCTTCGGCTTATTTGCCGGCAGCAACGCCCCCACCTATGCCGCCGCAACGGCTGACCTATTTCACGGTAGACACTTTGGCAGCATCCTTGGCTCGGCTGACACTGGCTGGGGAATAGGGGCGACCCTGGGCCCCTGGCTTGGTGGCTACATCTTTGATACCACCGGGAGCTACACCACAGCCTTTATCGCGGCTATCATCGCCATCAGCTTCGCCGGCGCCAGCTTCTGGGTAGCTTCTCCCGGAAGAGTGCGCCGGGTAGCCGGCAGAGTCCGATGAACCCTGGCTCGAGCACAACCAGACAGAGAAGGCAAGGAAGGGATAAGGATGCTACTTATCCCTTTTTAGCGGCGTATACCGCCCCTTCCACCAGGAAATAGATGGCGAACAGGATGGCGACGGTGGCAAAGGTCATATATGAGTTTTGCGTGACGACTATGGTTGCCCCGGTGAACCGGGAGATAATAGCCAGAATCACGCTGAGGGCTGACAGTGCCGCGGCTAAATAAGCCAATCTATGATGTACTGCGCCTACCTTCATCGTTACTCCCTCCTTGGTATCTATTATTAAATAAAGCTGATGCCTTATCCGGCATCTTTGATGACATAGTTTCTCAGCGTGCCTATCGGCGCTATCCTTACCTCGACCGTATCGCCGGGAGACATCGGACCAATACCGCTGGTGGTACCGGTAGCGATAATATCACCCGGCAGGAGAGTCATTACCTCGGAGATAAAGCTCACCAGTTGCGGGACAGCAAAGATGAGGTCGTTGGTATTAGCTCTCTGCTTGAGCTCGCCATTGAGATAGGTTTCCACAACAACATTCCCCAGGTCAAGCTCGGTTTCAATACAGGGGCCAACAGCGGCGAAGGTATCAAAACTCTTGCCCCTAGTCCACTGTTTATCCCTGGTCTGAAGGTCGCGCGCGGTCACATCATTAAAGCAGGTGTAGCCCAGCACATAGTCGGCGGTGTTTTCGACGGGCACTCGCCAGGCCGATTTCTTTATCACCACCCCCAGCTCACCCTCGTAATCAACTCTGGTCGAGGACGGGGGATAAACGATGTTATCCTCAGGCCCTATCACTGCCGTTGACGGTTTCAGAAAAATGAGGGGAACATCAGGCACACGGGTATTAATTTCTTCAACGTGACTGCGATAGTTAAATCCCAAAGCCACTATTTTTGACGGCGTACAGGGAGACAGGAGCTTAACCTCGCTCAACCGGTAGCGGCTGTCAGCCGGTTTAAGATTGCGGAAAGGCTTGCCCTCAATCGCTTGAATCGACTCGCCCGCCAGTATCCCGTATTTAACTTTATTGTCAGCCCTAAAACGCACAATCTTCATCGGTCTGGGATAAGTTTACTCGCCCCAGCCACAGATTGCAACCCCGCCCATTACCTGATAATAAAAGTTAGTGGAAAAAGGGAAGGGGACGAGATTGGAAAGAAAGCTGGAAAAAGGCGGCTTATTCGATAGAGAGTTTCAGGGGGACTATCCCCTCG
>JACQGQ010000079.1 GCA_016199495.1 Chloroflexota bacterium
GGACTGGACCCTCTGGATCTCCCCGTCCCATTGACATCGACATCCTTTTTTACGGTGAGCAGGTGGTCAAGATGGATGGACTTATCATCCCCCACGTCCGGCTTGAGGAGCGGGCGTTCGTGATGGTCCCCCTGGCTGAAATAGCGCCCGATTTCATTCACCCGGTCAAGTGCAAGACGGTCAGGCAGTTGCTCGCCGAGCTCAATGATCCTCATGGCGTGGTCAAGGTGGGAAAATAGGAGGACGCGTGTACGAGATAACCATCGAGCAGCATTTTGACGCCGCCCATTACCTGCGTGGCTATGACGGCAAGTGTGAAGCCCTTCACGGACACCGCTTCCAGGTATTTGTCACGCTTCAGGCGGCGGCGTTGAACGAAATCGGCATCTCTTACGATTTCACGGTGTTGAAGAAGCAGGTGGGAGAAATTGTCTCCCGTTTCGACCATTCATGCCTGAACGATATTCCCCCGTTTGACGCGATCAATCCTTCTTCCGAGAACATCGCCACGACGATTTACGGGGAGCTGAAATCCAGGTTTAGCGATCTACCGGCGAAGATCGTCCGCATCGAGGTGTGGGAGACCCCGCAAAACCGCGCCGCCTATATCCCGGACTAGGAGTGTGTCAGGTAAGTAATGTGTCATTCCCGCGAAAGCGGGAATCCAGCCGTACCACCCCACCTGGATTCCGGAACAAGTCCGGAATGACAATGGGAAAGGTGTCAATGATTAGCCTGACAGGACACTAGGTAGGGTTTGTCTTCTGATTTGATTTAAGGCTGTTCTTTATTATCTTTACTTTTGGAGGCCTATATTTATCAGCGCCTTTCCTGCAGCGATAAGGGCTACCGGTGACACCAGAGCAGCAAAGTTCACAAGTACGCTGGTAACTGCTTGACCTAGCCCCAGAGCGGTGATAGAACTGAAGGCAGCTGGCATTGCCAAGAGAGCGATGGTAGCCAGCAGTAAGGTGCTGATTTCCTTGTCCTTGATATGGCTAACACCGATTATAATACCGACGATTACCAAGACCGCGCTAACGATGGGATTTGCCGGAGCTGTGAAACCTCCAATGACAGCTAGTACTAAACCCAGGATAAAGAGGATAAAACTGACCATTCCCCAAGTTTTGCCCATGAGCTAGTCACCTCCCTTTTATTTTGTTACCTGGTACATCTATGATGTATGATGGCGAAGTCTAGCATAAGCCTTTTGGGTTGTCAAGCCCCACCTGATTTTTCTCAAAAGTTCTCAGCTTCTGGCTGGCGCATTACTTGCTTTTTGTTTCAGCAGCCAGTATTCCAGGCTGTCAGTTAGTGCCAAATAGCATAACTGTTATATTAAATAGACTGTGGAGTATCATCGGAATAACGAAAAACTTCTTATTGCCTTTCAGCAGAGGAATCTCTCCCCTAACCGAAGCTAGTAGTTTTTGGTTGATACCAAAGCCCACGATGAAACTAGAGACCACGTGCATGGTGAGACCAGCGCTATAGCGAAACACCACTAAAGCCTGGGTATGCTCAGGGAAATAGACCTGTAAATAGAGGATGTTTTCCACCACGGCGAAGGAAAGACCACCCAGGGCAGCTAAGCAGGCGGTATGTATCCGGCTGGTGAGTAGGTGCGGCCAGCGCACCAGCAGCAAATAAACCCCGGCCGGTTTCATAATCTCCTCAATCATAGGGGCAGCGATAAAAGTAACCAGAACGGAGTCCTGTGACAGTTCCTGGATTATGGCACCCAACACCCCAAGAAGCCCCCCACTGGCTGCTATCAAGAAAGCCAGAACTCGCCACTTAGTTGCTATTGCTATTCACTCCCGCTAAAAGGCGGATATTCATCCCGCAAGAGGGATTGATAAGCGATGACGTTGTTAGTCCAACGCATATAGCCGACAACAAAATCAAACATACCCCTGGGGTATTTCCCAGTGAACAGAATAACCCAGAAAGCGATAAAGGTTACGATGCCGACGGCGATTCCATATAGCCCGAGTATAATTCCATGAGGAACGCCGACATAGAGCCAATCGAAGAGCACCTTCAGTATCACCCAGCCGCGAGAAAGTCGTTCCGGATACTCAACTGCCAAAGTTACTGGATAACTCATCTTATGTCACCTCCATACTAGAGTGACAGCAATTATATATCCGAAACATAGAGCTGTCAAGGCTTGGCTTCTTTCTGCTTCAGCAGCCAGTATTCCAGACTGTCAGTCAGTGCCAGCCAGCTTGCCTCGATGATATTGGGGGAGCTGCCGACTGTTGTCCACTTTTCAACCCCATCGCTGGACTCAATCAGAACACGAACCTGGGACTCGGTGCCAATACTTTCTTCAAGAATGCGCACCTTATAGTCAATCAGCTTGACGGCGGCTAAGCTGGGGTAGAACTGGAGCAGTGCCTTGCGTAGTGCCTGGTCCAGGGCGTTGACCGGGCCATTACCCTCAGCCGCAGTATGTATGACTTCGTTACCTACTCTCACCTTTATCATTGCCTCAGCCAGCGTCTCCTCCAGGCTTTTTCGGGTAGGCAGGCGCCGTCTTGTCTCGACCACCACCATGAAATCAACTAGCTCAAATGGTGCCTGGTAATCGGGTTTTGCCCGGTGGAGTAGCAGTTCAAAAGAGGCTTCGGCATTCTCGTACTGGAAGCCGCGACTCTCCAGCAGTTTAATCTGTTCCAGCAGCTTTTGTGTCTCTTTGGCTCGAGAGGAAAGGTCTATCCCCATCTCTCTTGCCTTGTAGACGATATTTCGCTTGCCGGATAAGTCAGATACTACCACTCTAAGTTTA
This sequence comes from Chloroflexota bacterium, assembly GCA_016199495.1. GTDB lineage: Bacteria > Chloroflexota > Dehalococcoidia > Dehalococcoidales > UBA2162 > JACQGQ01. The sequence goes on from JACQGQ010000079.1 coordinate 2,798, forward strand.
CTGCCCACCAGCTTCGGGTCGATGTGCTGGTAAGCATCGGCCCATTTGCTCATGCCGGCAACATGATAGCCGGCTTTGTGGCTGAAAGCGCTCAGACCGACATATGGTAAGAAGGGGTCAGGCGCCAGATTGGCAGCCTCACTGACATAGCGTGCTACCTCGGTTAATTTAGCCAGTTGTTCATCTGAAACACAATCAATCCCCATTTTGAGTTTCAGGTTGGGGATAATGGAGCAAAGGTTAGCGTTGCCGCAGCGCTCACCATAGCCATTGATGGTACCCTGAATCTGGGTTGCTCCACCATTAACCGCGGCCAGGGTATTAGCCACCGCCAGACCACTATCATCATGAGCGTGGATGCCGACCGGTAACGAGGTTGATTTCACGGCTGCCCGGACGGCCTCGCCGACCGCTTCCGGCAAAGCACCGCCATTGGTATCGCACAGCACCAGACAGCTAGCCCCGGCTTCAGCCGCCACCACCAGTGTCCGCAGGCTATACTGCGGGTTGCTCTTGTAACCGTCAAAGAAGTGCTCTGCATCATAGAAAACAGCCAGCCCATGGCCTCTCAGGTAGCTAACTGAATCAGCAATCATCTTCAAATTTTCCTCAAGGGTGGTTTCTAATACCTGGATAACCTGCGCAGCGGAGCTTTTGCCGACAATGGTAGCTACTTTTACGCCGGCATTGACCAGCATAACCAGGTTATTGTCCTCTTCTGCCTTTATCTTGGGTCGCCGTGTGCTGCCGAAGACGGCTATTTGTGCCTTGGAGAGAGGTAGAGTGCGCACCTTTTCGAAGAACTCGGCGTCCCTGGGATTAGAGCCGGGCCAGCCGCCTTCGATAAAGTGGATACCCAGTTCATCGAGTTTCTGAGCAATATTTAGCTTGTCAACCACGGAGAAGGAGACGCCCTCTCTCTGCGCCCCATCCCGCAGCGTCGTATCATAAAGCTGGACTGATGACAATTATTGGCCTCCTACCTTCCCGGCAATTAAATCTCCCATTTCCTTTGTTCCCAGCTTGGTCTTGTCTTCACTCATTATATCATAGGTGCGGTAGCCCTCGTTTAGGCTCTGCTCAACAGCCGCCTCAATCGTCTGCGCTTCCTTGGTTAAGCTAAGGGAGTAGCGCAGCATCATGGCGACGCTGAGAATGGCAGCTATCGGGTTAGCCATATTCAGTCCGGCACGGCGGGGAGCACTGCCGTGAATGGGTTCATACAGACCAAATGTACTCGTCCCCTCCCGTGGCGCCCCAGCTAGGCTGGCTGAGGGCAGCATTCCCATAGAGCCGGCCAGCATCGATGCCTCATCGGTCAGAATGTCACCAAAGGTATTTTCGGTAACAACGACATCCAGATACCTGGGATTCTGAATTAGCCGCATGGCGCAGGCATCGACCAGCATGTGCTCCAATTCGATATCAGGGTATTCCTCGGCCACCTCCATAGCCACCTGACGCCACAGTCGGGAGGACTCGAGCACGTTGGCTTTATCCACTGAGACCAGTTTTTTCTGCCGACCGCGCGCCAGTTCAAAGCCGACTCTGACGATACGCTCGATTTCTTGCTCGGAGTAGGCCATTGAATCGACCGCCCGCCGCCCCCGGGACGTCTGCCACTGTCTCTTGGGTTTGCCGAAGTAGAGACCGCCGGTAAGCTCGCGGACAAAGATGAAATCTACCCCTTCGATAATCTCTGGTTTCAGGTTGCTGGAGTTAGTCAGCATCGGGAAAACTTTTACCGGGCGTAGATTGGCGAATAGCCCTAGTCCCTTGCGCAGTGCCAGCAGGCCATCTTCCGGGCGTACCCTGGCTCTGGGGTCGTCCCACTTGGGACCGCCGACGGCACCAAGCAGGACCGCCTGAGCGCCGCGGCACATTTTCAACGTCTCTTTGGGCAGGGCCTCTCCCGTCTGGTCGATGGCGATACCGCCAACCAACCCGTGGTGCCGGTTAAATGTGTGCCCGAATCTTTCGCCCGTTGCCTGTAATACCTTGACAGCTTCGGTGGTAACATCAACGCCGATACCATCGCCGGGTAGCACTGCCAGTTCGAATTTCACGCTGTTCCTCCTTAATCTGTTAACCCTATCCCCTTTAATACTCTACGGGAACGACCTCTGGGGAGTCTAAGAGGGGCGTTAGCCCCTTTTTCTACATTTACTTGAGGCTGTCCGAAAACATCATCTATTGAGTGATTATGTCATTCCCGCGAAAGCGGGAATCCAGTATTCAAAGCTGTCACTGTTAATTTGGATTCCCGATCAGGTCGGGAATGACAATTTTGGGACAGCCTCATTAAGGGGGTGAGGTTATTTCACCCCTAATCTCTTCTTGGTATGCTCAATCAGCCCGCCGGCGGCAATAAGCTCCGCCATAAAATCGGGGTAGGGCTTGGCGGTAAACACCCGGCCGCTATTCAGATTTTTAATGCTGCCTTTTGCCAAATCGACCTCCACCAAATCGCCAGTCTCGATGTTATCTACCGCTTCCTCGCATTCAAGCAAGGGCAAGCCGATATTGATGGCATTACGGAAGAAGATACGGGCAAAGCTTTTCGCTATTATACAGGATATGCCAGATGCCTTGATAGCCAGCGGGGCGTGCTCACGTGAAGAGCCGCAGCCGAAGTTGGTCGTGGCTACCATGATGTCACCTGGTTCAACCCGGGACAAAAACTCGGCGTCGATATCCTCCATGCAGTGCTCGGCTAGCTCCGCCGGCTCCGACAAATTAAGATAGCGAGCCGGTATAATGACATCCGTATCAACATTAGCCCCATATTTATGAACCTTGCCTTTTAGCATGAAAAAGTCTCCTTTAAGATTTATGAAACCCCTCACCCTTTATCCCTCTCCCCTTATGTAAGGGGAGAGGGAAGAGAATTTCTTAAAGGGGCGAAGCCCCTTTTAATCCCCTAACGTCGATGCCATTTAATAATGTCATTCCAGCGAAGGCTGGAATCCAGACCGTATTATCTCATCGTACAGGTCTTGCCACTCCGGGTTTGTCTCTTCAATCAATCTGATTTTCCATTTTCTATGCCAAAACTTCAATCGCTTTTCGCGTTGAATGGCCGATTCTACCTTGTCATATTGTTCGTAATATACGAGCAGATGAACACTGTATTTCTTTGTAAAGCCTTCAACGAAATTATTCTTGTGTTCGTAGACTCTCCTTGTAAGGTCGTTGGTAACGCCTATATAAAGTGTTCCATTGCGTTTGCTTGCCAGTATATACACATAGTAATTCTTCAATCGACCCCTTATGGATTCTGGCTTTCGCCAGAATGACAGCTTAGGTGCTATTCTCTGCTTAAGCCATCCTCTATAAGCCCTTCAATATGAAAAACGATAGCCTCTCTAATGCTCTTCTCCACCTCATCACGAGTAGCTCCAGTGGCGATACAGCCCGGTATGTTTGGAGGGTAGGCGGAGTAATTATCACCAGCCTGTTCAAAAATGACTAAGTATTTACGCATAACACTACTCCTTTAGCTTTGCCTGTTTCAACCTCTCACCTCTGCTCAATTTCCCCCTTTGGTAAAGGGGGAGTAAGGGGGATTTAAAATCCCTTACCCTTTATCCCTCTCCCCTTGTCAAGGGGAGAGGGAAGAGAGTTTTTAAAGAGGCGAAGCCCCTTTTGATTTCTATACTCCATTTGCGCACCATGTCCTTCAATGTAATAGGCTTCTTCATTATCAAATGTGAAGTTCCAAATCTCTAGCCACCAATTTTAGAATTTCGGGATAGGGGCAATCAATAGACGACAAGGCTCGTTTCTTATTCATAAGTCTTTTGCCGTTCCTGTGAAAAGTATCTATAACATGTTTTTCTAGTTCCTCAACTTTTCTCCGATTTTCTGCATGCTCTTCAAGTTTAATCGTCGAGTCGAAGAGTCCCACAAAATAGACATACATTCGCACGTTACTGCCCACCAAGTAGTCTTCAACCGCCTGCTTAGATTTATCGTTGAAACCTACCTGATTGCTAAACCCCAGAATGTCTCGCGCCACGTATTGGTATATTTGGTTCTGTGTACTGCGTGCTTGATCCCCAAAATGAGCAGCTAGCCTTGGGAAAGCAGGCCTTGCAGTCTGAAACTTCCTGTCTCCAGTCTGCCCCACATAGAAATACTTATCGTCACCGTGTGACAGTTCGACCACATAAAGCAGGTATCGTCTCCTGAAGTGCTCTCCTGTTAACTCGAAAATCATGTCTGCCATCTAGGAGCACCCTCCTCTTTTCCATTTAGAAACACTCGTCTTCACACCTCCACCAGCGCCTTCTCACAGTCCTTTACTTTTTGTGGCTTTTGGCTTAATTAAAATCTCTTCCGGGCTGGTAATCCTGCCGGTTACGGCGCTGGCGGCGGCCACGGCCGGGTTAGCCAGATAGACCTCTGATTTGGGGCTGCCCATGCGGCCGACAAAGTTACGGTTGGTGGTGGAGACGCAACGCTCGCCCTCGGCGAGGACTCCCATGTGACCGCCGAGACAGGGGCCACAGGTCGGCGTGCTCACGGCGGCTCCAGCCCGGATAAAGATTTCTATCAGCCCTTCTTTCAAGGCGTCAAGGTAGACCTGCTGGGTGCCGGGGAGAACAATGCAACGTACTCTGGGGTGTACCTTTCTCCCTTTTAATACCCGTGCTGCCAGCCGTAAATCTTCCAGGCGACCATTGGTGCAGCTACCGATGACCGCCTGGTCGATGGCGACATCACTGACCTGGCTGACCGGTCTGGTGTTGGCGGGCGAGTGGGGTAGGGCAACCTGAGGCTCAATAGCGGAAACATCATACTCAATGACGCTGGCATACTCGGCATCGTCATCCGCTTCGTAGACGGTGTAGGGGCGTTTTGCCCGGGACTTGACATAATCTAAAGTCTTGTCATCTACCCTGAAGATGCCGGCTTTAGCCCCGGCTTCAATCGCCATATTAGCCATGGTAAACCGCCCATCCATGGAAAGAGCGTCGATTGCCTCACCGCTGAATTCCATGGCGGCATAAAGAGCGCCATCGACGCCAATACTGCCGATGGTATAGAGGATTAGGTCCTTGCCCCCAACCCATTTCCCCAAGGTGCCGTGATAAACTAGCTTGATGGTGGCTGGCACCTTCATCCAGATGTCACCGGTAGCCATCGCGGCGGCGATATCGGTTGACCCCATACCGGTAGCAAAAGCGCCCAGAGCGCCGTAGGTGCAGGTATGGGAATCAGCCCCGATAACGACATCTCCGGGTAAGACCAGTCCCTGCTCGGGTAACAGCACGTGCTCGATGCCCATCTGCCCGACATCAAAGTGCCGTATCTCCCGTCGGGAACAAAAGTCGCGCATCAGTTTCGCCTGCTCCGCCGAAATAATGTCCTTATTGGGCACAAAGTGGTCGGCTACCATCACTATTTTTGCCGGGTCGAAGACCTTACCTACCCCGATTCGCTGGAACTCTCTGATGGCAATCGGGGCGGTAATGTCATTGGCTAAAATCAGGTCAACCCGGATATTGGCGAATTCGCCCGGGCTTACCTTTTTTCGAGCAGTGTGGGCCGCCAGTATCTTCTCAATTAAAGTCACCGTAGTTTCTCCTTATTCAACGAGTCATGAATTAGCACCAGATAGGATTCTATCGAAATGGGGATGGGGAAGGAACAGCCCAATCGGTTGGCATTTCAATACTGGCTCAGAAGCTATCCGGTTGCTTTCTTAGCCGCCAGCAACCGATTAAGGGCATTCATATAGGCTTTGGCGCTGGCGACAATGATGTCCGTATCGGCACCCCGCCCGGTATAGGTTATACCCCCGCTCTCTATCCTTATCAGCACCTCACCGATGGCATCAATACCTTCAGTGACTGATTTTACCGTGAATTCAGTGAGTTTATTGGGAACTGCCACCAGACGGTTAATTGCCTGGTAGACAGCATCAACCGGGCCTGTGCCGAGGGCGGCATCGGTCAGGACCCGGCCATCAGGAGCGGTCAGCCTGACGGCGGCGGTGGGAATACCCCTATCCCCGCAGGTTACCTGGATGCGGTCAAGATGATAGACTTCTGAGACAGTACGTAGCTCCTGGGCAATAATGGACTCGATATCCTTATCGGTAATTTCCTTCTTTTTATCAGCCAGCTCCTTAAAGGCGGAGAAGGCTTGGTCAAAGTTTTCGTGGGATAAACTGTAGCCCAGTTCTGCCAGCCGTTCCTGAAAGGCATGTCGTCCACTGGTCTTCCCCAGTACCAGGCTGCTGGAGGGAATGCCTACCGATTTGGGGTCCATTATTTCAAAGGTTCCCGGCATCTTGATGACACCATCGATATGAAGACCTGACGAATGACGGAAGGCGTTGGCGCCAACAATCGCCTTATTCGGCTGAATGGCAAAGCCGGTTAGCTCACTGACCAGTCGGCTGGTTCTGTAAATTTGCGTGGTATCGATACTGGTCGTCAGGTTAAAAAAGTTCTGGCGGGTCTTGATAGCCATGATAATCTCCTCGAGCGAGGCATTACCGGCCCTTTCCCCGATGCCGTTAATGGTGCCTTCCACCTGTCTTGCCCCCCGCTTGAGCGCTTCCAGGCTGTTAGCTACGGCTAACCCCAGGTCATTATGGCAATGAACACTAACTACGGCCCGCTTAATATTGGGCACATTCTTGAAGATTCCCTCAATAAGGCCACCGAACTCATCGGGGGTAGCGTAGCCTACGGTATCAGGGATATTGACCGTCGTGGCTCCAGCCTCAATAACTGCCTTCAATATCTGATGGATATACTCAGGCTCGGTGCGGCTGGCATCCATCGGGGAAAATTCCACGTCAGCGCAGTATTTCTTAGCGCGCGCCACCGCATCGCAGGACATCTCTAATATTTCCTGACGGCTCTTCTTTAATTGGTAGAAGAGGTGTATATCAGAAGAAGAGAGAACTATATGGATGCGCGGTCGCTCAGCCTTTTTGACTGCCTGCCAGCTCTGGTCGATGGCTTCAATCACGGCGTGGGTTAGAACGCAGATTACCGGGCTACGAACCTCCTTAGCAATGAGCCTTACCGCCTCAAAATCGCCCGGCGAGGTTACCGGAAAACCAGCCTCGATAATATCTACCCCGAGTCTTTCCAGTTGCCGGGCTATTTCCAGCTTTTCCTGAATGTTGAGCGAACCCCCGGCGGCCTGCTCTCCATCTCTTAATGTCGTATCAAAGATTATTACTTTATCCATAGTTTCCTCCCTGGGAGAAATATTTTAGAGTCAAACAGGTTCTTCCCCTCTCCGTAAGGTAAGGAGAGGGGCTGGTAAGGATGAGTTTCGTTCTCCCAGAAAAGAAAATCTTGTTGTACTGCATGTTTACACGTTCAGGCATTTTATATACCAAATATATTATTTACTACTTACTTTCCCTTAATGTTGACCCATCCCCCTGACCCCCTTCCCTTACTAAGGGAGGGGGGATATTTATTTAGAGAGGCTTCGCCTCTCTTTAACTCTCCTTCTTCACTCCCGTTTACAAGGGGGGTTTTGTCAGAGGGACGAAGTCCTTCTTTACGCCCTATGGGATGGTGAGGGCTTTGCCTCTTTGACTCTCCTTACTTTTAGGAGCGTCTAAGAGGGGCGTTAGCCCCTCTTTTCTTCTCTGAGGCTGTCCGAAAACACTGTCCCAAGTCTATTCCATTCTGTCATTCCCGCGAAAGCGGGAATCCAGCGTTACTGCCCTGCCTGGATTCCATGTCAAGCACGGAATAACAATTTTCGGACAGCCTCACTAAGGGGGTGAGGTTACTTCTTCAACCAGGGCATCATCTCCCTTAGTTCAGCGCCGACCTCCTCAATGAGGTGTTCGGATTCTATGCGCTTCAGTGCGTTAAAGACCGGGCGCCCCGCCTGATTTTCCAGTATCCATTCTTTGGCAAAGCTACCGTCCTGAATTTCAGCCAGGATTTGCTCCATCTCCTCTTTGACCATATCATCGATAACCCGTGGTCCCCGAGTGTAGTCGCCATACTCAGCGGTATCACTGACGGAGTAGCGCATATAGCTCAAGCCACCCCGGTTAATCAGGTCAACGATAAGCTTGAGCTCATGAAGGATTTCAAAGTAGGCTATTTCTGGCTGATAGCCGGCTTCAACCAGCGTCTCAAAGCCAGCCTTTATCAGAGAGGTAACTCCGCCGCAGAGCACCGTCTGCTCACCGAAGAGGTCGGTCTCCGTCTCTTCAGCAAAAGTGGTCTCAATTATCCCGGCGCGGCTACAACCGATGCCCTTGGCATAAGCCAGGGCTGTCTCTTGTGCCTTACCTGAGGCATCCTGATGAATAGCCACCAGTGCCGGTGGTCCGATACCTTCAGTGTAAAGCTGCCGTAACATGTGACCGGGACACTTGGGAGCTATCATGGTGACATCAATGCCGGGTGGTGGACTAATCTGCCCGTAATGGATGTTAAAACCATGAGCAAACATCAGTGTATTCCCTTTAGTCAGTCCCTTTTCGATAGATTGATAATATATTTCCCGCTGCGACTGGTCGGGCGCCAGCATCATGATGATATCGGCTTCTTTAGCCACCTCAGCTGCGGTCAGGACTCTGAAACCATCGCTCTGAGCCTTACTCCGACTTTTACTATCCTTTGTCAAGCCCACTATCACCTGGCAATCACTATCCTTGAGGTTCTGGGCATGGGCATGCCCTTGGCTGCCATAACCGATAATGCCGATTACTTTGTCTTCAAGCAATTTCAAGTTACAATCACTGTCATAATATATTGTTGCCATCGTCATTCCCCCTTATTTATTGCCGAACCGATTATTGAGGCTTTACCAGAAGTACCGGGCTCGAGACTCCTTGCAGGATGTTCTCGGCGACACTACCATAGACCCACCGCTTGAGACCGGAGCGCCCGTGGCTTGTCATGATAACTAGATTAAAAGGATTTTTCTGTACATAGTCGACTATCTTATCGGAGGCTTTACCTACCAGCACCTCTGAGTGCACGCTGATGCTTTTATCCTTAAACTGCTTCTCTATCCGTGCCAGGTACTCCGCAGATGCCTGTTTACACCTGGCTATTTCCTGCTCCATATACTCTCCCCAGTTTAAAGGTACCTCGGAAAGCTCAGGAGCATAATAAGCCGGGGTAGTTGGCGGTTCGCAGACCCTGAGCAGGGTCACGTTTATTGGCTTGGTACTCCGTTGTTTGGCCAGCGCTTCGACGTGAGGAAGTACCGATTCCGCCATTTCTGAGCCATCCAGCGGCACCAGTAACGTTGTCTGTGGCCATTTATCATAAACAGTCTCCTCGGGAATCCCGGTGCGCACCAGCAAAACGGGAATCTTCGATGCCCGCAGCACTTTGTCAGCCACATTGCCCAGCACCCAGCGTTTCAGTCCAGAACGGCCATGGGTAGCCATGAGGAGCAGGTCGACTTTGTTCTTATCAGCGTAGCGGAGAATTTCCTCGGCGGGGTAGCCCTCGGCTATTTCACCACGTGCTTTTATGGGCTTGCTCCCGGGCTTGATGCCCGTCTTTTTCTGAACCTGTTGTGCCCGGCGCCTCACAATCTCAGCCGCCCGCTCGATATAGGCGTGGTGCATCGGAACAAAGTCGTTTAGTGTCGGGATACCGACGTAAAGCAAAATTACTTCTATATCAAGTCTCCCGGCAAGTTCTTTGGCGTAGGTGAAGACCACTTCGGCAAGCTTTGAACCATCCAGTGGTACGAGCATCCTCTTGAACATCTTCCTACCTCCGCTTGTAGATTCGTTAATACATTACATGGTATCCTGGAGAAAATCAACATTTATCCTTTTTGCTTTCGGCGGCGAGTGCTGGCTGATTCCTTCTCCACCTGTAACGGGCTGGAGCCCCCCCGGCTCATGGCGATACGCCCCGTCCGGGCTAATTCGTTGATACCAAAGCCACGAAGTAAATTGAATAGGGAATTGATTTTATCTTCATCCCCGGTAACCTCAACCGTTACCGAATCAGAACCAACGTCTACTATATTTGCCCGGAATATATCCACAATCTGCATAATCTCGCTGCGGGTAGAAGGGGTGGTTCTTACTTTGATCAGGGCTAATTCCCGGGCAATAATGTCATCTCCGCTGATATCAGAGACCCTGACGACGTCAATGACCTTATCCAATTGTTTCCTGACCTGCTCGACCATAGTGGTTGCCCCATCAACGACGATAGTCATGCGTGATAAATGAGGTATTTCACTGTGTCCTACGGCAATACTCTCAATATTGAAGCTACGCCTGCGGAAAAGGCTTGCCATCCGGTTAAGTACTCCCGGCTTATCTTCGACGAGAGCAACTAAGGTGTGCTTTGTCGTGGCCATACTATCACCTCTTTTCTAGGCTGAGATATTACTCGCTGGCAGCTTGGCCGAATCGGAGAGGACCTGTGCCCTGGCAGCGGGGTCTTCTATCAGTTCGGACAGGGCTGCCCCCGGCCGCACCATGGGGTAAACATTCTCTTCAGGTTCCACGACGAAGTCAATCAGGAAGGGACCCGGCTCGGCCATCGCCTGCTCGATAGCCGGGACGACCTCCTCTTTATGTTTGACTCTTAGCCCCGGAATCCCGTATGCCTCAGCGACCTTAACGTAGTCTGGACCACTCAGTGGTGTGGCGACATAGCGCTTCCCATAGAAGAGTTCCTGCCATTGTCGTACCATTCCCAGATAGCCATTATCGATAATGGCTATCTTCACGGCGGCTTTTTCCTGAGTTATGGTCGCCAGCTCCTGGAGAGTCATTTGAAAACTGCCATCCCCGTCTATGCACCAGACGATGTTATCCGGGCAGCCTATCTTAACCCCGATAGCGGCGGGTAAGCCAAAACCCATCGTCCCCAAGCCGCCTGAGGAGATTAGGCTATTGGGCTTATCATAGCAGTAGTGTTGCGCCGCCCACATCTGGTTCTGCCCTACCCCGGTGACAATCGTCGCCTCACCTTTGGTCACCTCATATATCTTACGGACAACAAACTGGGGCAGGAGTCCTTGACTGTCTCTGATGGCCGTTGACGGGTGTTTTTTCTGCCAATCATTGAGCTGTCCCAGCCAATCAATATGCTTGGTAAGAGTAATCTGCTTGTTTAATTCGTTAAGGACAACTTTTATATCGCCGACGATAGGTACATCCACAGGCACGTTTTTACCAATTTCCGCCGGGTCTATGTCAATATGGATAATACGGGCGTGAGGCGCGAAGCCGCTCACGCTGGCTGTAGCTCTATCATCGAACCGCATCCCGATCGCCACAATGACATCGGCAGCACTGACGGCCATATTAGCGTAAGCCATACCGTGCATCCCCAGCATCCCGAAACTTAGAATGTGGCTCTCAGGGAAGCAGCCGATACCCAATAAAGTGGTAATCACCGGTATTTGGGCCGTCTCAGCCAACTGCTTAAGCTCGGTATAGGCTCTGGAGAGAATTACTCCCCTACCGGCGATGATGGCCGGCTGGCGGGCTTCATTGATGAGCTTGGCGGCCTTCTTAATCTGTGTTGGGTGACCCTGGAGCGTTGGCTTGTAACCGGGCAGGTTTATTTTGTCCGGGTAGTGAAATTCCGCCTCTTCGATAAAAACATCTCGTGGCACATCAATCAGCACCGGCCCCGGTCGGCCACTCCTTGCCAGGTAAAACGCCTCCTTCACCGTTCTGGCTAATGAAGCGGCGTCAAGGGCAAGGTAGTTATGCTTGGTAATGGGTAGAGTGATACCGGTGATGTCCACCTCCTGGAAGGCATCCTTGCCAATAAAAGGTCTGGCTACCTGACCGGTGATGGCTACCATCGGCGAAGAATCGAGGTAAGCATTGGCAATGCCGGTCACCAGGTTGGTTGCCCCGGGGCCAGAGGTGGCGAAGCATACCCCTACCTTTTCGGTAGCGCGGGCGTAGCCGTCAGCGGCGTGGGCGGCACATTGTTCATGCCGCACCAGAATATGACGGAGCTGGGGGTATTGAGGTAAAGTATCATACAAGGGCAAAATAGCCCCGCCCAGGATGCCAAAAATGACATCTACTCCCTCTCTTACCAGGCACTCACATATAATCTGCGCCCCGGTCATTTTCATAATAGCCCCTCCTCTTATCTAAACACCGCTCCCGTGCTGGCTGAAGAAACCTTCTCGGCATAGCGCCTGAGATAGCCTGTCTTTACTTTAGGCTCAAAGTCAGGTAGTCGTGCCAGCCGATTGGCTATCTCCTTATCACTAAGTTCGACCTCGAGCTGGCAGTTTGGAATATCAATCTTTATCATATCTCCATCGGCTAAGGCGGCGATAGCGCCACGGCTGGCGGCCTCCGGGGAGATATGTCCGATAGCCGCCCCGCGAGTCGCCCCGGAAAAACGCCCGTCCGTGAGCAGGGCTACTTCCTTGTCCATACCCATACCAGTCAGCAGGGAGGTGGGGGTAAGCATCTCCCTCATCCCCGGCCCCCCTTTAGGCCCTTCGTAACGAATAACGAGCACTTCACCCGGTTTTATCTTACCGTTTATGATGGCTTGAGTTGTCTCTTCTTCAGAGTCAAAGACCCTGGCTGGTCCGCGGTGAACCATCATTTCCGGGGCTACCGCGGCTTTTTTTACTACCGCCCCCTCTGGCGCCAGGTTACCAAAGAGAATGGCCAGGCCTCCGGTGGCTGAGTGAGCCTTAGCCCTGGAGCGAATAACCTCTCTATCCATAACCTGTCTTTGAGCTATAATTTCAGCCATCGATTTCCCGGACACTGTTTTTGACTCCAGCTTTAACAATCCCTCTAGTTCCTTCATCACCGCCGCGATGCCACCAGCCCGGTCTAAGTCCTCGATGTGATGGTCGCCGGCAGGCCTTATCTTGCATAACTGAGGAGTACGCTGGCTTATCTCATTTACCAGCGGTAGAAGGAAGTCAATTCCCGCCTCATGAGCCACTGCCGTCAGGTGTAAAACTGAGTTGGTGCTGCCACCCAGTGCCATATCGACACTAAGGGCATTATGAATGGCTTCCTTATTGATAATATCTCGCGGGCGAGTATTGTTAGCCAGTAGTGCCATAATCTGTTGCCCCGCTTCCTTAGCCAGCTGCCGCCGCCGGCTATCGACGGCGGGAATGGTGCCGTTGCCGGGTAGTCCCATACCCAGAGCTTCGGTTAAGCAATTCATGGTATTGGCGGTGAACAGCCCCGAGCAGCTACCACAGCCGGGGCAGGCTACCCCCTCCAGTTGCTCCAGTTCCAGCTCGGTCATTTGTCCGCCGGCTACCTTCCCGACTGCTTCAAAGACAGAGCTGAGGTCGACCACACTAAACCCGTTATCGGTCGGCAGCAGTCCTTTCAGCATCGGCCCACCGCTGATGAAGATGGCTGGTAGATTCAGTCTGACCGCGGCCATAAGCATGCCGGGGATTACTTTGTCACAGTTGGGAATAAAGACCAGAGCATCAAAAGCATGAGCTTCAGCTACTATCTCCACCGAGTCGGCGATTAGTTCCCGGCTGGGCAAGCTATATTTCATACCCGGGTGGTTCATTGCCAGGCCATCACACACGGCAATAGTGTTGACCTCAAAGGGTAGTCCGCCACCACTACGCACCCCGGCCTTAACCGCCTCCGCAATGTCTCGCAGGTGCATATGCCCGGGCACAATCTCGCTGAAGCTGTTAATAATGCCGATAAATGGCTTACTCATTTCCGCCGGGCTACAGCCCAGGGCGTATAATAAAGACCGATGTGGCGCCCGTTCTATGCCAATCTTAATAGCGTCGCTTTTCATTCTCTTGCCAGCCGCCTTTGCTTTTCAGGCTTAATAAAAAAACCGTCCCTGTGGGGACGGTCCCTATTCCTGCGGAGACGACCCACCGGCCGAATTATGTATATGTAACAAGTACTAGAATAGCATAGTTACTGGTCATCATGTTGCTAGAGTATCATAGTTCATATTTATTGTCAACTTAAATCTTATTATAAAATCGCTGCCGCTCGGACTAGTACTTAGTTGCAGAAATAGCATTACAAATAACTCCGTTCGCCCTGAGCTTGTCGAAGGGCGCGCCGGTAGTTCGACAGGCTCACCACGAACGGCGCGCTTAAGACCACTTAATTATGAAAGTTAGTACTAGCCTTCCATCTCTCTTATCTTATCCAGTCGGCGCTGGTGTCTTTCCCCCTCAAACTCATCGCTAAGAAAAGCATTGACGATTTCCGCTACCCGCTTCCGTTTTTCTGCCCCGAGGCAGAGGATGTTGGCATCATTGTGCTGACGAGCCCGGTGAGCGCAGAAGGTATCGTAACACAGGGCAGCTCTTATCCCCTTGACCTTGTTCGCCGCCATGCACATACCAATGCCAGTGCTGCATATCAGGATGCCTCTTTCAAAATCACCCCTAGTGACTGCTTCAGCTACCTTTTGGGCAATATCAGGGTAGTCTACCGGGTCAGTAGTATGACAGCCAAAGTCCTCAGCGCTATGCCCGGCTTTAGTAATCAGCTTGATGACAGACTGCTTGAGATTCAGCCCCCGGTGGTCACAGCCAATGGCGATACGCATTGCCTAGTCTCCTTCCTTGAGCACGATGCGGCCACATACTTGCTCCAGTTCTTCCCTGGAGATGGCGCCTTCCCGCAGGATTACGGGTGTTTCCCCGGTAACATCAACGATAGTAGATTCCTTACCCCCCGGGCAGCGGCCACCATCAATAACGAAATCTATCTTGTCGCCAAGTTGCCGATAGACTTCTTCAGCCGTCAACGGGCTTGGTCGGCCGCTGAGATTAGCGCTGGTGCCCACGATAGTGCCCCCCAGAGCGGCAGCCAGGGCAACAGGAATGGGGTGGGCTGGAATACGCACGGCTATGGTTGTTTCTCCAGCCGTGATGATATCGGGGACTGAACTGGAGGCAGGTAGAACTAAGGTCAGGGCACCCGGTAAGAATCTATGAATTAAGCGCCAGGCCGCCGGCGCTACCGTGGCGGCTATCCTGGTTAGCTGTGACGTGTCAGCCAGTAGTAAAGGGAGTGGCATATTCCGTGGCCGTTGCTTTACCTTATAGACCCTCTCTACGGATTGGAGAAAGCCAGGGCAAGCCCCCAGACCGTAAACAGTATCGGTAGGATAGGCAACCAGCCCGCCCTGCCTGAGAATAGAAATCCCCTTCTCAATCTGTTGTTGCATGTCTAAAGGAGGCTTATCCGGCATTACCCTTGTTACCTGCGGTGAGTAGTTTTTGCTCATCAAGCAATAGTATAGCACAGTATTCAGTAGAGCCAAAAGCGGTAAAAACGGCTGGAACTGTAGCAACGGCTAAAAACTGCTTTTGCCGTCACCTTTCAGGATGAGACTTTGCTTAATCGGTGGTATAATAAGACAACGGAGGGTGTTATCAGTAGAAATGGCTAGCAGTGAATCAAAGCAGGACATGAAGGCCGATGCTCGCCGGGTCACTACCAGTGGCGATATTGAAGTCTCTACCTATCTGGAAATTGCTAAAAAGATAGGTGGTGAGCAACCCACGGTGGCTAAGGAGGCTGTCGGTGGTGCTGAGCGTGAGACGATCGTTGTCCTTGACTTTGGTTCACAATATAGCCTGCTGATTACACGGCGAATACGTGAGTGTCAGGTATATTGCGAGCTAGTGCCTTATGATACCCCCTGGGAAAAGATAGCTCTGCTTAAGCCAAAGGGGTTTATCCTCTCCGGGGGACCAGCCAGCGTTTACCAACCGGGTGCCCCGCTCGCTCCGGCTTATATTTATGAGAGCCATCTGCCCGTGCTGGGCATCTGCTATGGGATGCAGGCTATCACCAAACAACTGGGTGGACAGGTCACCGCGGGGACGAAGCAGGAATATGGTCACGCTATTCTTCACCTCAGTGAGCCAGATTCACCTCTCTTGGCTGGTTTGGATGACGCATTACCGGTCTGGATGAGCCACGGTGATAAAATTGAAGCAATGCCGCCCGGTTTCAGGGCTTTAGCTTATACTGAGAATTCACCGGTTGCCGTCATGGGCAATGAAGAAGGAATATATGGTCTTCAGTTTCATCCTGAGGTAGCCCATACCCCCCAGGGAAAGGCTATTCTAAAAAACTTTGCCTACCGGATATGTGGTTGCCAGGGTAACTGGACGATAGGTAATCTCATCAGTGAGAGCCTATCCCGAATTAAAGAGCGGGTGGGTAAGGGTAAGGTCATCAGCGCTCTCTCGGGAGGGGTTGATTCCGCCGTGGTCGCCACCCTCATCTACCAGGCTATTGGTGACCAGCTCACCTGTATCTACGTTAACAACGGGCTGCTGCGCCGTGAGGAAGTCGAGAGGACATTTAAAGTCTTCCGCGAGAATTTGGGCATGAATATCATCTATGTCGATGCCAACGAAAGATTCCTGAAGCGATTAGAAGGGGTTATCGACCCGGAAATGAAACGTAAGGTTATCGGCGAGGAGTTTATCAGGGTATTTGAAGAAGAGGCGAACAAGATAGGTAAGGTCGACTTTCTTGCCCAGGGGACTCTCTATCCGGATGTCATTGAGAGTGCCGCCTCAGGCAGCACGGCTTCCGCCAAGATAAAGACCCACCATAATGTCGGTGGGCTGCCGGCCAAGATGAGACTCAGCCTGATTGAGCCTCTGCGCTACCTGTTTAAGGACGAGGTGCGCCAGGTAGGACTGGAGCTGGGTATGCCCGAAGAGATGGTGTGGCGGCAGCCCTTCCCCGGTCCGGGACTGGCGATTCGTATTATTGGTGAGGTGACCAACGAGAAGCTGGAGCTGCTGCGCTCGGCTGATTTCATTGTTATGAATGAGATTAAAAAGGCAAAGTTGTATAACCAGCTATGGCAGACCTTTGCCGTCCTCACCGATGTCAAAAGCGTCGGCGTAATGGGGGATTACCGAACCTATGGCTATCTGGTGGCCATCCGCGCCGTGACCAGCGAGGATGCCATGACGGCCGACTGGGCACGCCTGCCTTATGATGTCCTGGCGCGGATTTCCAGTCGCATCGTCAACGAAGCCCCCGGCATCAACCGCGTCGTCTACGATATCACCTCCAAACCCCCATCCACCATTGAGTGGGAGTAAGATAAATAAAAGGAGAGTTTGAGAGGGGCGAAGTAGAGAAAATCCCCCTTCGTCCCCCTTTACGAAAGGGGGGAGACTGAAGAAGGATTTTGAGGGGCGAAGCCCCTCAAATAAACATCTCTCCCCTCCTTTAAAGGAGAGGGGGACACAGGGGGTGAGGTAGATAAAGATACTGGCGGTTGGGGGTGGGGCCAGGGAGCACACCCCCGTATTACCCCGTATTTAATACGGGGTTTGGAGAGATATGACCGAAGAGCAGATGCTGGACTTGTTGCCCGGCGATATTTTTGCTACCGAAGGCAAGGGGATAGTCGGCTGGGTGTGTCGCCGTGTCTTCACTCCAGATACCGACCGCTTTCATCATGGCTTGCTGTGGCAGAAAACAGCCGACAATGACTGGATAACTTTGGAGTCTATCGGTAGAGGAATTACTGTCAGCCGATTATCAGAGTATAAGGACCGAGATATTAAATTCTATCGGGTAAATTGCCCTGACGATATCAGGGATAAAGTTTGTCAAGAGCTGACAAAGTGGGGTAGATATAGTTATGATTATCGGCTGATTATCAAGATTGGCTTTGGTATCCTGAGGGCTTTACTTCGGAATCTCTTTAAAGGCAAATTTAGCAAGATTACTGCCGATAACCTTCCATACTCCAAAGATGCCCATTTTATTTGCATTGAGGCGGTTGATTTGCCCTATTACCATCTGGGCTTTGCTATTATACCGCCAACAAGAATGCCGCTACCGAGTGCGGTGAAACAAGCAGAGTCGGAAGATAAAATCACTGAGATAAAGAGAGAAGCCCCCGATTAAATCGGGGGTAAAAACGATAATACTTAGGAGGTAACCTCTGAAGATACTGGTGGTTGGGGGCGGTGCCAGGGAGCATACCTTGGTCTGGAAACTGGCCCAAAGCCCCAAAGTGAAAGAGGTTTATGCCGCTCCGGGTAATGCCGGCACGGCTCAGATTGCCCGTAACCTGGATACGGACCCCAGTAATATAGAAGGGTTGGCTAAGGTTGCTCGGGGAAAGGGCATTGAGCTGGTAGTCATCGGTCCGGAGGCGCTGCTGGCTGAGGGTATCGTTGACCGCTTTCAGAGTATCGGTATTCCTACTTTTGGTCCGACCAAGGGTGCCACCCAGATAGAATCGAGCAAGGCGTTTGCCAGGGGGCTGATGCAAAAATATGGTATCCCCTGCCCCCGGAGTGTTAGCTTTTCCGAGTACAGCCAGGCAAAAGAGTATGTCAAGCAGCAGACGCCGCCCATTGTGATTAAGGCTGATGGGCTGGCCGCCGGTAAGGGGGTAACCGTAGCCGAGACTATCCCGCAGGCACTGGAAGCCCTGGTCAATATTATGGAGTTGAAAACACTGGGCGCGGCTGGTGACCGGGTAGTTATTGAAGAGTATCTTTCAGGGAAAGAGATGAGCTCCTTTGTCTTTACCGATAGTAAAACTGTAGTGCCGATGGTATCGGCCTGTGATTATAAAAGGATATACGATGAGGACAAGGGAGCTAATAGTGGTGGTATGGGTAGCTACAGCCCGCCACATTTTTATACTCCAGAACTAGGTAAAGCAGTGACGGAAACCATTATGAAGCCAGCCATAAAGGCTATGGAAAAAGAAAAAAGACTTTACCATGGTGTCCTCTATGGCGGGTTGATGATTACCAATGAAGGGCCAAGGGTGCTAGAATTCAATGCTAGATTCGGCGACCCGGAAACCCAGGTTATCCTGCCCCGGCTCAAGACTGACCTGGTTGATATTCTCCTCGCGGTCATCAATGGCAGTCTTGACCAAATAGATGTAGAATGGAGCGAGGATGCCTGTGTTGGCGTGGTCATGGCTTCGGGTGGCTACCCCGGCAGCTATAAAACAGGCTTTCCCATTACCGGGCTGGATAGTCTGGATAAGGACATCATGGTATTTCACGCGGGAACTAAGGTAGGGGCAGAGCCAGGGCAGGTCTTGACCAGCGGCGGGCGGGTGCTCAGCGTAGTCGCTACGGCTAGCACTCTCGCCGAAGCCAGAGAAAAAGTTTATGCTAATATCGCGCGAATCCACTTTGAGGGTTGCCATTACCGCAAGGATATTGCTCTGATAAAAGAGGGGGTAGGTTGAAGGGGCTTTGCCACTTCAAAAACTTCTCTTCCCCCCCTCCTTTGAAGGTGAGAGATAAAAAAGGAGAGTCAAAGAGAGGCGAAGCCTCTCTTCTAAATCACTCCCCCTTCCCCTTAAGAAGGGGAAGGGGATAAAGGGGATAGGGTATATGCCACTGGTAGGTGTCGTCATGGGTTCAAAATCGGATACTGAAGCATTGCAGCCAACGCTGGACGTATTAAGACAGCTTGGTATTGATTATGAGGTTAATGTAATTTCAGCCCACCGCACCCCGGAGAAAGCCCGGCAATACGGGCAGGCGGCACGAAGTCGGGGGATTGAGGTCATCATCGCTGCCGCCGGGGGAGCGGCTCATCTGCCCGGGGTGCTGGCGAGCTGGGCTACCCTGCCGGTTATCGGTGTGCCCTTAGCCAGCAGTGAGTTGAAGGGTATCGACGCTCTCTACTCTATCGTGCAGATGCCAGCCGGGATACCGGTAGCCAGCGTGGCTATCGGTGCTGCCGGAGCCAGGAACGCTGCCTATCTGGCGGCTGAGATTCTGGGCTTAAAGTATGATGAGATACAGAAAGCCTACGAAAAGTATCGAAAGGAGCTACAGGGAAAAGGGTAGTTTGAAGGGGCGAAACCCCTCTTTAATAAAATACTAAATCCTAAACTTTAGGGATTTAAATTTTGAATTTGCTTAGGATTTAGAAATTAGAGTTTAGGATTTCACGAAAGAGGGGATAGGGTTGATAAATCTCAAGGAGACAAGCAATGATTGAGCGCTATTCCAGGCCAGAGATGAAAAGGGTCTGGTCAGACGAGAATAAGTTTGCCAAGTGGCTGGAGGTTGAAATTGCTGTCTGTCAGGCCTGGGCTGGTTTAGGCGCTATTCCCAGGGAAGCCGTACCCAAGATAAAGCTTGCCCGGGTTAACCTGAAGCGCATGGAAGAGATTCTCCAGGAAACTCACCATGATATGACTGCCTTCCTTGCTTCCGTCTCCGAGAGCCTGGGTAAAGAATCGCGTTTTATTCACTTTGGTCTTACCTCCTCTGATGTCATCGATACCGCCCTCAGCTTACAGCTAGTTGAGGCCGCCGAGCTACTAACCCAGGATATCAAGGAGCTTATTTCGGTACTGGCCGAAAAGGCAATAAAATATAAATATACGCCGATGGTCGGTCGCACTCACGGCATTCATGCCGAGCCGCTTTCCTTTGGCTTTAAGCTGGCATTATGGATTGAGGAGATGAACCGCAACCGGCAAAGGCTCAACGAAGCCAAAAAAGCCGTAGCCGTAGGTAAAATTTCAGGGGCAGTCGGTACCTATGCTATGTTATCTCCTGAGCTTGAAGAGAAGGTTTGTGCCAGGTTGAAGCTTGCCCCGGCGCCGGTATCAAGCCAGGTTTTACAGCGGGACCGCCACGCTCAATTTGTGACTACCTTAGCGATAATTTCCAGCTCACTGGAGAAATTTGCCACTGAGATTAGGGGGTTGCAACGCACCGAAATAAGAGAGGTGGAAGAACCCTTTGCGGTCGGTCAGACCGGCTCTTCAGCGATGCCACATAAACGGAATCCGGAGCTATGCGAACGGGTTTGTGGCTTGGCCCGGCTGGTAAGGGGCTATGCCCTGACCTCAATGGAAAATATTGCCCTGTGGCATGAACGCGATATTAGCCACTCCTCGACCGAGCGCATTATTCTGCCTGATGCCTGTCTCATACTGGATTACTCACTCGCCCTTTTCACCTCGGTAATGAAAGGGCTGCAAGTTTATCCGCAACGGATGAAACGGAATCTGGAGCTTACTAAAGGCTTGATTTTCTCACAGCGAATAATGCTGGCCCTGATAGACAAGGGATTAAGCCGGCAAAAAGCCTATGAGCTGGTGCAGCGCAACGCCATGAAGTCATGGCAGGGGAATAAAAATTTCCTTAACCTGTTAAAGGCGGACCCTGAGGTTACGGCCAACCTGCCGCCGGCAGAACTTGAACCACTTTTTGACTATCAATACTACCTGCGTTATCTGGATGAGGTTTTCCAGAGGCTGGGCTTAACCGAAGCTCAGTGGAAGGAGAAA
Organism: Chloroflexota bacterium; assembly: GCA_016199495.1. GTDB lineage: Bacteria > Chloroflexota > Dehalococcoidia > Dehalococcoidales > UBA2162 > JACQGQ01. The sequence continues at coordinate 24,055 of JACQGQ010000079.1, forward strand.
TCTAGTTGGCTAGGGATTGACAACATCCACTAAAATTAGCTATTATCAATAATGATGCGAGTTATCACTGGTAGCGCTAAAGGGCACCAGCTTAAAGTAGCCAAGGGGACTATTACTCGACCAGCCACAGATTTAGTCAAGGGAGCGATTTTCTCTATTCTGGGGACTATTAGCCACGATTGGGAGCAGGTGCTTGATTTATTTTCCGGTAGCGGCGCTTTAGGTATTGAGGCTTTGAGCCGTGGTGCCGGTTGGGTCGATTTTGTTGAGCGTGCCCCACGATGTTGTGCTATAATTAGGCAAAATTTAGAAAAGACGAAGCTGTCCGGGCAAGCTCATGTTTATTGCTGTAGTGTCGTCAAAGCCCTTTCTTTCCTTGATAAGGAGTACGGCATTATACTGATGGACCCACCCTATTCCGATTCGTCTATAGGTAATCTGGTGGAGCAACTGGCAAACTCTAAATTAATTGGATTGGATACCACTTTGGTCGTAACCCACTCCCCTCACCTCAGCCTAGACTCAACCTATGGCGCATTAGAGCTTATTAAAGAGCATCGCCATGGTGATAGCTGCATCGCCGTCTACCGAAAGGAGAGCATCGCGTGACTATCGCTGTTTACCCGGGTGCCTTTGACCCGATAACCAACGGGCATCTTGATATTGCTATCAGAGCGGCTAAGCTTTTCGACAAGATAATCATCGGGGTCTATGACACCCCGGCTAAAGATATTCTGTTTACTACCGAAGAGAGGCTAGATTTGGTAAGACAGGCAATAGCTGACCTGCCCAATATTGAAGCAACCTGCTTTTCTGGCTTGGCCGTTGACTTTGTCAAGGAAGCAGGCGCTCAGGCAATAGTGCGCGGGCTGAGAGTAGGGGCTGACTTTGAACGTGAATTTGAGATGGCGCTGATGAATAAAAAGTTGTCTCCTGATTGTGAGCTGGTTTGTTTGATGACAAATCTAAAATACCAGTTCCTTAGCTCAAGCCTGCTCAAGGAAGTGGCCAGCCTGGGTGGCCAGATTGACAGCCTTGTCCCCAGAGCGGTGGCTGTCGCCTTAAAAAAGAAGGTTCGGCGCAAGGTGTGAGACTACCCAGGCAAGAGTAACTGACTAAATAAAGTAAGGAGGAATATGGATGGCCTACAAAATTACAGATGAGTGTATTAGCTGTGGAGCCTGCGAACCGGAATGCCCAAACGTGGCAATCTCTGAGGGGCAGACTGTCTACGTGATTAACCCCGATAGGTGCACTGAGTGCGTTGGCTCTTATGAATCTTCCAAGTGTGCTGAAGTTTGTCCGGTAGATGCCTGCATACCTGACTCAAGTCACAAGGAGAGCCGGGAGCGATTACTTACAAAATGGAAGGGACTACACCCGGGCGAAACCCCGGCTGTTACCTAAGGCCAGTTTTTTACTGAAAGAAAGAGCGTATCGAGTCAAACTCCTCAGGCAGCAGAGCTAGCACTGCCGGGAAGCGGTCCAGTAATATGACCGCCAGGCTTGATGCTCTGATAACTTCAGATATGTCCAAGAACTTTATCCAGGTGGCGAGCAGGGCGCCGCAGAATAGTGCCCCCAGCACCAAGCCAAAAACGGCGCCACCGAGGTGATTGACCCAGCCCAGCATTACTACCGAGGTGGCCCACTTCAGTAATCTGGCCAGCAGGCTGGTAATCACCATTATCACAACCAGGATGATGACAAAAGCAACTATTTCAGCCATGCCGGCTTGTGGGATAAAGGATAATTGCCTGGAGAGGGGCGCATAGTAGTACCCCGCCAGAATGATACCGAGTACTAACCCGGCTAGAGATAAGACGGCTTTTATGAGCCCGATTCTAAATCCAAGAAAGACGGGAATAACGACTACTACCAAAATTGCTATATCGAGCCAGTTCATAGCTTTTTACTAACCTCACTCTATATGTATTATGTCATCCGTAATGTAGAGCGTCAATGGGATTTAGCCTGGCGGCTCTCATTGCCGGGTAGATGCCGGAGGTGAGACCAATGAAAACCGAGACCATGACCGCCACCAGGACAATGAACGGTGAGACTTCCGCATCGAGTCTGAAGCTACCGAGGTCGATTTGAGAGATTCCCCAGACCGCAACCCCGGCAAAGCTCAGCCCGATGGCACCCCCGGACAGGCTCAACATGGCGGCTTCTAATAGAAATTGCATTAAAATGTCCCGGCGTTTGGCGCCTATCGCCTTGCGCAATCCTATCTCCCGGGTGCGCTCGGTTACCGAAACCAGCATTATGTTCATAATACCGATGCTGCCTACCAGCAGGGAGATACTGCCAATCAGTCCCAGGAATATGGTTAACGCCAGGGTGATGGTCTCAAATGTCCCCAGTAGCTGCTCGGGGCTAATAACGGAGAAATCGTCTTCCTCATCGGCATCAATGCGGTGGCGTTTTCTTAAGGTAGTTTCAATCTCTTTCGTTGCTTCAGCCAGCGTCCAGCCACTGGCAATCTGGACGCTGATTTGTCGGACGGCGTCTTCCCCGCCGGGCGTCTTCAGAGTGAAGAGGCGGGTCTGATAGGTAGTTATCGGCGTCACCGTTAGCTCATCCCAACTGAACCCGAAAGATGACAGTCCCCGCGGCGCCATGACACCGATAACGGTAAACCGCTTATCCCTGATTTTAACCTGTTTACCGATGGCATCGTCGTTGCCAAAGAGGTCTTCAGCCACCTTGCTACCCAGCACGACCACCATATCCCTCCTGCCGATATTCACCTCAGAAATGAATTGTCCCGACTCCATAGCGAAACCATACACCTGCTGGAATTCGGAGAGGCTACCATGTAGCATAGCTAACGAGTCTTCATTACCAGCTATTATCTTAACAAAATTTGCATTTTCCGGCACCGCGGCACTTACCGGTCGGAGACGCTTGATTGCTTCGGTATCGCCCATAGTAAGGCTGGCGGTGGCAAAGACAGGTGATATTTTGGCAAATCCTGGGGCTTCAGGATTGGACGGCTGCACGAAGAGCAGGTTGCTCCCTAGCTCTTCAAAAGTGGCGCTAATCATATTTTGCAAACCTCCCCCCACCGACATCAGAATAATAACGGCGCTAACCCCGATTATCATACCGAGCATGGTCAGTACCGAGCGTAGTTTATTGGCTAGAATCGATTTTATGGCGATACCCAAAAAGACGATGAGTTTCACAGCTAACCTCGTTAAAGACTGAGCGCTACCCGACCATTCAACCGACCCTTTCGTCACTGATGATTTGCCCGTCCAGGAGGCGAATGATGCGTCGGGCTTGGGCGGCTATATCCGTCTCATGAGTGACCAAGACCACGGTGATACTATCCTGGTTAAGCTGCCGGAAGATTGAAATAATCTCAGCGGTGTTGGCGCTGTCCAGGTTGCCGGTAGGCTCATCGGCGAGAACGAGTGTTGGGTTATTGACCAGCGCCCGGGCAATAGCCACCCGTTGCTGTTCACCACCGGATAGCTCGGCCGGCTTGTGGTGCGCTCTCCCCGCCAGTCCCACCCGCTCCAGTGCCTCTAAAGCCCGCTTATGCCGGTTACGACCGTTCCCGTAGACCAGGGGCAGCTCAACATTGGCGACAGCGCTGGCACGGGAGAGAAGGTTGTATTCTTGAAAGACGAAGCCGATTTCTTTATTTCTCATCACGGCCAGCCGGTTATCGTTGAGCCGGCTGACATCAGTCCCCTGGAAGCAATATCGCCCTGAGGTGAGCTTATCCAGAAAACCGATAATGTGCATCAAGGTGGACTTGCCCGAGCCGGAGGCACCCATAATAGCCAGCATTTCTCCTGGCTCGATGGTCAGGTTTACTCCTCTTAAAGCCGGGACCTCCACCTTACCCATGCGGTAAATTTTGCTGACATTTTCCAGCTCAATCATCGGGCTACCGTTCACCTCCGCCGGCTATCAGGCGTAACATAATCCGTGAGTCTCCGTCCAATAGTCTCACCCCAAGGTGTCATTGCGTCGCCAGGCTCCTCGCAATGACGAGGCGTATTTCTTCCCAGCATACACGGATTGAGGACTCCGTAATAGTCTTGCCGTGAGTTATCATTTTAGAATAATCCTGATTTAGATGGCTTGGGCTTGCTTCGTCTTTCGACCACTTTCTCCCCCTCCTCAAGCCCCTCCAGAATCTCGGTCTGATAGCCATCACTGCTACCGATAACGACCGCTCTCTCTTCAATTCGCTCATTAACCATAACCTCGACTATAGGATTACCCTGGTTATCCTGCTTAATCGCCCGGTCAGGCACCAGCAAGACATTATTGCCTTCAGCGATGATGATGTCGACGCTGGCACTCATGCCGACTCTCAGCCCAATGCCCTCGGGCACATCGAACCTGATTTTGACATCATAAACCGTCACCCCGGCTTCTATCGCCGGTAGCAGGCTGATAAAGCTAACCATACCTTCAAGCGGCAGAGTCGGCAGGGCGTCGACCTCGATTATAGCTCTTTGCCCCGTTTTTACCCCGGGTACGTCTATCTCATCCACTTGAACCTCTAGTTCCATACTGTCAGGGTCGATTAGATGAATGATTGTGATAGTGGGAGAGACGGTATCCTTTTCATCAACGGCGACATCGGCGACTACGCCAGCGAAGGGGGCGGTGATAGTGGCTTTGTCAAGCTGCCGGCGGGCTTGCTCTAGAGACTGCCGGGCTAGTTCCAGAGACTGCTTTACTGGCTCCAGGGACTGCTTTACTAGCTCCAGGGACTGCTCAGCTAGCGCTACCTGTAGCCTTTTGAGGGCGACCTCTCTTGTGTCAGGGGTAGCCAGCATCTCGTCTAATCTGACCTCAGCCGCCCTCAGCTTTTCCCGGGCAAAGGCCACTTCGTTGCTCCAACGAAGTATATCGCTGGTTATCGAAGCCTGCGTTAGTTGTCGTTCAGCATATTCCAGATAGCTCCTCGCCTCGCTGACGGCGGTCCGGGCCTGGCGAATTTCTGCCTCGGCAAATAGCTCTTGAGCCTCTTCCAGTTCGTACTCGGCGGTTTGCCGGGCGACCTCTGCCTGGGTTATGGCGACCTCTGCCTCGGTTACGGCTACCTGTGCTTGAGTGTAGGCGACCTGTGCCCGGGTTAGAGCCAGCTCCAGGTCATCGGTCTCAAGCCGGGCGAGCACCTTGCCCTCAGTGACATTGTCACCCTCGGCAACATATATCTTATCTACCCGGCCGCCAATGCCAAAGGCTAACTTCATTTCATTAGAAATCTCCGTGTTACCGCTGCCGCTAACAGTAACGGTCAAATCACCGCGCACGACCTCAACCAACTGCTCAGTAGTCTCCTCCTCGTCTCCGCCAAACGGATTACAGGATAGAGAACTGGCTAAAACCAGTGACAGTAGTAAAACGGCTACTATGCGCCAAACTTTCACCGGTACATTGGTGAGCAGTTCACGCAGCCGCCGGAGCAAGGCGAATAAAAATGTCATTGTGGCTCACCGCCCAGTTGCCTGGCTTTTTCGTAGGCAGCCCTGACCGCCTGTCTAATCAGGTCAGAGAATCCTCCCCTCTCTAGTTGGAGGAGAGCCTCAGCCGTGGTGCCGCCGGGGGAGGTAACCATTTTACGTAGCTCTGAAGGCGGCTTACCTGACTTTTGCATAAGGTGCCCCGAGCCGAGCATTGTCTCTAACGCCAGTTCCTGGGCGACAGCGCCGGGCAGACCGATACTCACTCCAGCCTCAACCAGTGCCTCGATGAAAAGAAAGAAGTAAGCCGGGCCACTGCCACTGACCGCCGTTGCCATGTCAAGATACTTTTCATCGTCGACGTAAATTTCCCGACCCATAGCACCCAGGATGGAACCTGCCCAGCCCTGCTGGCGCTTGGTCACCTCAGCCGTCGTCGTCCAGACACTGATGCCCTCGCCAATCTGTGCCGGTGTGTTGGGCATCGCCCGAACGATACAATTATGGCTTAGTCCGTGGCTCAAGGTGCTGATTCTTGCCCCGGCGATGATGGATAGTACCAGTTGAGACGGCTTGAGCTGACCGCTGAGTCCAGCCATGACCTCGGTCAGGTTCTGTGGCTTGATGGCCAGGACCACTACCTCGGCCTTATCTGAGGCCTGACGGTTATCGCCCGTTACGGCCAGGCCGTATTGCTGCTTAAGGTGGCGGCGGCGCGTTTCATCAACATCGCTAACCGTGATAGCCTGGGGCTGGCTCAGCCCCTTGCTCAAAGTGGCGGACAGCATTGCCTCCCCCATGTTCCCCCCACCGATAAAGGCTATTTTCATTTTATAACTCTATCCCCCCTGTTTAAATCCCTCTCATTCTCCCTTTAAAAAAGGAAGAAGCCCCATTTTTGTCGGCACGTGGTCATCTCTATCTCCCCCTTTCGCAAAGGACCTGCCCGCCGTTCCTCGGGAACTATGGCAGGCGGGGGACTAAGGGGGATTTGTACCTCCTCAGGGGGATGGATTGCCACTATCTTACCACGATATTGACCAGCTTGCCGGGAACATATATTTCTTTAACCATAGTCTTGCCTTCCAGATAGGGCTGCACGTGTGGGCTGTTTGCCGCTAGCTGGCGGGCTTCGTCCTCAGTAATGGACACCGGGACGGTAATGCGGTCGCGCAACTTGCCGTTTACCTGGACCACCAGGGTAATCTCTTCTTCCTTAGCCAGTGCCTCATCCCATCTGGGCCAGCTCTGGTTATGAATACTATACTCGTGCCCGGTTCTCTGCCACAGCTCCTCAGCCAGGTGGGGGGTGGTGGGGGCTAACAGCAGCAGCAGGCTAGCCAGAGATTCTTTCCAGGCTGAATCGCTAATCTGTCCGGCTTCCCCGGCTTTTGCCAGGTAGTTAGTAAACTCCATCAGGGCGGCGAGCATGGTATTAAAGCGCATCTTTTCCAGGTCGCTCGTTACTTTTTTGATAGTCTGGTGGGTGATTCGAGTTAATTCCTGCTGTGCTTCCTCCCTGGCCGCCGCACTAACCTGCTCATGGCAGTTATATTCTTCCAGCATCAGGTGCCACAGCCGGTTAAGCCAGCGACTGATGCCGCTGATGCCGCTGTCATTCCACTCACCACCCTGCTCCCAGGGTCCGATAAACATCAGGTAGGTACGCACGGTATCGGCTCCCAGCCGGGTGACATACTCATCCGGAGTAACCACATTACCCCGTGATTTGCTCATCTTCTGGTGCTCGGCAATAATAATCCCCTGGTTAAACAGTCGGGTAAAAGGCTCGTCAAAATCGACCAGCCCCATATCCCTCAGTGCCTTGACGAAGAAGCGGGCGTAGAGCAAGTGCATCACGGCGTGCTCGGCACCACCGGTATAAAGGTCGACCGGCAGCCAGTACTTTATCTTGTCCGGGTCAAAGGCAGCGCGACCATAATGAGGGCTGGCATAGCGCAGGAAATACCACGAGGAGCACATAAAGGTGTCCATCGTGTCCGTCTCCCGTTTGGCGGGAGCGGAGCACCGCGGGCAGGTGGTATTGACAAACTGTGCCACGTATTTTAATGGAGATTCGCCGGTAGGTTTGAACTCGGCGTCCTCGGGGAGCAACACCGGCAGGTCTTCTTCAGGAACGGGGACAATGCCGCACTGCTCACAGTAAATCATCGGTATCGGCGCTCCCCAGTAGCGCTGGCGGGAAATGAGCCAATCGCGGATGCGATAGGTGGTCGTCGCTCCGCCGTAGCCCTTCTCTTTAAGAAAATCAGACACAGCCGCTATGCCCGGCTGGCTGTTTAGTCCATTAAACTGGGCTGAATTCACCATAGTGCCTGACTCGATATAAGCCTCGGCCAGTTCTTCGCCCTGCCACCCGGGTGGAGCGATGACCACTCTAATCGGCAGGTGATACTTCTTGGCAAAGGCAAAATCACGTTCATCATGTGCCGGCACGGCCATGACCGCCCCGGTGCCGTAGCTCAGGAGCACATAGTCGGCAATCCAGACAGGCACCCTTTCCCCATTAAGCCTGTTGATGACGTAAGCCCCGGTAAACACCCCATCCTTTTCCTTCTCCGTTGATAGCCGTTCTATCTCGGTCTGCTGGCGCGCCTGAATAATATAGTCCTCGACGTCATCTTTTCTGTCCGCTGAGGTCAGCTTAGCTACCAGAGGATGTTCCGGTGCCAGTACCATAAAGGTAACGCCGAAGAGAGTATCGGGGCGGGTGGTAAATACCCGGATTTCCTTTTCCGCCACTCCGGGGTGGTCGAGAGCAAAAGAAATCTCGGCGCCGACACTCTTACCCACCCAGTTTCTCTGCATGAGCTTTATTCGCTCCGGCCAGTCAAGGCTGTCATGTTGCCTGAGTTCCTCGGCATATTTAGTGATGCGGAAGAACCACTGTTCCAGGTCTCGCCGGCTAACCGCGGTCTCACAGCGTTCACAGAGGCCATTGACCACCTGTTCATTAGCTAACACCGTCTGGCAACGGGGGCACCAGTTGACCGGAGCCTTAGCTCGATAAGCCAGGTCGTGTTCATACAATTTCAAGAAGAACCACTGTGTCCACTGATAATAATCAGGCAGGCAGGTAATCACCTCCCGGCTCCAGTCGTAAATAGCGCCGATACTCTTAAGCTGGCGACGCATATTTTCTATATTTTGCATCGTCCAGGTGAGCGGGTGAATACCCCGGCGGATGGCGGCGTTTTCGGCGGGCAGACCAAAGGCGTCAAAGCCCATGGGGTGAAGCACATTGTAGCCCTGCATCCGCTTAAACCGGGCACGCGCATCTGCCGGCGCCTCGGCATACCAGTGCCCGATATGAAGGTCGCCCGAGGTGTAGGGGAACATCGTCAGGGCATACCACTTGGGCCTGGTGTCATCCTCGGTAACCTGATACAGCTTATCCTCAGCCCATTTCTGCCGCCACTTGGCTTCTATCTCCTGGGGGTTGTATTTGTCTACCAATTACCTTTCCTATCCAGACAGAAATCTAACTGACTGTTAGCCAAGTATTCTCCTGATTGAGCTACAGTCATATTGCTCACCTGCCACCTAATTTAGCAGAAAATAGCTGATAGGGCAAACCTGGAGCGGCCAGATTTTTTAAGACAGAAAAGGTCAGGTTGGGTCATGGGAGCCAGAACCGAGAGGAACTAAGAGGATGAGGTTAACTCAGGCGAAATTGGCCGCTTTCCTGAAGCCGATGGGGGATAAGTTATGCCTCTGGCTTCAGAAGTATGTCTCGCTCAGCGGTGGGGGGTAGGGAGAAGCAGAGCGACGACCACACCCAGGAAACTGGCGCCGGCTGAGGTTACGATACTCCAGGTATAGACACCGGTCCAGTCGAATAGAGCGCCACCCAGCCAACCTCCGGCGGCCATGCCGAGCATGGCGCCAGCCATCTGATAGGAGTAGATAGTGCTCAACGGTGCCTTTACTCCGTAGTACTGGCGGTTGAAGATGGGAAAGCCGACCATCTCCCCACCATAGCCCAGCCCAAACAGGAGAGCGAAAGAATAGAACACCCACAGCTTTTCGGCCCCCAGCAGCAGCAGCGTGGGCAGGGTTTGTAGCAATACGGCGGAAGCCAGGGTGAATCTGGCGCCTTTCCTATCGGCGACCAGCGACATGCCGAAGCGGCTGATGACAGAAATAGCTACGGCAATACTGAGCACGCCGGCGGCCTCCAGTCCCGGGATGCCAGCAAAGGTGGCAATGGAGACCACGTGGGCGAGGATGACTGAGTGTCCGATGCAGCCTAACAGGTGGACAGCCGTGAGAGCCCAAAAGCTTTGCTTCCTGGTTACCTGATACAGGCTGAGGTCTACGGCCGGAGAACTCATCTCTTGTCTGGGGGGTTCGGGGGGTAACCCTCCATACGGAACCAGCTTCATTTTCTGGGGGTTATCCATGAGGAAGAAGCCGGATACCAGCATTAATATCCCACCGCTGAGACCGAAGGTAATGAAGGTCTGGCTCCAACCGGCCGTTTCAATCGACCAGCGCAGCAGGGGCGATAATACTGCTGGACCCAGGCTGAGGCTAGTCCACATCAGACCTATTGCCAGTCCGAGCTTGTGATAGAACCAGCGGCTCAATAGCACCGGCAGGATAACAACAAAGGGGGCTGAACTCAGTCCGCCAACGAGCACGCCGAAGTAGAGTTGAAACTGCCAGAGTTGGCTGACCGTAGCCGTAAGGAGCATCCCAGAGATGAAGATGATGGCCGCTATCATTACGATGGGGCGAGAGTTAATTCTCTCGGCTAACCGCCCCACGATGAGAACTGCCGGTATGCCTGTCAGGAACTGAAGGGTATAGGCCAGGGAAACACCACCCCGGCTCCAGGCATGCTCTGCCACCAGGGGGTCAATCAATACTCCAAAGGAGAGCCTTATCCCGGTGCTCACCACGAACAATGCCATGATACCGGCCAGGATTACCCAGGCGTAGTGAGGCCAGCTGCGCTGCCGGATTGACCGCATGGTTTAGATATTAACACAAACCCGTGGCAGAATCTAGGCTGAGGTAAAGTACAATCGTTCTTTTTTCATTAGGCACCTTCCCTGCTATTGGCTTTTATGGGCTTCAGAGTAGCGTCTAGCACAGGATAACCCTTCTTGACTGACTTCCCGATGTAGCGGATTACCTTCTGCCTTACCTTTTTGCCTTCGTGAACTGTCTTGACCTCATAGTCATACCAGTTGCCAGAATGAGGGGGGATTTCTTTAGCACGTATAAAGCTCATAACTTACCTCATTTTCTGTGTACTATTCTCCCGGCCTGCTCTTTCAAATAAGCATGAATAGTTACTGCCACTTTATTGCGAAATCTCTCCATTTCGACCATAGCAAGATTTGGTACATCTTCTATTCTCAACAGGATATGACCTGGTAAAATTTTATACTCGAATGTTTGCTCAAGACTAGGAATCCCAACTAGGTTATATTCGGTTATCACCCAAACTGCATTAACCATAAAGGAATGGTCTAAATATGATTCAATCGTATTAGATATAGCTTCATCGGGATATTTATCCCGTTCCCTTCTTAGAAGCCGTTGGAGATTGTTATAAACACGGTCTTGTCTCAATGACTGGTCTAAAAAACGGTGGCGCACAGACAAACTAAGGTCTGCTGCAAGCATTTCTGGAGTTTTTTTCGTTCCTACTTCTTTTTTGATATATTCTGCTAGTTCACTGACATCCTTTTCGATTGTTATCTCACTACCACTCATGAACTGAGCAACGCCTTTAAGCGCCCAATATTGTAGTGCGATAGCCACTTCATTAGGGTTTATTCCAGTCATATCTTCGAATACTTTATCCATTCCCTGCCAGCCGTTATCTCTAAGCCGATTAATAGTATTCTCAGCGACTAAATGTATCTTTTGGTGTGTCTCATCAAGCAATCGTAAGAGAACCGTGCCATCATTAGGTTGTCTCCGTGCTTCCTTTTCTCTTTTGGTATTATAAATCATATTATGTGTGAAGAAACTAAGAGAATAGGCAAAAATCATACCCGCAGCAACGAAAAATACAATTGGCACCCATGACGCCACCGCAAAAGGCGGGTTAGTAGACATAGCTGCAAATCCTAGTCCAGCTAAGCCTAAAGCTACAGCCATCAATATTCCAAATATAGTCCATTGTTTCCCACTCATTTCCAACTACCTGCCTTATTTTGCAGGTAGTATACCCCTTTAGGCACTATGAAGCAAGAGTGAACTGAACCCTCGGGTTGGGCGTATAACTCTCATTCTAAAATGTGATATAATAATAGGTTAGATTACGGAGAAGTAGTGGCTAGATAGCGGTGACGGCTAATAAGTTTGATTCTAGAGACGCCGTCGTCTTGACCATCATCTCCATTCAGTTTACATAATGGAAAAGCCCGGTACTGGCCGGTGGTTTTGGCACGAGACTCCATCCATTAACTGGTAACAAGTTATTTAAGGCCAAGTCAGGGCGAAAGTAATCTAATACCGGCCGCTAATTGACAGGGAGCAGGCGAGTATGAATTTTGAATTCACTGAAGAGCAAGCCATGATTCGTGCCACCATGCGGGATTTCGCCGAAAAGGAAATCGCCCCGCTAGCCAGTGAAAACGACCGTAATGAGCATTTTCCGGCGGATATCGTCGCCAAAATGGGGGCAATGGGCTTTCTGGGGATTAATTTACCGGCTCGATATGGGGGTGGGGATGGTGATTACATGTCCTATTGTATCATGCTTGAGGAGCTAGCCAAGGCTGATGTCGGCCTGGCAGCGGTAGTTTCAGCTCATCTTTCCCTGGCGGGGAAGAGTATCCTGAACTGGGGTAACGAAAAGCAAAAACAGGAATTCCTGCCGCGCCTAGCCAGGGGTGAGATTTTAGGTTGCCTGGCCAGTACCGAGCCTAATGTTGGTAGTGATGTCGCCAGTATTGAGACTTCGGCGACCCTTCATGGTGAGGAGTGGGTATTAAACGGTAATAAAATATGGATTACCAATGGCGGAGTAGCCGGTGTCGTTGTCGTTATCGCCCAGACCGACAGGAGTCAGGGCAGTAAAGGAATAACCGCTTTCCTGTTAGAGCCGGGCACTCCCGGATTTTCTACCAGAGATATTCATGGCAAACTCGGGGTGCGTTCATCAAATACGGCGGAACTAATACTGCAAGACTGCCGCCTCCCCAGAGAGAATATGCTGGGACCTTTAGGTAAAGGTATGTCGGTGGCGCTGTCCGCTTTTGATAGCGCTCGCCTGGGGGTGGCGGCACGTTCCGTTGGTGGGGCTCAGGCATGCCTTGAGGCGGCCATAGCCTACGCGCAAACCCGCCGGCAGTTTGGTAAACTAATCGGCGGTTTTCAACTGATACAGGAGCTTATCGCCGATATGACTGTGGAAATTGAAGCGGCTCGTTTCCTCATCTATCGAGCGGCGACCAAGAAGGACGGAGGGGAACCAGCTACCCTGGAGGTATCGATGGCCAAGTATTATGCTTCGGAGATAGCCCTGAGAGCCGCTAATAATGCCCTGCAGATACATGGTTCCTACGGTTACAGTGACGAATTTCCCATGGCACGTATCTTGCGTGATGTCAGAGTCTCCACTATTCTGGAGGGTACCTCTCAAATACACAAGCTGATTATTGGGCGGGCGATGACTGGTATTAATGCCTTTGTTTAGGTCAACCCCCCGGTGTAGCCGCCGGTTGACGGGCTTCCCTGGTCTCACCACTGGAATAATAAGAAATAGAGTCGATTGCAATGAGGTATAGTCGTCAAGCGGTTACCAGATATGAACCCGAATAAGAATGAGCCATAAAGAGAAAGAAGGAGAAGCGATGAGCCAAAGAAAAGGTTTACTTACCAGAAGGTCACCTCAAGAGCTTTATAGAATTATCAAGGAAAAACTAAACGCTGGCAACGCCGAACTAGCCAGCTTCTTCTTTAATCGCGGCGCAAACTTCTACGTAATAAGTTACCAGAAGGAAGGAAAAAGAAAACATACTTTTATTGATGCCGGCGACCCGAAATATCGAAATCAGATATTACCCATCCTGATTGAAAATGATGTTGACCCGGCGGCTATTGAAAGAATTGTTATTACCCATCGTCATCCTGACCATTGCGGACTGGTTGACCTGCTGGCTAAGGAATCCGGGGCAAAGATTCTGGTGCATTCTAATTTTAAGAGTTTTGTCGAAGGTGATATTAAGCCCGAGGAGCGGAGATGGTTGGGTAATTTCGGTCCATCCGGGCTCAAAGAGTGTGATATTGAATATCTTTCCCAACCCGCCATGAGTGAGGTGATAACTATCGGTGGAGTTGATTTTCCGAGTTTGATTGAACCAATTGAAATAGGGGAAGACGGCAAATTGATGATTCTGGCCTGTCCGGAAAGTACGCCAACCCATAGCCCTGACCAAATAATCATCCTTTACACCCCCCAGAACTGCCCCCACACTTATGAAAAAACGGATGGGAATTGGCCGACGACCGATGGTATACTTTTCTCCGGAGACCTCTGGCTAATGAGGGGGCCATTTGGTAACTGGAGTGTGGGCAACTTTTTCCGCCATTTCAGGTGGGGCCTCTACCGGCTGAAAAATCTGGTGTTAGGTAAGGGTCGGTCTCAGAGAAACCACCGCGAACAGGACGCAAAGGCAAAAGAAGCCCTCAAGAAAGGCTTTCACCTGGTCAGAGTAAAACCTGGCCATGGCGAAGAATTCTTAGGGAGCAGAATTATTCCTGACGGTTTGTTAGCGGAGCGTGATGTTCTGGTAGGACTGGGTTACTCTCTCGATGCTAATAAGTCGATATTGAGACAAAGTGACCTGGCTCCCCGGATAGCGGCTCTGGGGGAGCAATCTTACACCAGTTTTGTTAAGGAGTTACTTTTCTGGATAGCACTGGGCTACAGTTCCAGCGAAGTAGCGGCGTTTCTGGTGCGTATCTATCAGGAGCAATGCGGGGGAGGCTCCCTGGTTGAAAAAGACAGACTGGAAAGAAGAGAAAGGCTCAAAGAAATATTGACCAGACTAAGAGATGAGAAAAGTGAGTCTGAGGAACTACAGCAGGTGGCGGAATCGGCTCTGTCGGAGCTTGAGCGAGTTTTGTGATATTTATAGTGATGAGATAGCCTGGAGAAGCTTGTTTAAGCTTGCTCAGTGCCCGTTAATTCTAGCCCCCGAACGGCGCCATTTTCGCTAAAGATTTGCCGCCCGGTAGCTTTGGTTACCGCCGTTCTGTTTGGCATAATAAAGTGCCGCATCAGCCGCGGCGATGAGTTCATTGGCTTCTCTGCCATCACCCGGCCAGGTGGCTAAGCCGAGACTGATGGTAACTTGAATATCGTCGGCTATCACCTTGGAAACAACTTGTTTGCGGACTCGTTCAGCCACCTGGGTAGCCGCGTTAGTGGATGTATTGGGTAAAAGAATCGCGAATTCGTCACCACCGTAGCGAAAAGCCTGGTCAGAATTCCTTATCGCCTTCCTGGTAATGCCACCAATCTGTCTGAGTAGTTCGTCACCAGCTAAATGTCCGTAAGTATCGTTATATGCCTTAAACAAGTCAAGGTCGAGAATGATTAGTGAGAAGACACCGCCGTAACGGGAGTATCGGCTAATCTCGCTGGCCATCACTTCATTGAGAGAGCGGCGGTTAAACAATCCGGTCAGTTCATCAACGCGCGCCTTCTCGGCGGCTTCAGCATAAAGCTGGGCGAGTTGCTCCCGGAGGTATTCCTTTTCCATGCTGACCGCTACCTGGTCAGCCACATCCGTTAACAGACTGAAATCTTCAGGCGAGTAGCTGCCGGATTGCTTTTTCCCCAGCACCAGGATACCGATCAACCGGTGGCGACTTATCAAGGGTAGAAACAGCTCGATCTCATCTAACTTGATTTTTCCCGCGCCCTTTTCCCGTAGACTCCTGAAGCTGGGCAGAGTAGCTAAACTTTCTCCGGCTAACAGCTTTTTCTCTCGTCCCAGGTGCTTAATAATGGGATTTTGCCGGCTCAGTCTCAGATGAGATAAAGGGTTGTTTTTTGATCTGGGCTGGCAAAATAGGGTGGTAAAGTCTTCGCCGTAAACGTCGAGGAATAGCAGGCAGGCGTGCTTACAACCAGTGGCTTTGGTTACCAGGGTCACCAGGGTCTTACCTTGCTCCTGAAGACTAAAGACATCATATATTTTGCTGGCGAAATCGGATAGTTTCTGGCGCTCTTTCATTGCTTTGCCCCTGGAAAAGCCTTGCCCGTAGTTATCAAGACAGGAGATAAAGTGTAAGTGCTCATCTTCAGGCAGTTATTACCTCAATGGTAGCTGAATCCAGCTTAAATGTGTCCGTTTCCGTCACCCATAAGCTTGGTTACTTCATCAAGCTCGTTACAGTAGGCAAGCACGTTTTCACGACTGATTATCCCCTTACGGTAAAGGTTAATCAGTGCGTTGTCAAGTAGCACCATGCCTATTCGAGTCTGGGTAAGCATGGTATTGGGTAACTGGTAGACCTTACCCTCTCTGATATTGCTTCTTACCGCCGGGCTGGATAGCATGACCTCAACAGCGGCGGCCATGCCTGAGCCGTCAGCTTTAGGGATAAGTGCCTGAGTTAGAACACCAATAAGGAGGGATGCCAGCCGTGACTGAACTATACCACGCTCATGGGGAGGAAACATGTCTATTATTCTTTCCACAGTCTGCGGGGCACTGGGGGCATGACCGGTGGTCAGTATTAAATGTCCGGTTTCGGCGATGGTAAGTGCTGCCGACGCCGTCTCTAGGTCTCTCATCTCGCCCACCAGAACAACATCGGGGTCCTGCCGTAACACGTGCTTTAATGCCTCAGCAAAAGATTTGGTGTCGCCACCAAGTTCGCGCTGGGTTATGGTACACTTATCGTTAGAGTAAACGAATTCTATCGGGTCTTCGATGGTAACCAGGCGGCGGTTTTCAGTACTATTTAAGTAATTAATCATGGCACTCAGCGTCGTCGATTTGCCGCTACCGGTAGGTCCGCTAACCACCACCAGTCCCCGGGGCTTAAGAATCAGCTCTTTACAGACCGCGGGTAACCCCAGTTCCTCGATACTGGGAATAGTCGCTGGCAGCAGGCGGATGGCAAGACTGGTTGTGCCGCGCTGTTTCGCGGCATTGCAGCGGATGCGGCCGATATCAGGCACGCTGTAGCCAAAATCCAGTTCAAGGTTGTGCTCGAAGGTAGTCCTTTGCTCCTCTGAAGCGATTAGCTTGAAAGCCTGGTCGATATCATCGGGAGTTAGTGGCTCCATATCGCCTAGCGGTTGCATCCTACCTTTAACACGGAGTAGCGGCGGGTTAAAGGCAACGATGTGTATATCAGAAGCGTTTTTTTCGGCGGCTAAATGAACCAGTGACAGAATATCCATTAACTCACTCTACCGTATTAAGAACCTGTTTTATATTAAGAACCAGGGAGAATTCCATTTCCCCGTCTTTAATTGCCGTCAAGCGGCTAATAGTAATCTGGCTAAATTGGCCGCTGGCTTCTAAGTTCTGGGTGTATGATAAAATTTCGCCCTCATTTGGTGACTGCCCGTTGATGGTTAATCTCTCGTTAGTGGCACTGACACCGGTCAGGGTGATGCTATCTGGTAAGCTGTTGACCACCACTCCGGTATGACTGACGCCACCCTGCTTTTCAAAGTTGCCGATTAAGGTAAAATCGACGCTTTCACCGGTAACAGGACTCATATTCTTCATTCCAACCTCGCCTAACCGGCCGCTTCTTTCCAATCGGCGAAAGTATGATATCGCCACCTTTCCATCTGATGCCCGGCCGTTTATGCTCAAGATGCTGTCAGTATACTTGATGCTGTTCAGAGTTATGTTACTTGTTAAGCTCTCAATGGCGACCTCAATAGCCAGGATAATTCTGTTTTTTTGCTGGTTGAGGCTGTCAGTAGCGGCACTAAAACTAATGCGAGATACCTCAGCCTGACTGATTTTTTTCTCTAGCCCGGCGATTTTCCCGGCTAGTTCTTGTCTTTGTGATAGCTTTTGCTGGAGGAGCTGGTCGGTAATATTTAAGCGGCTTCGTATTATGGTAATATCAGCCGAAGCGCTTTGAGTAAGCATTACCAGGAGGGTGAGTAAAACAGCAACCACGGCGGCCGCGGAGGGGACAAGAATGTTAGTTAAAGAAATGGGTTTTGGTTGGTAAGGGACCGGTAGAATATTTAAACTAACGGCTGAAGCCCCGGCCTTCTTCCTGGATGAGAGCTGCTGCAGGGCTAAGCCGATGTTGACCATATAACGGCTTGGAACAAACCCTTCAGGCCAATCCAGAGGTGACGATAGTGGTAAGACGGGGTGCCCGACCTCGTCGGATAAGGCTTGGCATAACTCTATCTCATCAGTTGGTTCTCCAGAAACAAATACAGGTATCGTGGCGTCCAGGGGATTTTCTGGATTGCCTGAATTGTAGAAGGTAATGGTTCTATCGAGTTCATTATTTATCATGGCTGTCTTGTCTTGCCAGGAGACGGCTTCACCGGGGAAGAGGATGGTGCGGACGGGCTGGGGGACACCTTTGGCCATAATGACGATATCAAATTCAGTTGTCTGCACGTCGACGATTATTGCCGTCGCTTCCGTTACTATTCTGGCTAAGAGTAAGGGTTTCAGGTTCATCAGGTTGATACTAAGCCCGGCCTTATGCAGCCCTTTACACAGGGCATCGGCTATCTCACGGGGTATGGCCACCAGGAAGACCCGAGTTTTCTCTGCCGGGGCGGGGATAGTCTGCCACGAGAGATACAGTTGTCCCAGAGGCACCGGTAGCGCTCTTTCCGCTTCTCGTTCCACCGCTTCATTTAGCATCTCTTTGGGTAGCTGGGGCAGAGTGATTGGCCGGGTCAGACAGCGAAAGCCGCTGATGGCGACAGCCACTTTCCTGGTGGTTATCTTCTGGACTTCGAACAGTTGCTTAATTCTAGCAACGAATTCTGCTTCCTTGACAACCACCGCGTTCTCGACCAGGCCAGGTTCTAGTGGCAACTCAGCCCATTCTTTTATCTGTTTGCCATCAGTTACCATTAGTCGTAGGCTGGTATCATTCACAAATAAAGTAACAATCTTCTTAGCCATGGCTAATCACCTCGAGAGGTGTAAACAACCAGTTCAATTTCGGCGGAATTATCCCCGATGGTTGTCATCGACTTGATGACAGCGGTCTCCAGAGAGTTGTTCAGTTCAAAGAGAAAACTGACCAGATGGGGGGTATCTCCCTTAACCCTGGCCGTTAGCGGCACAACCCAGAAAGTCGATTCTCCTAATTTTTCCGCAACCGGGCTGGGTGACTTTATCTCGGTTACTTCCAGTCCGTGAGTCTTGGCAATCTCGAGGAAGGTACTGATAGTGGTCGTGCTCCTGGCTGACTCGGAAAACGGAGCCCTGACCGATTCAAATTGCGCGGTAGCTTGACTTAGCTGCTCCTCTAGCTCCGTCTGTTTCGCCGCCAGCAGCTCCAGGCGAACCCCATCTAACCGCGACTGGGTCGCGGCAAGTTGCCGATTCAACCGGGTTTTCTCGTAGACACGCTCAAAAGAAACGATACCTACCCCAGCCAGGGCAATGATAAGAACACTGGCAGCAATAATAAACAAGCTTTTTCTATTTAGTTGCAATACCTTCACCTGAGGTGTCTCCCTACTTTGTTATTTGCCAGGAGACGATATTTGTCTTGCCGTCGTCTTTAATGATGACATCAGCCACTATTTCGGCGGTAGTCCGGCCATCTTCCGGGCGCGTGGCTGTCGCCGTAATTTTGTAGCGCGTGCCCGTAATTTCACCGACCTGCCCAATATCCTCTCTCTCGGCGACTACCCAGACATATTCATCCTCCAGGCTCTCTGTTCCCGTGATATAGAAGCTTTGGCTTCTCGTCGGCTGAGTTGCCGAAACTTGAGGGCGTGGCGTACCAAATACCCAGTTGGGCAGATAAGCTCCATATGGGTCAGTCTGGATGGGGCTTGTTGGCTTGCCGAGAGATAAATTCCCGGGAAAGCTGGCGGCTGACCCCGCTTGATAGCTGTAACCAACAGGAAGCCTTGCCCCAATCTCGGCGAGCTTAATTGGTGGTTCTCCGCTTTCTCCGGCGCTGGTCTGCCAGGTGACGGTGATGGTATACTGATAGACATTACCGCCTAAATCCGTTATGTTGCCACTCACGTCCAGCCACTCGACGTGCTCATCAGTAATGGCAATCAACTCGCCAAGATACCAGGTAAAAATTCCTAAATTCTCTGTTTGTATTCCGACTGCCATCTGGTTGATATTTTCTGACAGTTGCGCCGGTGGCGTGCCCCCTATTCCTAGCGACCACAAAGTATATTCGACGCCGGCAGCAGCCGCATAAACTCCTTCCGTCTTTTCCTCAATAATGCGGCTGCCTTTGAGGCTGGTGGTCGCATAATTAAGACTGACGGCGATTGTCAGCCCGCCGATAGCCAACAAGCCCAGGACTATAGGTAAGGCTTGCCCCCTCTCTTTACTTAATAGTCGCTTTAAAAATCTTACCATGGCGCTCCCCCCTTGGCTAAAGGCCGGGACGGCGGGTAATCTGGTATTCTCGGCTCTCCATAGCCTGCTTAAAAACAGCCGTTAGTTTTACCGTTAGTACCGGGTCTTGATAGCTGGTGTTGCTGGTGGCGCCAGCATCAGCCGGGTCGTAGTAAATATATTGAGCTATCAGGGTCTGTTCGCTGGCTCCGGCGCTACTCTCGTACGTTCGTTTAAGTGTGCCAATGCCGTTGGTCAGGCTTTCAAGGGTATAGTTGGCTGAATGGTAAATTGGGTCACCGTCATCATCCCACTCAGTCCAGCGCAGACTTAAGAAATCTGGCAGCGTCAGATTAGCGGTGGTAGTCACTCCCTGTGTCATCTGGGCATCACGGCTAATCCAGTAGCCGGCGTTCTCTACCTGGCGGGCCACGGTTAGATGGTCGTTATTCCGCTGAGTATTCCTCAGAATCTGAAATATCGCCACACTGGCGGCACCAGCGACCATAACTATAATCGTCATGCTTACCAGCAATTCAAGCAGAGTGTAACCTTTTTCGCCTGGCTTCATCTATCCGTCTTATAACCCTCCAGTGTCAATACTTGTTCACCAGAACGTTTCACGATAACGGTTATCTTCTGGATGCCGTCATCGGGTTCGTGCAGGGGTTGGGTAGTAATGTTAGCCGAATAATTGATATAGTCCTTGTCGCCAGGTATTGCTGCTGGCGGGTACTGGGTAGCGCCATAGATATAGTCGGCACTTTGCGTCCATTCCATCTGGCTTTGCCCCAGGCTCTCGGCGGTAGCCCGCTCATCGGCGGTAAAGGCGGCTTTGGAGGTAGTAACCAGGCCACCGAGAAAGATGACGGCAATTGTGCCCAGGACGGCCAGAGCCACCACCGTTTCCAGGAAGGTCACCCCTGACTCCCGGTAAATAAAGACCTTAAAAAGGCTAAAGAATCGCATCGTATTTTCCTCAGCGGGTGGCTAGAATCCCTCGCTATACATCGAAGTCATGGCTGACATCAGGGTTACGGCAATAAGACCAACCATGCCGCCTATAATTAGCGTCATCGCTGGCGGTATGAGCGTGATCAGGGAACGAATCTTGTCTTCGGCTTCAGCCTCGTAGCTTCGAGCTACGGCCAGTAGAGTCGCTTCCAGGTTACCGCTTTCCTCTCCGACCCTGACCATCTGGACCATCATCGGCAGAAAAAGCTTGTTCTTGGCCATTGGCTGGGATAAACCTTCACCTTTAAGCATCTCTTGCTCGACATCAGTGAGTGCCTTTGCCAGCACTTTATTATTGCTGCTGCGAATAAGCATCGGCATAATTTCAGTTAAGGGCATACCGGCACGGAACAATAAAGCCATACTGCGGCAGTAGCGGGCAAGCTCACTGAGAAGCCGTACTTGACCTACTCGTGGCAGCTTCAGCAGCATTTTATCCCACAGGTATCGGCCACGCGGGGTCTTGATGTAGATTAGAACCAGGCCAATGATGGTGGCCACCCCTAAGAAAAGATATAGCGCCTGGCTCTTAGCCTGCTCACCAAGAGCAAGAAATATCCTGGCTATCGGTGGTAACTGAACGCCAAGCGATTCATACATACCGGCAAAAGTTGGTAAAATAAAGGTAACCAATAAGCCCACTACTACCACAGCGATAACCGCCGTAATGGCTGGCATCATAAGAGCACTCTTAGTCTCTTTGATGGTAGTTGCTTCCTTCTCCATATAATCAGCTATCTGATTCAATACCAGCTCAAGATTTCCGCCCTGCTCGCCGACACCGAGCAGCTGGCAATAAATGGGAGAGAAGACTTTGGGGTGCTTGAGTAGAGCTGTCGAGAGCTGGGTGCCGCTGCGGACATCAGAGATTACGCCACTGAGCACCCTCCTTAGCGCCCGGTTTCTTGTTCCTGCTTGTAGTAACTCCAGAGAGGTAGCGATGTTGGTCCCGGCTTCAAGGAGCATGGCTAACTGGCGGTAAAGAAGTATTATCTCAGCCACTTTTATTTCGAACAGGCTGGCCGTTAGTTTATCTATGTTAAAAAACGAGACATAGGGTTTGAGGCTAACGGGCTGATAACCAGCATAGCCCAATAGTTCAGTGGCGGCCTCTTCAGTGGCGGCGGATAACTTACCCTTGACCACCTCTCCCCGTTTATTGTAGGCGACGTATTGATAAGCCATTTAATTCTCCATTGCCCATCAGGGCTACCCTGGTTGACCTTGTCGGGAGTGTCCTTAGTCTACGGCGTAGGCATTACGCAGGACTTCGGCCGGGGTAGTGATATTGGCTTTTACTTTTAGCATACCGTCCTTAATTAAAGGTATCATCCCCTCTTTAATTGCCTCGGTTCGTAGCTCACTGGCATTGGCGTCATTGAGCAGCATTGTCCTTATCTGGTCACTGATGTGCAGGATTTCATAAAATCCGATTCGTCCCTGGTAGCCAGTATTGGAGCATGACCGGCAACCCTGGCCAACGAGGAACTCGTTTCGCTCCTCACTGATTTCCTTAGTATAGGCCGCCTGCTCTAGCGGAGGTATGTTAACCATCTGAGCGCACTCGTGGCAGATTCGCCTTCCCATTCGTTGTGCCACCACACCGATAAGGGCCGAGGCAATGAGAAATGGCTCGATGCCTAAATCAAGCAGACGAGAGACTACGCCTACGGCATCATTGGCGTGGATTGTCGATAATACCATGTGTCCGGTGAGAGCTGACTGGATAGCAATGCCGGCCGTCTCACCATCACGCATCTCACCAACCAATAATACGTCAGGGTCAAGGCGCAGTATCGACCTGAGTCCGCTGGCAAAGGTAAGACCGGCCCGGGGGTTAACCTGAATCTGGTTGATATTTTTGAATCGATACTCCACCGGGTCTTCAATAGTAATGATGTTCCGTCCCTTGCGGTCAAGGGTATTGAGTGAAGCGTACAGAGTCGTCGTTTTACCGGCACCAGTGGGACCGGTAACTAAAATCATGCCATAGGGGACTTTAAGCATTTCTTGATACTTGGTCAGGCTTTCCGGAAGAAAGCCCAATTGGGGTAAGGTCATCAGGGCTTTGGATTTATCGAGAATCCGTAATGCCGCCATCTCACCATTTACTATGGGTATCGTAGCCACTCGAATATCTATTTCCTGGCGGTCTTTGGGCTTGACTGAAAGCTGACCGTCCTGGGGGCGCTGGCGGTCAGCGATGTTCATCTTGGCTAAAATTTTGAGTCGAGAAATAATCGGGATAGAGGTTGCCACGGGCAAGCTAAGCGTGTCTTGCAGAGTGCCATCAATACGATAGCGTACTCTCAGGTTGTCTTCCTCGGGTTGGATATGGATGTCAGAAGCCCGGGCTTTTATTGCCCCATCGATGATAACTGTCAGCGCCCTGGCTATCGGTGCATCAGCGACACTATCAGAAGTAATTTCTTCGATAGTTGTCTCGCTTTCACCGGGCAGCGAAATACTGGCAATCTGCTCCCTTATTTTCTCGCTGGATTGATAGCTGAGGTCGATAGCCTCTTGAATTTCCTCAGCGCTGGCCGCCTCGGGGGCGATGCGCATCTGGCACTTGGCTTCCAATGCCTCTAAGGCAAAGATATCTGACGGATTGGCCATAGCCACCCGCAGCACCTTACCCTTGACCACCAGGGGTATAACATTGTATCTCCGGGCCATTGCCTCTGGGACCAGTTGTAAGGCTTCAGGCTGGATTGAATCCCTTCGCAGCCTCAACTGAGGCACTTCCCTGCTTTCTTTCTTCTCTGGCATTTTCCAACTTCCTTCAAGGCTTCTCTATTATAGTCTTTAGTTAATCAGGGGTCAAAGGTTGATGTCAAGTGTGCTATTCGGTTTTAGTTGGTGATGTCATTGCGAGCCGACCCGCCGGCCGAGCCCTAGCGGGCAGGGCGCAATCACAGTTTCATCAACCATAACCAGATTAACTAGCCAAACAGGTCTGGTTAACTAGCCAAACAGGTCTGGTTAACTAGCCAAACAGGTCTGGTTAACTAGCCAAACAGGTCTGACAGCCCTGATTCCTCAGGGGTGGAATTTGCTGACATAAATTTCCACCAGTTAAGCTCTGCTTTTATTTCATCTTCAATCGCCAGGAAAGCATTTACCAGCTCAGGGTCAAAATGGCTTCCCCGGCCCTCTTTAATAATGGCAAAAGCTTTTTTTAGTGGAAAGGGGTCCTTGTAAGGCCGTTCCGATGTCAGGGCGTCAAAGACATCAGCCAGTGCCACGATACGCCCGGCCAGGGGGATGTCGGTGCCCTTAAGTCCTTGTGGGTAGCCGCTGCCGTCCCATTTTTCATGGTGGTTGAGGGCAATAGCGGCCGCCATTATAATAAAGTCGGCGCTGGCGTCTTTTAGAATTTCGGCGCCGATGGTGGTATGTTGCTTCATAATTGCCCATTCATCGGCGTCCAGCTTACCTGGTTTTCGTAAAACATGGTCGGGAATGCCAATCTTACCGACATCATGCATGGGGGCTGCCCAGAGAATATTTTCCACGAAGTCATCATCGAGGCCCATCTTACGAGCAATGGCACTGGAGTAATGGCTCATGCGCTCGACGTGGGCACCGGTATCCTCATCCTTGTATTCGGCGGCCCGCGAAAGTCGGTAAACGGTATCAAGCGAGGCTACTTTTATCTTCTCAAGTGCTTTGGTCAGGTTTTGGGTTCTCCTGGTAACCTCCGCCTCTACCTCCCCGGGATAGTGGCGCTGGTGGTCATTGTAGGCTTTGACCTTGAGCAGGGAATTTACCCTCGTCTGTAATTCTGTTGCGTCGACAGGCTTGGTCAAGAAATCGTCTACTCCGGCGGCCAGCGCCTTTAGTCGCTCTGCTATCTCATTCAGGGCAGTCATCATGACCACAGGTATAGTTTGGCTAGCCTCAGCCCCCTTCAATCGCCTGGATACTTCAAAGCCATCCATTTTGGGCATACGGGTATCAAGTAA
>JACQGQ010000080.1 GCA_016199495.1 Chloroflexota bacterium
ATGACAAAGCCCATCCCCAGGGCGTAGCTCACGAACTGAAGCAGGCCAGCGGTGAACCCTTGCAGGGCTAAGGCACCGCCGACGACTACGAGAAAGACGGGCAGGGTGCAGCTCAAAGCGGCGATGCCATAGGCGACGCCGAAAACTAAAAAGCCAGTAACCCCGCTCTTAGGACTCTTTACCCGGCTGGCCAGGCGGCTGAAGATAGCGAAGTAAAGGTTACCACCGGCCAGCAGCCAGATGCCAAGAATAATAAGGCTCACCCCGATGAGCACTGCCGCCCAGGGGATAATTTTGATGATGAACTCACCGCCCAGGGAGAAGATAGCCCCCATAGCGGCGAAGAAGATGACGAAGCTGGCTGTTACTATCAGGCTCAGGAAGCCAGCCCTGACGCCCCGCTGCAGAGGTGACTGTTGTTGGAACCCCTCCTCCTCAGCTCCCAGGTAAAGTGAGACATAGGCTGGCAGCATGGCAATGCCGCAGGGACTCACCGTAGTCACCATGCCGGCGCCGAAGGCATAACCGAAGGGAAGAAAGCCAGCCAGGTTAGCCACAAATGTCTCAATCATACTTCATCGACAGGAAGTCCCGCTCATAATCTATCCTCGCATTTGCCACCTACTCCCACTTTACCATTATGACATTAGCTGTGAGAATAGACAAAAGATGAGGATAGAAAATTAGCTAGCCCACTGCCCGCTTGAGACCGAGGAAGATGTCTTTCTGCCTCTCGATGTGCCGATACATGAAGACGACAAAGCCGACGAAGATAACACCGAGAATAACCACATAGATAAGCCCCTGGGTGCCAAGCACCTCCCAGGCAAAAGCCAATGTCAGCAGTAAGCCGGTAGCTAAATGAGCGGTTACGGTCAGGGCATTAGCCGGCACAAGGTCGAAAGAGCTGGCATGGTGCTTTCTGGCATATTGTATCCCTCTGATAGCCAGAGGCAATGTGAGCAACCCCAGCAAGGCAGTTAGCGGCAGGGCACTGGTAGCTACCCCCACTCCGATAGATAAATATACGGCTAGCATCATTAAGACGTAGAGAATTACGGCTCTCTCTCGCCCCAGCCTCACCACCAGCGTATTCTTACCCACCTGTTTATCGGCAGTATAGTCGGGAAACTCGTTAATATAAAGCACGGCGGCAATGAGGAGAGACACTGGAATGGCGGCAATCACTGGAATCCAACTGAAGCTTTGCGTCTGAACATAGTAAGCCCCCAGGGTCATCAAGACGCCGAAGTTCAGCCCCACCAGGAGTTCGCCAATCCCCCGTTTAGCCCAGTTGAACGGCCCCCCGGTATAAAATATCCCGGAAATAAGCCCAATCGCTCCCAAAATAAGGATTAGCGGCCCCCTCGCCCAGGCAAGATAGAAACCGATAGCGGCGCTGAGAAGGAAGAAAAGCGACGCCCCGGCTAGCGCCTCAAGGGGAGTGAGCAGCCCCAGTTGGATTACCCGGCTACCCCCGCTGAAGGGACGAACGAACTCCCGGTTCGCTTCATCATTACCACTCTTGTGGTCAAAGTAGTCGTTGATGACATTGGTGCCCATGTGTATCAATAGGCCGGCGAGTAGAGTCAGCCAGAAAAAACCCCAGTAGCGAGTCCCGGTGGCGAACCAGGCGATGGCTGTTCCCAGAAGGACAGGAACGACGCTGGCGGTAAGGAACGGGGCTCTGATTGCCATGACCCAGTTCCTCAGCTTCATCTTGATAAGGTGCCAATCGCTGACCACCTGCCGATTCTGCGGGAACTCGATAACGGTCGGGGGGATGCCCTGAACTATCTCTCTAAAAATGCGAAACTTTACGGTATCCGGCACCACTTTAATACAGTCGAGCATACCGCTGTTACCGCTCTCGGTGAGGTACTTGACCACCGGCGACCTTTTGGCCGTCATCTCCAGAGCTCGCTCCCTTTCCTTCTGGTCGCTCACGGGAAGCGCCTTCCCGGTAATTTCAACCTCTTGAGATTCATTGATGTCGGCCCCGGGGTGGTGGAGGAGAAGGGAAATAGAAGGATGATGGGTCATCTGAACTGTCTTCGGGTCGCCCTTCAGGGTCGCCAGGTAAATGGTAAAGTTCTCGTCGGTGGCATAGTGCATCATACGGATTCTCATGCTCTCTCCGGCCGCGGTAGCGATAGCCGCCACTTCAACTTTTTCCATTAGTGATAAAATCTCTTCTTTAGAATGTTGCTCGCTCATGATTTCTATCTCCTTAAATTACTTTTCATGGGCTTGAGCCACCGGCTCCTGCCAGCGCATTATAGCACATCAGTAGCTATGGTCTCCAACCTCTTTTCAACAAACAGGCAATTCACCAGTTGTTCCCGACCAACCCATCAATCTTACCTCATCACCTACCTCGGTATCAAGGGGATGTATAGAAGTCATAGGGAAGGGGGATTAAGGGGGTGAGATTAGCTGGAGTTAATAAACAACCTCAGTATACTTAATGAACTGGATACACCCCGGGCAGTTACTAGCTAACTTTGAGGGTTACTATGGAGACGATAATAAACAGAACTACCAAGATGATAGTAAGCTGAAATAAAGTCTTTTCTACGCCTCGCCTGGTGCGGAAGACACTATCAGCCTGACCAAAAATACCCCCCAGCCCCCCGCCTCTAACCTGAAGCAGGATAGCCAGTATCAAAGCTAGCGACAATACAATTTGAGCCACATTGAGGTAGGTTTGCATGTTATTCTTCCTCTACTTTTTTCTTCAGTAATTCGTTTACCAGCTTCGGGTCGGCACGACCCCCGGTGGCTTTCATTACCTGCCCGACGAGAAATTTGAGTGCCTGTTCTTTGCCCGCCTTATAGTCAGCCACAGGTTGCGGATTGGCTATGATAACCCGACTGACCGTATCCGCCACCTCATGGGTATCACTTATCTGGCTCAGTCCTTTCTGTGTCATAATGTCAGTGGCGTCCTTCCCGGTGCTGAACATTTCCGCAAACACCTGCTTAGCACTGGTCGCACTGATACTACCCGCCTCTATCAAGTCCAGCAACTGGCAAAGCTGCCCGGGGCTAATTTTGCTATCGTTTATTTCCGTATTGGTAACATTAAGCAGCCGGCTGGACTCGCCCAGGAGCCAATTAGCCACCATCTTAGCACTCTTTGCCGCTGACAGGCGGTAGGATTTTTTTCTCAGGCAAGCTTCAAAGTAGTCAGCCATCGCCCTGGAGCTGGTCAGCAAGTTGGCATCATAGAGTGATAGGTCGTATTCAGCGACAAATCGGTTGCGTCTGGCTTCAGGCAACTCGGGCAGTTTTGACCTCATTGCCTCCACCCACTCCCGGTTTAAGACCAGGGGGGGAAGGTCTGGCTCGGGGAAGTAACGGTAGTCATGAGCATACTCCTTGCTGCGTTGGGCAATAGTTACCCCCTTCTCCTCCAGCCAACCCCGGGTCTCCTGGACAAGTTTCTTACCTTCCTCGGCTGCCTTTCTCTGTCGCCTGGCTTCATACTCCAGAGCCCGGTAGACTGCCCGGAAGCTATTCATATTTTTAACCTCGACCTTAGCCAGAGACTCCGGTTTACCCTCGGGACGGATACTGATGTTAGCATCGCACCGGAAGCTACCCTCCTCCATATTCGCCGTAGATACATCCAGATACTGGAGCAGGCTGTGCAGCTTGATAAGATAGTGCCTGGCTTCTTCGGGAGAGCGCAGGTCAGGCTCGCCGACAATCTCCATCAGCGGCACTCCGGAGCGATTAACATCCACCAGGCTGTAAGCTTCTCCATCAGCCGGGGTACGGTGCAGAAGCTTGGCGACATCCTCCTCAAGATGAACGCGAGTTATGCCAACCTGCTTCTTTTGCCCATCAGTCTCAATAGTAAGCCAGCCGTGATGCCCGATGGGAGCATCATACTGTGAGATTTGATAACCCTTCATCAAATCCGGGTAGGGGTAGTTCTTGCGGTCAAACTTGGTATATTCGGAGATGGCACAGTTTAAGGCCAGGGCAGTCATTATAGTATATTCTATGGCTTGCTGATTGATGGTCGGCAGAACGCCGGGCATGCCCAGGCACACCGGGCAGACATGAGTGTTAGGCGGGGCGCTGGCGTAGTCAGCACTGCAGCGGCAGTACATCTTACTCCTGGTTCGTAGCTGGGCGTGTACCTCCAGTCCGATAATAGTCTCGTAGTTCATAACCTATCTCACCCTTAGCAACCCATTTAGTATAGCAATAATGCTACTTACTGACAAGGAAAATGTGTGTTATAATTTCTGCTGTAAGTATGGGGATATAGCTCAGTTGGGAGAGCGCTGCGTTCGCATCGCAGAGGTCGGGGG
>JACQGQ010000082.1 GCA_016199495.1 Chloroflexota bacterium
ACGGCAATGGCCGGATTTGAGGGACGCCTCAGTGCCGAGGAAATTGACGCTCTTATTCAACTCATCAAGCGCACCTCACCGTGAAACGGCGAAAGAGCCAGAATTCGTTTTGAATAGCGGGAAGTCTTCTTATTGAAGTCACCTCTAATGGTTCGGATGCCATTGGCCAGCGTTCGAACTTGGTGGTGAATATGCTGGCTGGTGGGGAAGTTTTGAAAGGCTCAAGCACAAAAATACAAAGAAGCTTAGAAAGCTGGCAAGTGGCAATGCCTATTTCACAATCACTCAGATTGTGACCTCCAGAGAAGTGAGTGAAAAAGAGACATGAGCCTAAAGCCGGCAGCCGTGTAAGCGCTAAATTATCACCCCTCCCCCGGTGCTAAGTTAATACTTCTTTAAAAAAGCAAACGGGCTTTTGTTATACCAGAGGCTCTCCCCCCTCTCCAGAGTTACAACTACAATCCGGCTAGTAAGCTAAATGTACTGTCCCTTCTGGTACAAATGGGCTATAGCCAATGAGCACTAATGATGCCACAATGTGGTCATTCGGCACATTACGGGAAGTTAGCACACTCTACAACATACAGGCAAAAGAGGAATTGTGATAATCCTGTGACACCATTGTGATATTTACATAGTACATTCGATAAATGTAGTTAATAAGCTGCGAACACAACGGATGTAATAATTTGAAGCATTTTCAACAAATGAACGGTTGCTTAGGGTATCAGGGAAGTTATGGTTTCTCAGTATCAAAATAGAGGATTGGTGTGTTGAGGAATGGCCAGTATCGTAACTTATCACGCCTCGTAATTTTAATAAGGCTATGAAGAAGCGTATCAAAATAAGTGAAGTCGCCGATTATTGTATGGTAAGCAGGACCACGGTACGAAGATGGATTGAAAGTGGAAAACTGCGGGCACTCACGTTACCCAGCGGTCAATATAGAATCAAGACAGTGGATTTCAGGAGCTTCCTTAAGAGTTGTGAACCCCCACTCAAGGAAGATACCTTTAAGTCCAAATCTAAAAGAAAGGAGGAAACTTAGAAATGGCAGTACAGACTTCGATGGCATCTTCGGGATTGGCTGAGGTCCTGGACCGGATACTGGATAAGGGCCTCGTGCTCGATGCCTGGGTTAGGGTTTCTCTGCTTGGCCTGGAAATCCTGACCATTGAAGCCAGGATAGTCCTGGCCGGTGTCGAGACCTACCTGAAGTATGCCGAAGCAATCGGCCTGACGGCTCCAGCCGCCTAAAAAGCGAGGGGACGATATTGCCAGGGTAGCCTTGGCTGACAAGCGAACCTTGCCAAATCTCTCCCCTGATTTATTGAGGATAAAATTATGGAACCGGTTTTAGAGCTTATTACCTCCTATGAAAACAGAATTGCCACCGTGGAAGAGCTGATGACAACGGCCTATCAGACTACGGAGACATCAGACGGGAATTTCGATATTTTAGATGAAGAGAGGGCAAGACTGAAGACCGGTTTACAAAAAACGCTCGCCAGGAACTGCTCTTTACGAAAGAGAGACTTTGACTGCTTGTTGGCACAGCTACTTGCCGATTCCAATAAGAACCGGGAAGCAATTGAGGCAGAACGAAGGCAGCTCCGAGAAAAAGTTCAGGCATACCTCGACGAGCAAAAACAACTGGCAAATTCCCTGCGACAGCAGATAGTCGAGTTAGCCAGGGAAAAGATGGATAAGGGTTGCCTTGATACGATAATCGGTAATATTAAGGCTACCTACGGGGATAAGGGGCAGCGTCTTTTTTCCATACTCAGGGACTTTCAACTACGCCTGGAGGACTTTCAGAAGGAACAGACGGAAATCAACCACAAGATGCAAAGGCTGATGGATAGAGGCGAGTCCTTGAGTCTGGAAGACCTGAGACAACTGGAAGCCACCAGGGCCCGCCAAATTCGAAAAGTTACCCGGGAGCTGCGGCGTGAAGAAGTGGACCGGTTACTGGCTCATTTCAGGCAGCAGCGTCAGGTAAGCAGCCGCCAATGGCGGTAATAAAAATTTACGAAAGGAGGAACAAGATGGGAATTGCTTCTGAGACGAAAGAACTAACACGTAATATCGCTTCTTCCCATGAGGAAAGAGCGAAGAGACTCGGTGAAATAAAGGGAGAGGCAAAAGAGGTCAAAGGAGAAGCCCAAAGCCTCATAATGGGCTTCGAAGCTTTTCGCCAGGAGACAAACCAGCAGGTAAGACGGGACTTAGCCCGGGATAAAGCTCATAGAAAATCTGAAACCAGGGGCCTTCTCAAAGAGGCTCAAGCTATCCTGAAAGGTTTTGAAGCCTCTCGAAAAGAGACTAACGTCCAGCTAAGAGAGGATTTATCTCAGGGGACAGCGGTAATACGGTCTGAGGTGAGAGAGATACTGGGGCAGGCTCAGAAGTTAATAAAAGGATTTGGCGTATCCCGGCAGAACGTAAGCTCCAAACTGAGAAAAGACCTGAGCCGAAGCCGGGTAAAATCCAAGTCTGAGGTGGGTAAACTGCTGGGGAATGCCCAAAGTCTGGTAAAAAACTTCCAGACATCCCGTAGAGAAGCGGGTAGCCAGCTAAGGGGAGGCCTGACTCGAAGTAGGGCTAATCTGGAATCAGACGTGAAACGGATGCAAAGCGACTTCCGTAAAGCTCGGGGAGATGTGAGGGCTGACCTGAATGAAGCGAGAACCGCCTGGCAGGAGTTGACCTCCACCAGTCAACCCAGGAGAGACAGAGCGGAGACACCGATAGCCGAAGAGAAAGCCCACGACCTCGACGTAGAGATGCTGGCGGTCGTCAACGAGCACTCTGAAGGAATAACCCTGGCGGAGATAGCTGATAGCCTCGGCGTTGCCCCCGTCGTGTTGGGGAGGACGTCAAAGAGCCTTCTTGATAGAGGGAAAATCCGTAAGAATGAGAAGCTTTACTTCTCCGCAGTCATCGCGTGAGGGATATTATGACAAGTGAAGCTTTGAAAAACATCAGAACAATGCGCCAGGTTAAAACCAGCCTTGACCTTGCCAAAAACCAGAGAGTCAGGACAACCAACTCTTTATCCAGGACAGAGGAGGAGGCGGATTACTTACTCTCTCTGACCGACCGGCGGACAGGACAACTTCTGGCTAAAGAGACGAAGCGCTTGGCTGCTATGGAGGCATCGGTGGACAAGTCACGAGGACGGGTGCTCAAAGCCAGGGAAAAGCTGGCGACGACTATCAACCGGAACCGGGCTCTTACGGAACTGAGGTATCAGCTCCAGAGAGCACGCTGGGACAAAAAAGTCCCCTTAAAGAAAGAGCCGCCGACCGGGGACGGCACCCTGCCCCGGCTGGAATTGAACTATTGAGCAATATTTCATGTTTATTAATCAGAGAGGATACAACTTATAAACAGGCGGCTTAGCCACCTGTTTCGGAACTGGAGATGTAGTGACTATGTATGAACAGCCAGCGACAGTACTCAGTACTCAACCCGGTGCTGACTTTGTAGAAACGCCTTATATCAGGGACCTGACCAACCGGGCGCTCGATTATATTAAGGCAGGTTTCCCCGTCCACTTCAGCGGACCGGCGGGCATTGGGAAAACCACCCTGGCTCTGCACATAGCCGGCCGTATCGGCCGGCCGACGGTGCTCATCTGCGGCGACCACGAATTTAACAGTTCCGACCTGGTTGGCGGGCTGGTAGGTTACCACAAAAAGTTTATGAAGGACAACTTCATCCGCTCGGTGCTCAAGACTGATGAGAGTATGACCTCACACTGGGTGGATAACCGCCTGACTACGGCCTGCCAGCACGGACTCACCCTAATCTATGATGAATTTACCCGGTCGCGGCCCGAGGCAAACAACGTGTTGCTCTCGGTACTGGCCGAAAGGCTCCTGCCTCTACCCACGGCCAGAGGGAGTGAGGATTATCTCAAGGTGCATCCTGACTTTACCGCTGTCTTTACCTCTAATCCCGAGGAATACGCCGGGGTCTACAGGAGCCAGGATGCCCTGCGTGACCGCATGGTGACCATAGAGCTGGGTAACTTCGACGAGGAAACTGAAGTCGCCATCACACAAGCCAGGTCCGGGCTTTCCCCGGATGATTCCCGGCGCATCGTTAGTCTGGTGAGAAAGGTCAGGCGGACCAAGTCGAAGAGCCAACTAACACCCACGGTTCGAGGCTGCATTGTCCTGGGTAGGATATTGAATCTGAAAGGCAGGGCGGCTCTGTATGCCAATAACGGCTTCAAGCAAATCTGCCTTGATGTCTTAATGACCGGTGTTCCCGGGAAGGACAGGAAGAAGGTTAGCCAGGTGATAGATGAGTTTCTGGCTGCCCCTTTCCCGGCGGAGGCAAACTATGTCTAAAAAGAAAGAAAACGATAAGGTTGAGATTGACTTTGGCGCCGGCAGGGTAAGCTTCGGGGGATTATTCAAAGGGCTGGGTAACCTTATTGACCTCGCCACCAGGCTGCGTGAGGAAGGGGTTGAAAAAAGGGGTGAGATTGAGGGCTTGCCCCGCAATGCCAGAGGGGTCTATGGATTCAGCATCAGGACCCTGGCCGGTAAGCCGGTAATAGAGAGCTTTGGCAATATCAGGGAAACGGCCAAAGGGCCGGTAGTGGAGGAGGTACGGGAGCCAATGGTAGACGTCTTCGATGAGCAAGACCATATTCTAGTCATCGCCGAGTTGCCCGGGGTATCGGAGAACAAGATAAAGATAGAGGTAGCCGGGGACATCGTTAATCTCACTGCTTCTGATAAAGATAGAAAATACGCCAGGGAGATTCTCCTCCCCGGTAAGGTAAAAACGGAAGCGATAAAGACTTCCTATAATAATGGTATTCTGGAAATTACTCTTGAAAAAGAAAAATAGTCCCGGGAGCTGTATCCAGTGAGTATTGATACCACCGTGCTGACACTGCGCGTTGCCGAGGCGAAACCTCGTGATGTGGGACGGGGTATTGCCCGGCTCGACCCGCACGACCTGGAAAAGATAGGCGCTGAAGTAGGCGATATCATTCAGGTGGAGGGTAAGCGAAAGACAGCCGCCAAGATTATGCCAGCCTACCCCGAAGACCGGGGAAAATCACTCATCCAGATGGACGGGCTGCTGCGCGGCAACGCTCAGGTCTCTCTGGATGAAAAAATTACCGTGCAAAAGACCAGCTTTTTACCAGCTGACAAGATAGTATTGAATCCCCTGACTCTGGTGAGGTCAATCAGTCGGGAGAGAGACACCAGGTATATCGGCACTTTGTTAGACGGACTGCCGCTGGTGGAAGGGGACACGATTAGAGCCAACCTCTTCGGCACGCGCAGCCAGGATTTCACTGTTATCAGCGCCATCCCCAAAGGGGTGGTGCTCATTCATGCCAGAACCAGAATTGAGGTTAAGGGGAAAGCTGAAGCCAGGGCTGGAGACTCTAAAATTTCCTATGAAGATATCGGTGGCTTGGGGAAAGAACTGCATCGAATCAGGGAGATGGTTGAGCTTCCCCTCAAGTATCCCCAGGTATTTGAGCGCCTGGGGATAGACCCACCCAAGGGGGTGCTGCTTCACGGACCCCCGGGATGCGGCAAAACGCTGATTGCCCGCGCTGTCGCCAATGAGACGGCCGCTTATTTTACCCATATTACCGGCCCGGAGATAATGGGCAAGTTCTACGGAGAGAGCGAAGGGCGGCTCAGGGCGGTCTTTGAAGAGGCGAAAACAAATGCCCCCGCCATCCTTTTTATCGATGAAATCGATGCCATCGCCCCCAAGAGAGAAGATATGGGGAGCGAGAAGCAGGTTGAAAGAAGGGTGGTTGCCCAGCTGCTGGCACTCATGGATGGGCTGGAATCACGGGGTGAGATAATCGTCATCGGAGCCACCAACATTCCTAACTCTCTCGACCCGGCGCTGCGGCGGCCGGGCAGATTCGACCGTGAGATTGCTATCAGCACTCCCGACCAGAAAGGACGCCTGGAAATCCTCCAGATTCACACCCGGGGCATGCCCCTGTCTCAGGATGTTAACCTTGAGAGGCTGTCCCAGATTACTCATGGCTTCGTCGGCGCCGACCTGGAGGCTCTAAGCCGTGAGGCAGCCATGAACGCCTTGAGGAAGATAATGCCGAGCATCGATTTTCAACTGGATGAGATTCCATATGAGACCCTGCTGCAGCTTGAGGTCACGATGAACGATTTCAGCGAGGCGCTCAAAGAGGTGGAACCTTCAGCCATTCGGGAAGTCTTTGTCGAGGTCCCCGATGTCAGTTGGGAAAACGTCGGCGGCCTGGGCGAAGTAAAACAGAAACTGATTGAAGCGGTCGAATGGCCGTTACGCTACCCACAACTATTCCAGGAGGCGAATGTCAAGCCTCCCAAAGGCATCCTTCTTTCCGGCTCGCCGGGGACCGGGAAGACCCTGGTCGCCAAGGCGCTAGCCCATGAAAGCGAGGTGAATTTCATCTCCATCAAAGGACCCGAGCTTATGTCTAAATACGTCGGTGAATCGGAGAGAGGTGTCAGAGAGGTCTTCCGCAAGGCGAAGCAGGCCAGCCCCTGTATTCTTTTCTTCGACGAGTTTGATTCGCTGGTGCCTGAGCGCGGACTGGGCGAGAACTCACAGGCAACGGAGAGGGTTATCAGCCAGTTCCTCACCGAGCTGGACGGGCTGGAGGAGCTTAAGGGGGTGCTGGTCCTGGCGGCTACCAACCGGAAAGACCTGATTGATTCCGCTATCCTGAGGCCGGGCAGATTCGATTTTACTTTAGAATTTCCGCTACCTGATGAAAAGGCGCGGCGGGAGATATTCGGGATTCATGTCAGGGGTAAACCGCTAGCTTCTGATATTGACCTGGCAGTTCAGGCTAAAGAAACAGCAGGGATGGCTGGCTCAGACATAGAGGTTATCTGCCGTGAAGCTTCTATGATGGCTATCAGGGAATCGGTCAGCGCTAAAGACAAGAAGAAAAAGCTCCAGATTTCTCAGAGGCATTTTGCCCTGGCTATCGGCTGGTTGAAAGCCCAGAAAGGAGAGGAATAGATGCCACTGCTAGGTGAATATATTTACGGGATTGTCGAGGAAGCTCAATACCTAAAGTTCAATTTCCCCGGCATCGGAAGCGCCGATGTCTATACTATCAACCATGAACGAATGGCCGCCGTGGTTAGCGATACCGAACTCCCAGAGATAGACCCGACCCGAAAGAACGTGCGGGCCCACACTGTCGTCCAGGAAGCGCTACTGAAAGAATATAACCTGCTCCCCATGGGCTTCGGCATGGTGGCCACCGACCGGGGCGAAGTCCGCAGACTATTAGAGGATAATTATGATGGTCTGCTCGGTGAATTACACCGCCTCGCCGGTAAGATAGAAGTTGAACTGAAGGTCTTCTGGGAGCAGGAAGCCGTGGTCAAGGAGCTTCAAGGTGAAAACGCCGAACTTTCCAGGCTAAAGGCAAAGATAAATACCGCCTCGTCTCCCGTTGAAGTACAAAACCTGCTGTCGACGGCTGGCAAGCTGGTGGAGTCGATTGTGCGCCACTGGAAAACCAGGTACGCCGAACTGGTCTATGCCATCCTCCAGGAACTATCTTGTGAGGCCAAGATGAATAACCCGGTGGGGATTAAGAACCTCCTGAATGCCTCCTTCCTGATAGAGAAGTCCCGGGAGTGTGAATTCAAGGAACAGGTCTACAAGCTGGATGCCGGATTCCAGGGCAAAATGAATTTCAAGTATGTTGGGCCTTTGCCACCCTATAATTTTGTTAGCTTGAAGCTGGAGCCGGTAAAATGTTAATTGGATTGCCGTTTCAGATTCTATTCGGTATTCCCCTGACTCTCGGCAAAGAGGTTCTGGGCAGGCTGAGGGATGAGATTGACCGGGAACGCCTTATCACCGAGGAATCGATTAAAGAGAGGCTCCAGCAGCTTCAAGTGCTATTACAGGACGGCGAGTTGAACGAGGAGGAATATGAAAGCCTGGAAGAGGAGCTTATCCAGAGGCTGAGAATGGTGAGGGAATATCACAAGAGTCAGGGGGTGAAATAGATGGCACTACAGGCAAGCAGAGACGAAGTCACCACACTGGCGGACGTTATTGACCGCGTACTGGACAAGGGACTGGTCATCAATGCCGATATCTGTGTTTCTTTAGCCGGGGTCGAGCTTCTGGGGATTAAGATAAGAGCCGCCCTGGCTTCCTTTGAGACAGCCGCCAGGTACGGGCTGGAGTTCCCCAGCGGCACTAACTATGAAAAGTCTGCCTGGAAGGAGGCCGCCGCGGGCAGGGAACTCTGCCCGCAGTGCCGTAAGAAAGTCGCTACTGAAGTGCTTCTCAATGAGGAGTGCCCCTGGTGTGGCTGGACAAGCGCCAGAGCCAGGAAAGCCTGGGCAATCCCGGAAATACGAGCCACTTAGAGGTTTCGGTTTATGGCGATTAACATCGATGAGAAAAACCTGAAGCATGGGGTGCTCGGTCTGGTAATCGCTCTGGTTGAGGTGATTAAAGATACCCTGAAAATCCAGGCGTTGAAAAGAATGGAGAGCGGGGTGCTGAGCGAGGACGAGTGCGAGCGACTGGGCAAAGCCCTGCTGGAACTGGACACCGCCCTTGAAGAAATCAAAACCGAGCAGGGCATCAGCCAGTCGGTCCAGGCAGTGAGAGATGGGCTGGATGGTATTGTGGATGGTGTCATTGATAGCCTAATCAACCCGGAGAGATGGCCGGAGGAAGTCGCAGAGAGCCTAATGGTTTTATCAAGGAGAACCTAACTTCCTGGGAGACGAACCGATGAAAAAGGTGGGTTGCCTTCAAAATAAAGGGCGATATCTATATGGCATAAGCGCTGGCGATAAAGAAGTCAGGCTGGGGGCGATTGGGATAGATGGCAACGAGGTTTATACCATCCCTTACGGGGACATCAGCGCCATCGTCCACAGTTGTTCGACCGAGCTATATCAGTCGACTGATGACGAAATAGTAAGAAACTGGGTGAAGACACACCAGAGCGTGCTTGATGCCGCCGGTGTGCGGCTTGGCGTTGTCATCCCCCTCGGCTTCGACACGATACTAGAGCCCAGGGATGATGCCACTGCCCCTGACCAGGTAGTCAGGGATTGGCTGAGACTGGATTACGCGCGACTTCGTGAGGTGATGAGCAAGATAGAGGGTAAAAATGAGTATGCGGTGCAGGTCTCGTATGAGCCAGGATTAGTAGTCAAGCAAATCTCGGAGCAAAGCCAGGAGATAAGAAAAATAAAGGAGGAGATAGCCGCCAAATCACCGGGTACGGCCTATATCTACCGGCAAAAGCTGGAAAGGGTGGTGAAAATAGAGACCGAGCGGCTTGCCGATGAGTGGTTTAAGGATTTCTACGTCAGGATAAAGAAGCAGAGCGATGATATTGTCATCGAGAAGACCAGAAAATTGAACAATGGCAAGATGATGCTGCTCAGCCTCTCCTGTCT
>JACQGQ010000083.1 GCA_016199495.1 Chloroflexota bacterium
CACCATCTCTCAGCTAGCCCCCTTTCCGGCACCATTCTTTCATTTAATTACCGCGCCCTATAGCTTAAATTTAATCCCTGTTGTGGGTGTTGTCAAGAAACCAGCCGCGAGGTCAGTTAAAACTTCTTTTTCCAACCTGGTCAGAAATTCCTGAGGTAAGTTCTCAACCGTTCTGGTGACTAACCGAGCGCACTCTGCCTGATTCATGGCATCAATATAAAACCCGCTCATCACCAAGACGGCGGGTTATCTTTTTTTCATCAAGATACTCAAGGAGAGCCTGGGCATATTTGCGGCTGGTCTTAAATAAATCTCGGACTTCAGCCAGAGTCACCTTACCCTGAGTTTTTATATGAGCAGTAACTTTTGCCACCATCTCATCATAGGTTGCCGCGGAAAAAACCACGTCGTCGCTTACCTTGACCACCCGTTGCTGGTCAATGAGCCAATTGAGTAAATCCGGCTCGGGGATGAGGTCAGCGGGCGGGGCGTAGGGATTTTTTACTAAAGATTGTAAAAAGGCATCAATCTTCGCCTGCTGTGCCGGGGTAAGCTGTATTTTATGTAAAATAAGACGAAGAGTCAACCCCTCTTCAGACAAAACCTTTTCATCCAGCAACCTTTGCCAGATAACCGGGGAATACTTTCCCAGCTTCAGCCGGCTGCCCAGTTCCACTTTAGGCATACCGGAACGAGTTGGGAATCTACGGTGGTAGTCTTTGAGTGTGGCGGTGACCTGTTGCCGCAAGCGTTCCCAGCCCAGGGCCGTGAAAAAAAGGCGATGCTCCCCCGCTCCTATCGCCACGACTTTAGCCTGCTGGATAAGAGATTCTATGGCTGGCCGCACTTCACCGGACGGCAGGTCGTCCCGAGCCAAGAGAGCGGGCAACTCCAGGGGTTGCTTTGTTTCCAGTAATGCCAGAATAACTTCTTCAGCCGTGCCTTCTTCCTTGACCCTCAAACTTTGAATAATCGCCGGGCGAAAACGGCGCCGCCGCCTGGCATCTAAATCAACGATTTTACCACCACCCAGGGTCTCCATCGGTGAACGGATAATAAAGCGGTCGCCCTTAACCAGTGCCAGAGGCTTAGTCAGCACCAACTGCGCCCAGGTGGTCTCCCCGGGCTCGAGTTTCTCTTTCTCCAGCAGACGGACTTTAGCCACCGCCTCCGCCGAGCCACTATGAAAGCTAACGGTGACATTATGCGGCAGGGGGCGGCGGAGATAGGGCAGCAGGCGCAGCGGGGCGGTTAACATCGTCGCCGGTATCAGCCAGCCCGGCCTGGTAAGCACATCCCCACGCTCTAGCTGGGAGGTAGCAATACCGACCAGATTGGCGGCAACGCGGCTACCGGGAGCGGCCGTATTGATACGAGCTTTATGCGTCTGCAATCCCCGCAGACGCGACTTTAGACCCGGGGGGACAATGACGACCTCCTGTCCCACGGAGAGAGAACCGTCGAGCAACGTCCCGGTAACTACGGTACCAGAGCCAGCTATTGTAAAAACCCGGTCGATGGGCAGCCTTGGCCGTCCTATATCCTTCTTAGGCACGGTAAAGCTCAGCAGCTCATCAATCGCCGCCACCAGCTCCGGCAAGCCTTCGCCGGTCAGCGCCGAAACGGCAACAATGGGGGCTTGAGATAAAGCAGTGGCACTGATTAGCTCCTCGATATCCATCCTCACCAAACCCAACCACTCCTCATCCACCAGGTCTTTCTTGGTGATGACCACCATCCCTCTTTGTATGCCCAGCAGGTCGATAATAGCCAGGTGTTCCCTGGTTTGCGGCATCACGCCTTCGTTGGCGGCGATAACCAGCAGGGCTAAATCGATACCACCCTCCCCGGCCAGCATGTTCTTAATGAAGCGCTCGTGCCCGGGAACATCAACAATAGCCACCTCTTGACCGCCCGGCAGCTTGAACCAGGCAAAGCCGAGGTCGATGGTCATACCCCGTTCCTTTTCCTCAGGCAGCCGGTCGGGGTCTATCCCGGTCAGGGCTTGTACCAGGACTGACTTACCGTGGTCAATATGCCCGGCCGTACCTAGCACAAACATCTATTCCCCTCCACAGCGTTAACTGCCATCAGGTAGTGACCAAATTCCGCAGCCCGGCAAGCACAACCTGGTCATCTTCCGGCAGGACCGAGCGCGGGTCGAGGAGCAGAACATTTTCGCTGATACGACCGATAATGGGAACCTTTTCATTTGTGCGCAGTTTGCCCGCCAGTACTTGTACTACGTTTTTACCTTTCCCCTTACCTTCTCCACCAATAGCGACCAACCTGGTCGGCAGGGTGCTTCCCGGCAGGCTGCCGCCGCCTATCATACTCTCCCCATCTATCACTTGAGCCAGGCCATCAAGCGCCTCAGCCCACAGCCTGGCGCGCCGCTCAATCTCCTCCAGCGACGCCGAAATCATCTGCCACAGCGGAATTTTCTCAACGGCTTCGCCCTTCAGGTAGTGAAGCAAGGTAGCGGCCACACCAGCTAGCTCCGTTTTGCTAATCCGCACCGCCCGGGCTAACGGGTGTCTCTTTAACTTCGCGATAAGCTGTTCTTTACCGACGATAATCCCGGCTTGAGGACCCCCCACCAGCTTATCCCCGGAAAAGAAGACCAGCCCGGCACCAATAGCCACACTCTGCGGCACCATCGGCTCCGGGTCGAGCCCAAAGATAGTCGTATCCAGGAAACAGCCGCTGCCCAGGTCATCAAAGACCGGCAGGTTATACTGCCGGCCCAGTGTTACCATCTCTTCAAGGGTAACAGACTGGGTAAAACCGGTTACCTGAAAGTTACTGGCATGAACCCGCAACAGGGCGGCGGTGCGGGGGGTAATCGCCTGTTCATAATCAGCGCCATAGGTACAATTGGTCGTACCTACTTCCACCAGCTTCGCCCCGCTCTGGCGCATGACGTCGGGAATACGAAAGCCACCACCAATCTCGACCGCCTGGCCCCGGGAGACGATTACCTCTTTTCTCCTGGCTAATGCGGTCAGTCCCAGCAGCACCGCCGCCGCATTGTTGTTGACCACCAGGGCGGCCTCAGCCCCGCTTAGCTGGCACAAAATCGGCTCGATATGGCTCTGACGAGAACCCCGGTGGCCGCTATCAAGCTCGAACTCCAGATTGGAGTAGCTCCGGGCGATGTTATCCATAGCGGTCATCGCCTCCCGGCTCAGCGGCGCCCGACCCAGGTTAGTATGAAGTATTACGCCGGTGGCGTTAATGACCGGACGCAGGCTGGGACTCTCCAGCTCACGCAGTTGCGCCGAGATAGATGCTACTATCTCATCGATAGCCGGACAGGGATTACCGGCGGCAATTGCCCGGCGCTCACGCTCGAGACGCTGCCTGATTAAGTTTACCAGCAACTGATGCGGATAAACTCTTTCAAGCTGTTTAATCCGCCTCTCGGAGATGAGCCTGTCGACACTGGGAAGATGACGAAACTGGCTGTTCATCACTACTACGCCTATTTTAACATAACCATACTAACCTTCAAAGCTTGAGAGTCTTTATTAACCTCAGTTAATCTCACCCCCTGTGTCCCCCTCTCCTTAATAAGGAGAGGGGGAAGAGATTTTAGAGAGGGGGCAAAGCCCCCTCTCTTACCTTACGCCCCCTTCCCTTAAAGGGAAGGGGGCCAGGCCTGCCCGCCGCACGAGGCTTCGGCAGGCGGGGGGATAGGTCACTAAACAATCTCTTTGAGGCAAGGCTTTGCTTTCCTAAGTCTCAGAATGTTACAATAACGGAGGAGGCTGGGAGCTTAACTCCCAGTTTCACTAATGGAGGCAGTGGATGGTCAAAAGAAAGGAACCCCGCCTGACCGAAAGCGTGCGCGCGGCTGGTTGAGCTTCCAAGCTGGGTCCGGGAGACCTGGATAAAGCTCTGTGTGACCTGCCCTTAATATCCGACCCGAAGGTAATTCGCGGCATGGAGACTCTGGATGATGCCGGCGTCTATCAACTAACCGATGAGCTGGCTATCATCCAGACAGTCGATTTCTTCACGCCCATAGTCGATGATGCCTACATGTTCGGGCAGATTGCCGCCGCCAATGCCTTGAGCGATGTCTACGCGATGGGCGGTAAGCCGCTGACCGCCATGAATATCGTCTGTTTTCCCACCGAGTCCCTGGATATCTCGGTCTTAAAAGATATCCTCAGGGGTGGCATCGACAAGATGGCTGAGGCCAGGGTAACGCTGCTCGGGGGCCACACCGTAGTTGATACCGAACTTAAATACGGGCTTTCGGTTACCGGCACCGTGCACCCCAAACGGCTGGTGACTAACTCCGGTGCCAGGGCGGGGGATAAACTGATACTGACCAAGCCACTGGGGACTGGCATTATCAACACGGCCGTAAAAGCGGGCGTAGTTGATGACAAAACGGTAGCTAAAGTGACAAAATGTATGGCGACCTTGAACAACACCGCCTCAGAGCTGATGCAGGAAATAAGAGTTCATGCCTGTACCGATATCACCGGCTTTGGCTTCCTGGGGCATACCATCCAGCTAGCCCAGAACAGCCGGGTCGGCATCAAGATAAATATCGCTGCCATCCCCTTCTTTCCCGAAGCCGGTGAATTAGCCAGGCAGGGGATGCGCCCGGGGGGCTTACAACGGAAT
This sequence comes from Chloroflexota bacterium, assembly GCA_016199495.1. Lineage (GTDB taxonomy): Bacteria > Chloroflexota > Dehalococcoidia > Dehalococcoidales > UBA2162 > JACQGQ01. The sequence continues at coordinate 4,642 of JACQGQ010000083.1, forward strand.
CGTGAGTTTTACTCTCCCTGCGTAGAAATGACTGGCGAGATACCGGCTCACTGGCAGGACATTCTCTTTGACCCGCAAACCTCAGGGGGATTACTAATCTGTCTGGCTCCGGGAAAAGCGGCACGGCTGCTCGGCCGGTTACGAGAGGCGGGTGTCGAGGAAGCAGCTATCATTGGAGAGGTAGTCAGCCAACCAAGGGGAGTGGTTATTGTCACCCAGGACGAAAATGAATAATCAGCACAGTGAAGCCGGCCACTCGGCTCTTAACGGGAGCAGCCGGTTAAAGATTGCCCTGGCCATCGTCCTGGTGATGATGGTGGCTGAGGCCATCGGCGGCATCCTCAGTGGTAGTCTGGCGCTATTGGGTGATGCCGGGCACATGCTGATTGATGCCCTGGCGCTAGGGCTGAGCCTGTTCGCCATAACCATTGCCCGGAGACCAGCCACACCAAGCAAAACCTATGGCTACCACCGTGTCGAAATCATGGCTGCCCTGGCTAACGGCGTCACCCTGGTTTTGATTGTTGGTTATATTTTCTATGAAGCCTACCAGCGATTCCTGGAGCCACCGACAATCCAGACGACGCTAATGCTAGCCGTCGCCAGCATTGGTCTGGTAGCTAATCTGGTCGGGATATGGCTGCTCAGGGGAGCCAACCACGGTAACCTGAATATCAAAGCTGCCTTCTGGCATATTATCGGTGACACCATATCGTCAGTGGGGGTGATTGCCGCGGCGATAATCATTGCGGTTAGCGGCTGGGGTATTGTTGACCCCATCATAGCTGTTTTTATCGGCTTTATTATACTCTGGGGGGCGGTGCGTCTGGTCAAAGAATCAGTGGATATTCTTCTGGAAGCAGTGCCTAAACATATCCAGGTCGACAAGGTCATCGAGATACTCAAAAGTGTTCCCGGTGTGGATGAAGTCCATGATGTTCACATCTGGACGCTCACCTCAGGTATACATGCCATGAGCGCCCATTTAATTATTGAGGACCAGAGTGTCAGTGGCAGTGCCGACATTGTGGCTAAGGTGAATCGTGATTTGAGCCAGCAGTTTAGCATCTCTCACACCACGCTGCAACTGGAATGTGAGAAATGTGAAAGTTGCCCGGAGGGAACTGTCTGTAACATAGTCAGACCGGAAGAACCGGCCCGGCGATTACAACAGATATAGTTAACCGGCCGGACTTCATCTGCCCCTCAGGCTGTAGATGCAACCACAATAGTGCTGGCGGTGAATCGCCCATTTCTTAGCCAGTTCCGTAGCTCGTTGGAAACCGGCCTTTTTCTTAAAATCCCTGGCCAGAAACCTGTCCCCGCCGATTTCCTGGCCTACCTGATTAATCACAACCGCCGATTTGCTTGAGCTTATGGTTAGAGTAGTTGTAAAAGCATCCCCTCCGTAGTCCTTGAGATAGAGGTAGGTCTTTTCCAGTCTGAGCCGGAAGCAGACCGGACATCTCCGGCCGCCTTCAGGCTCATTTTCCAGGCCGCTGGTGGCGGCGAACCATTCCTCTGGCACGTAGGGGCCGGCCTCCAGGGGAAAATCTAATTCTTTAGCTACTTGATAAGCCGCCTCCAGCCTTCTCTCGTATTCCTCCCGCGGGTGAATGTTCGGGTTATAGAATAAGCCGCGCAGCTCGTGCCCTTCCGAGATTAATCTCTCGACGACACCAGCGGCACAGACGCCACAACAGATATGCAGCACTATCTTCACAAAAGCTCCAGGACGCTGACTACTTCGTTGAAGTCGGTGAAGGCTGTGCAGGCAAGGTTTGTCTGCTGACAGTGTGCCAGCAGGTTACCGGTGGCAAAGATATGCTGGCACTGCCTGGCCGGGGCGATATCCGAGTTGCCATTGCCGGCATAGATTATCCGATAGCCTTCCCTGAGAAATAAAGCGACATAAGCCGCCTTAAAGTCGCTATCCAGTTGATTGCCATCGGGCCCGATATACTGAACTTTGAGACCCCCGGGGTGGAATCGTGTCCTGGCGGCGAAGACCTCGATGTCGGCCAGCCCGATGTCTCTCAGGATTTTTTCTATGTAGAAATCCAGCCCATTACTGACAATAACCAGACGGAAGCCCTTGCGGCGACAGCAAGCCACCAGTTCCTTAAAGCCGGGGCGCACCTTTACCTTACTCCGGGCAATTTCCAGCAGGCTTTGCCGGTCGGCTTTAACCATAGCAAAAGCTTGCGTGTTGAAGCGCCCGACAGATATCTTGCCTTCTTCATAGTCTCGGAATAGCTGCCGCCAGTCCCCGCCGGCAAAGGCATCCAGCATTACGAAACTAACATCTTCTTCAGTAATCGTGCCATCGAAATCACATTGAACCAGGGTCTTGCTTACTTCGCTCAAGGGTATCATTACCTCCAAACATTAAAGTTTACCAGACGCGGATTACAGTATCAGCATGGCATCGCCGAAGCTGTAGAAACGGTATTGCCGGGCGATGGCTTCCTGGTAGGCTCGCCTGATAAAATCCCTACCGGCAAAGGCGGAAACCAGCATCAGCAGTGTTGACCGGGGCAAGTGAAAGTTGGTAATAAGGGCGTCAACCACCTGAAACTGGAATCCCGGTAGAATAAACAGGCTGACCCAGCCGGCGAACGGCTGGATGTCAAGCGGACTACCGGCTTGAGCTACTGCCTCGAGCAGCCTGACAGTGGTTGTGCCGACGCAGACGATTCGCCGTCCCTCTGTCCTGGCTTGAGATAGCTCATCGGCTACTTCCTGACTGAGTAGGCCGTATTCCCGGTGTATGGGATGCTCCAGTGGGTTATCCTGCCGAACCGGGCGGAAGGTATCCAAGCCGGCGTGCAGGGTAACAAAGAGACAGCGAACGCCTTTACTCTTTATCCTGGCAATTAGCTCCGGGGTAAAGTGCAGTCCGGCCGTAGGCGCCGCAACACCACCCTCCACATTAGCATAAACTGTCTGGTAGCGTTCCGGGTGCGGCAACGGAACGTGGATGTAGGGCGGCAGCGGAATTTTGCCCAACGCCGGCAGCCGAGTTTCATCCGAGAAGCTTATCACCCGTGTGCCTCCTTCCCCCAAGCCGACGGCTTCAGCCGTAACCCTGAAATCCGGACTATCCCCATTCACAGAATCGCTGCTTATCTCCATCCTGGTGCCAATCTTAACACGCTTACCGGGTCTAACCAGCGTCTCCCAGACACCGGGACTGAGCCGGCGCAGTAGTAAAATCTCCAACCCGCCCCCGTCATCAACCCTCTTCCCGCTGAGACGGGCCGGGATAACCCGGCTGTCATTGAAAAGCAGAACATCCCCGGCGCGCAGATAGTCAACTATCTCCCGGAACCGCTGGTGCTTTAGTGAGCCGTCACTACGGTCCAGGACCATCAGCCGCCCCCGGTCTCTGGGTTCAACCGGGGTCTGGGCAATAAGCTCCGGGGGCAAGGAATAGTCAAAATCACTGGTTTTCATAGGGGCTAATCACCATCCAGTCCGGGCAGAAGATAATATTCTTACTACCTGGACTATTCTAGTGCTTACCGGCCGAGAAAGGCAACATTACTTTAATCCGTGGATTTTCTGAGAGGAGACACCTCGTGTGTCATTGCGAGGAGCAAAGCGACGAAGCAATCCGTGTGGGGAAAAGGGTACCCCCCAGATTGCCACGTCGGCTACGCCTCCTCGCAATGACCCACCTGCCGAAACTCAGGAGGAGCGGCGGGCAGGCAGTCTGAATTATTAAACAATCTCTGTAGTAAGGCACTGGAAATTGGAACCAGCTAGCGTTATAATTCATAAGATATGGCGATTGAAGTAGAGTTCCTCAAGTCTATCCCCTACTTCTCAGGGTTGAGCCTTACCGAGCTTGATGCCATCAAGCAGTTCGTCTTCGAGAAAACGGCGGAGAGAGGGGAGTTAATTCTGCTCGAAGGCGAGTCAGCCGGGGTGTTCTTTTTTGTCGCCTCGGGCGCCGTCAAGGTATTCAAGACATCAGCCGAGGGGAAAGAGCAGATTCTGAACATTGTGCGCCCGGGAGAGTCCTTCAATGAAGTCCCTATCTTTGATGACGGCACCAACCCGAGCAGTGCTCAAGCTATGGGGCCGGTTGTCCTCTACGGGGTAAGAAAGGATAGCCTCCAGTCCATCCTTCGGGACTACCCGCAGATAGCCCTGAATATCATTAAGGTGCTGGCAGAACAGGTGCGTCAGCTCGTGTCACTGGTCGAGGACCTCTCTTTCAGGCACGTCATCGGCAGAGTCGCCAAGATACTACTGGAGTACACTGGAGATGAGACGGCTCTCAGACCGCGGCTCACGCAGCAGGAAATGGCCGCTATGGCCGGCACGGCTCGGGAGGTAGTCGGCCGGTCGCTCAAAGCCCTCGAAGAAGAAGGAGTGCTCAGGTTTGACCGTCACCGCATTGTGATTACTGATAAAAAAGCTCTCCAGAAAATGGTGGAGGCATCTCTTTGAGACAAAGGTCACATACAAATAGTTAGCTTGGAGCCTAGAATAAGCAACGTGGAGGGGATAGTAGTGGTTGTAATGCCCGTGGTAGACCAGGAAAAGTGTAACGGCTGTGAATTGTGTATCAACGTGTGCCCTTGCCGGGCGCTGGTACTGGTTAAGAATGTCATCACTGTTATCGAGACGAAAGATTGTGGCTGGTGTATCCAGTGCGAAGTTATCTGCCCCAGCGGAGCCATCACCTGCCCCTACGAAATAGTCATCGAAGAAACACATTGAAGGACCAAGACCCGGCATGTCTATTTCCCCCGGTTACTTTCCCCGATTTCTTTTTTTCTCCCTGATACTTGCCCCTGGACCATTGCCCCGCCGCCTTACCCACAATGAGACAAAAGTCGCAGACATGGGCTAGCTCGGCGCCTAAAATAGTTTTGATGGGAAGGGAGTTAAGCCGGTAAGGGGGTGATACGCATGCCAAAGTGGAAATTAAAGAGTTGTCCTCGATGTCGGGGTGATATTTTTATTGACCGAGACCTGGAGGGCTGGTGGTACGAGCAGTGCCTCCAGTGCTCCTACCGGTCTGAGTTAAAGAACCTGGCCGAGTTTAAAGAGCCGGCGCCAGTGGCGCTTGGCGGCAGACAATCCAAGAGACAATCTGCCGGTTAAGTCTGACAGAGCCTCTAGCCATGAATCACAGAATGAAGTTGGTGATGAGAACTCGAGACACTAGTCGCCTTCAAAGAAATTTCTGGGATTATCGACACACAGACTGTTCAAAGTCGCTTCGGGGACACCCATCTCTCGAAGCTGAGCAAAGACCACCTTCTTGATATAAAGGTAGCCGTGGGGATTACGTGCCTCCCTTTCTTCTGGCGAGATGAGTGGTGTCTCGGCCACCACCCACACCGATGACCAATCGTGGGAGGGAAGGAGGCGATGGGCATAACCGGCATCGATTAATGCCTTCATCGTTCTGGTGCGGGCTAGCGGGCTGACATTACGCCCCGGATAGCGGTCCAGGCCAAGATAACACCCCTGTTCCAGCAGCCAGGTAAGGTATTCGACATCGGTGGTGTCATTAGAATGGTCTATTTTGACTCTTCTCAGGTCAACACCTTCCTCCCTGAGGATAGCTAATTGCTGTCTGCCTACCTGGCCTGGTGAATAGGAATGCAGCATAATGGGAGTGTTGGTTTGACGGTGGGCACGCGCCACGCCACGCAGGATGATTTCCTCCCCCGGCGTCACTCCGGCAATATCGCTGGCAGCCTTAAGAATTCCAGCCTTGATATCAGTCGAGGCTATGCCCTCCTGGATTTCGCGGATGAAGAGCCGGGCAAACTGGTCAGCCGAGACACCGTTAAGAAAACGGGGCATTTCCAGCCACCACCCGGTGCAGGCGATGATATTGACACCGCTCCGCCGGGAAGCCTCAGCCAGTAGCGTCACGTCACGACCCAGGTCGAGGGTGGTGGCGTCAACAATAGTGTCTATGCCGCCCTGCTTTACTCGAGTCAATCCGTTCACAAGGCGCTCCATAAATCCGGCGCCGAGAAGCTCAACGTAGTTCTGCGGGATGCCGGCTGATGAGACCGCGAGGTGTTCGTGCATCAGCGTAAAACCGAGCCCGGCAGTGTCCACAGGTCCAAGGACAGAATTTATGGTAGCCATGTTACCCCCGCTCTATCAAGAAATAGCCAATAACCGGTCATGGTAAGCCTCAAACAGCAAGAGTGGATAGATGTTTTATCCGTTTGAGCATGTTGGGGTGGGTGGTGAAGAGTTCCATCATTTTATCAGACGTGCCCAGGTGCACTTCTTTCTGGCGCAGTTCGGCGAGTTCATCATAATCGATGCTGCCATTCATGTCCCGGTCAATCTGGGCTAGCTCTCTAACTTCACGCCAAGCCCGGGCCGGGTCATTGACAAAGAAGGCTCTCACACCTTCCGCTTGCTTCAATTCCTGAGTGCCCCTGAAGCGGGCATCGCCGTAAACCAGGCGGTACAGGGCAGTAGCCATGTGGTGGGGATTGTTCCCCAGGCGAACGCTCCCCAGGTCAGCGTAATACTCCCGTATCCTGGAGCCATAAAGCACCAGGAGGTTGGTAAGGAAGTAGAGCAAGAAGGCACCGAAGCCGATGAGCAGGGCGTAACTACCTCCCTGCCGGCGGCCACCCGAAGCCCCTCCCCACATTGTGCTCCAGGCAATCCAGTACAGTATCAACGGTATTACCGAAATCAGGGTGATGACCGCCATGTCACGGTGTTTGATGTGCGCCATCTCATGCCCGAGGACAGCCTTGAGTTCATCCCGGCTTAAGAGCTTGAGGATGCCCTGGGTAACACAGATTCGCCCATCCCGCCTTGTCCGACCGAAAGCGAAGGCATTAGGTATAGCTAGCTGCGAGATACCAACCCGAGGCTTGGGCAGGTTGGCTTTTTCGGCAAGCTCAGCTACCATCTGGTGTAGCTCTGGAGCTTCTTTGTCAGAAACCCACTTTATCTTCATCGACCAGCCGACGATGGCAGGACCGATGAGATACTGGATGCCCACAAAGACGAAGGCTAAGACGATGTAAGACACGGCGCTGCCGGCGCCCATCAAGGTACCGATAGCGGTGATAACGCCATAAAGGATAGCGAAGAGAAGAGCCACCAGTAAGAACATCCTGGTTTGCAGCCACATAAAACCCCCCTTAGCAACGACAGTTCTTATTGTACTACTACCATATTATAATACAACAAGAGCTTATGACTGAGCAACCAGCGAATGGACTACTGTCAGAGTTTGAAAAGTTAGCTGGTGATATAATAGATAAGCAGGGCGATGGCTTCGATGACAATGGCCGGGGGGAGAATGTAGTGATAGACCTTAGCCAGGTTAGCCTTAAAGTACTCGGCGGAAAGAATAAGGCAAAGGTGCAGGGGGGAGAGAAGAAGTCCCATCATGCCACTCACGTAGGCTAATAATAAAGCAGAGCCATTGACGCCTGAGTCCGCGGCGATATAAGGCACTAAAAGCGGCAGGGCAATGCCAGCAAAGGCCATGCTGATGCCCGTAGCCAAACCCATTAACAAGGGCAGGGCTATCAGCATAGCTGAGGCGGGCAGTCCCATCGCCTGCATATCCCAAAAGACCTGCTGGGCGGCGCCTGAGCTTTCTATTGTCGCCTTATAGAGCATGACGGCATACAACAAAAACAGGATTCTAAGGTCTACCCCATATCTAAATGCCTTTTTCAATTCTGGCCAGTTAGCTCTTTGCTGTATCGCCAAAAGGGCCAGCACCAGAGGGAAGGCTATCATTGCCTCCAGTCCCAGCAGGATTAACGGGACAAGTAAGAGGATGGGCCAGGCAGCCCTGAGGAGGTTGTAGGCGATATTTTTTGTCGGTTCCCCTTTTACTTTGGCTGTCTTTTTTAGTATCCCGTAGCTGAGGACAGCCCCGGACATGATAGTCAAAGCGGTCATCGGGGAGAGCGTTGCCACTACCGAAGCAAGGGGGACAGAGAGGAGCACGCTGGTTATTATGATGGCCGGGTAGACTGGCAACGAGAACTCCCAGATATGCCGGAACCAATAATTGATGAACGTGCTCTGCTCTGGAGTCAAGCCCATCCTTTTAACCAAATCCCGTGCCGCCGTCGCCGAAACCAACGCCCCGGCGGGCATCGGCACCAGCCCTATTACCGCCGGAATAATATGCAGCGCCAGCCTGGGGCTGATACTCTCCATCGTCGCCGCCAGTTTAGCCAGCAAGCCCTTTTCCTCCATCAGGTAACTTAAAGTCAGGGCACTGGCGATTATCACCAGCAGTCTCAGAGTCTGATAGTCGAACAAGGAGCGCAGCATAAGGGCAGGTATCGACGGTAATGGTAAGACCAACAGCGAAATGAGGAGACTGCCGGCGAAAATGGCGAAGCCGGGATGAACCTTTAGTCTCAAGAGGAGCAAGATGCCGACGATGGATACCAGCAAGGCGGGGGACGGGCTTAACACTTTATCTTGTCTCGCCTAAACTCAGGTAGTGCCGGAGAGAGGTAACAACAGGACTGATGACGCCACCAGGGAAGCTGAAGAGAACAGCCACCAGCCAGAGCCTCCTGGTTCGAAGCCACATACAATCACCCCTTGCCAACGACGTTTTCATTTTATTATTATAACACAACCAGAGCCTGTACCCAGAGAACAGCGCCGGGTAGGCAGGCAACAACTAATTCGACGAACGGTCTAATCCATAGTGGGGCGCCTGTTTCCTTTTGATTACCCAGCCTTATCATGCCTAAGAGTCTCTGGAGACAGTCCGGGTAAAGTATGATGTTACTAATTTTTTAGTTTGAGAAAAGTGGTGTCTCGGCCAAAGACAAAGGACAGCAGCCAATCCATTAGAATCCTGATGCGGTTGTATGACCCGGTAACTAGCAAGGAATAAGCTCCAAACCAGATTAAACGTGCCAGAAATCCATAGAGCCGTAGACCGCGGAAACGAAATACCGCCTTGGTGTCACCTAAAGAAACGACTTCTCCAAAGTCGGCATAACGATAAGGTTGCTTATCCCTGCCCCGGAGCTCAGCCAGAATGTTGTGGGCAACTATTCTGGCCTGGCGCACGGCGGTATGAGCCCGGGGTGGTATCGGCTGGCCCGACCGCGGGTTCTCAAAATGAGCACAATCACCCACAGCATACACGCCGGGGAATCCAGGTACCTCCATATATTCGTTAACCAGGACTCGACCGAGATTATCCTTTTCAACATCCAGCTCGGCAATCCGCGGATTAGCTACCACCCCGGGCACCCAGATAAGAGTGCTTGTGGGCACAATTTCCTTATTATTGATTTCCAGGCGGTCTTCCCAGACACGGGTGACCCGTGACCTCAATCTAACTTCAATCCCTATACGTTGGAGGCGCTTCATAACATAGGCACCGAGCTTGGTATGCAGCTCGGCGACAATCTTAGATTCTACCTCAACCAGAACAATCCTGATGCTAGCGGGGTCTATTGTTTTATAGAACCTAATCAAATTTCTGTAGACTAAGTCCCTCAACTGAGTCACCAATTGTACACCTACATAGCCAGCTCCGGAGACAACGAAGGTAAGTAGTTGCCTCTGCTGGGCTGGCTCCCTATGCATACTGGCTCGCTCAAAAACACTGATGACATGATTTCTAATTAGTATAGCATCGAGCAGGGTTTTGAGAGTAAATACATTTCCCCCCGTAGAGACCAATTCTGACATATCGGTAACACTGCCAAGCGCCAGGACAAGATAATCGAAGTCCATGGTTCCAGCGGACGTAATCACCTCACGACCTCTTAGATTTATCTTTTTTACCTCGTCCTGAAGAAAAGTGAACCTGTCTCTCCACTGTAATCTCCTGATAGGATAGGCGATGTGCCGGGTCTCGATACCACCCATAGCTACCTCATGTAGCAAAGGGGAGAATAGGAAGAAATTCTCATTGCTTACCATTGTAGTTTCCACATTCTCATTTTTGTTCAGAGAACGGACGAGGTGCCGCAAGCTATATGTCCCACCAAATCCGCTACCCAGAATCAGCACTTTTCTGCTACCTACGTATAGCCTCTTGGGATAGACACGCTCTTTGTGGAACAAACCGCTTAAACCTTCCCGCAAAAGAGTTGAGGAAAACTTCATCAGTGAAGCCGGTCTAAAAGTCATCTTAGCTATACTTCTGTAAATGTAGCTTCCGGTGAACATACCCCAAGCAGCTTTGGTGAACGGCTGGGCGCCGGTCACATCATTTTGCTCATCGGCAATCAATCGGTGCTGTGCCAGGAGAAAGAGGCGAGAATCCTTAGTCCTGTCATTTATTGAGAATAACAGCCGTCCCCACCGGTTATCCCGGTCTATGTTCCGGCAAAAGGGTTGATAATAACGCTTAAAATCCTGACGAGATAGGCCGTGATAAACTACGGTGCGGGCCGCCTCACGAGCGGTTAATAATGAGGAGCCGATACCGTCTTTATACAATCTAGAGACGACGGCATCACCAACAGCCACAAATCTATCGGCGTAGTAGTTGCCAGCAGAACCAACTAACGTCCGCGGCTGACAGCCGCAGGCACGTTGGTACCGCTCCGGCAGCACCCCCCGTACCAGGTCATGGTTTAAGAAATCAGCAACGGAAACAGGACGCTTACCAGTACTCAACAGTGAAACGTTTATAAACGGCCCCTTAGGTACCAGGGTTCCAAAAACCAGCCCTGAGTGTGGAATCAGAAAGACATGTGCCATGTTGCCCAGCCGGGTCTCGACCGCGTCAGTGCCGGCATAAAGCTCATCCAGAGCCATGATTCGTGTCTTCGGGGGAAGATATTCAAGTCCCTGGATTGGAACCACTTTTATATTTACACCCGATGCCAGCACCACCAGGTCAAAATCTAGCTTCTTACCTGCCACCTCTACTTTCGTCTCCGGTGCAAGGTAGATGTGTGAGACCCTTTGATTTTCCACTCTGACACCTTGTTTTTGAGCCTGTCCCAAGAGCCAACCGTCAAAGCTGATGGAATTCTCATAACTGGATATACGTGGCCCGCCCCCGCGGTAGATGCTGGCAATCTTCATTCCCTTTTCAGGGTTACTGAGGCTAATTGAGGTATACGGACTATGGACAGCATAATGCTCTATTTTGCTCTGGATTACCTCTGCAGGTATGGTTAGCTCGAGCTCGCCCAGATTCCTGAGTAGAGACATAGAGAGGATACCAGCGCACCCCTTACACCCTTTTGGACCTAATTCATCGAAATTGCTCTGCTGGTAAATAGTAATTTCGGGGTAGATGCCCCTCTGCCTGGCATAATGCAGCAGATATAGAGCAAAAAAGCTACCAGCCGGTCCACCACCAATGATGGCTACCGTTGAATTTGTCTCTATTTTCTTAGAGTCTTTCACACGCCACCAAACCCTTTAGCGGCCTGAAGAGCTCGACATTACCACTCGTAATAGTAACTTATCTTGGCAGCGAATTACTACTCCAGAGATTTTTAGCGGTCATCGAGGAGAAACCGGTCTAATCCGTAGTGGCGCCTGTTTCCTTCTGATTATCCCACTGGCTATTCTGCTACCAGTTTTTGACCGGCAAGGAAAGCCTGCTTTAAGGCATCGGGGTGCCGGGCGATAGCCCCTTTCTCGTCCACATTGCGCAATAGGAGTTCCCCGGCATAAGTAACATCAAGCACGGTGAATAGACTCTTGATAGTAAGCAGCGCCCCGTCAAAGACATTGGCTACCGTTCGGCCAGCCACAGAAATAAAGAATCCCTTCCGCTCTCGCCGGTTACCTAATGGCGGCACATTCAGTACGTATTTTCTGGCCCATAGTGCCTGACAACGGTCAATCATCGCCTTCATCTGGGCGGTTACCCCCATAAAATGAATGGGGGAAGCCAGTACTATCCGGTCGGCCTGCTCCAGCTCCCGGTAGACCATCTGCATATCATCCTGATACTTACAATTTCCCTTCTTAAGACAGGCATCACAATGCTGGCAACTGATAAAGTTGAGGTCATTAAGGATAATAGTCTTAGTCTCGGCTCCCCGGCTGGCAGCGCCTCTGATAAGTTCAGCCAGCAGCCGGTCGGTATTACCACCCCGCCGCGGGCTACCGGCAATACCCAGAACCTTCAAGCCAGTCCTCCTACAATGCAGTTCAAGCTTACTACCCGGCTACGGGGTATCAGCAATACACCTCGATATAGTTTAAAAAAGTTCCCCTTCAATATCGCTCAGGATTGCCGCCTCTTGAGTTCTCATTTGGTGCTCCCGCTCAGGCTCATCATGGTCATAACCCAGGAGATGAAGCACGCCATGAATAAGCAGAATAGCTATCTCCTTTTTTACGAAATGCTGATGCTCTTCGGCCTGGCTCACAGCCTGCGGGTAGGAAATAATCACCTCGCCAAGGTGCTTTATGCCATCCGGAGGTACGACAAAAGGGACAAGGTTTTCCCTGGACGGCTCCGGCAGCATCGAAAAGGCGAGCACATCAGTCGGCTCATCTTTCCCCAGGTAACTAAAATTTAGCTGACGCACCCTTTTCTGACCGACAACAACCAGGCCAAGCTCCACACTGGAGTCGATACCCTGGGCAAGAAGGACCTTCTCCGCCACACTCTCCAGCCAGCTCGCCTCAAGGCTGCCTTCAAGACCCTCGTCAACTAAAACATTAATCTCCATCCCTGGCAATCATCATAGCATAGTCTG